>NZ_JAXOJP010000001.1:0-493087 GCF_036663795.1 Parasphingomonas halimpatiens
CGCCAACAAACGACCCAGGAGAAAGGCCCCCCTTTTTCCAGGCGCCGATCTCCAAATCGGCCCAGCGTCTGCTCCATCATGTCCTCCCGCTCTCAAGGACATCGAATCAGACCAAAACCACATGGCAACCACGATGTGTGAATGCTGTAGCCTTGTGGGAGAGGGAGGGGCCCATTGCGCAACAATGGGAGGGTGAGGGGGAGTAGCGGGGCGGTCGTTGCGTTGGGGGTCGCGCCGCGACCCGCTCTGCGGCGAAGGGCCGCAGAGCCCCCTCATCCGGCGCTTCGCGCCACCCGTTTTGTCGCGTGCCGGGTCAATCATGCCCCCGGCATGATTGAGAAATGCTCCGGGGGAGCATTTCGACCCGTCACGCGCCAAAACGCCCACAAGGGGAGAAGGATTTTCCTCCATCCCCCTCCCGATGTCGAAGGGGTAGTGATAAGGACCCGGCCATGCTTGAAATGCGCCCCGACTGCGAACGCTGCGGCGCCGACCTGCCGGCCGATGCCGGCGGCGCGTTCATCTGTTCGTTCGAATGCACCTTCTGCGCCGAATGCGCCGAGGGGTTCGACGATCGCTGCCCCAATTGCGGCGGCGAGCTGACCGACCGCCCGACGCGCGTCGGCAGCGCGCTGCAACGCCACCCCGCTGCGACGGGGCGCAAGTTCGCCAGCTGATGGATACCCCGCGCATCCTGATCATCGCCGGCTCGGATTCGGGCGGCGGCGCCGGCATTCAGGCCGACATCAAAACCGTGACGATGCTCGGCGGCCACGCCATGACCGCGATCACGGCGATCACCGCGCAAAACACGCTCGGCGTGCAGGCGGTAATGCCGGTGCCGGCCGACATGGTCATCGCGCAGATCGATTCGGTGGTGAGCGACATCGGCGTCGACGCGGTCAAGATCGGCATGATCGGCTCGGCGGAAACGGCGCATGCCGTGGCGGAGCGGCTGGAGGGGCTGTCGGTGCCGATCGTGTTCGATCCGGTGATGGTCGCGACGAGTGGCGATGCGCTGGCCGACGCGGCGACGATCGACGCGTTCACGCGGTTGATGAAGCTGGCGACCGTCACAACGCCGAACCCCGACGAACTGGCGGTACTTTCGGGTAGCAGCGACGATTCGGATCTCGGCATATTTGACGCAGCTGGTGAGCTTGCTGAGCGATATCACACGGCGATTCTCGCTACCGGCACGCTAATCGCCGGCGGGACTACATACCAACTGACCCCCGAAGGGCATTCGCCCCAGACATCGACCGATTGCTTTCTTTACGATCGCCTGTTCTGTTTCGACGCGAAAGCCGGATTCTCGCAGTGGGAATGGCCAGGGCGGATCATCGAGACTCGGCATTCGCACGGCACCGGCTGTACGCTCGCTTCGGCGATCGCCACCTATCTCGCACGCGGTGCGTCGCTTGACGCGGCGGTGGTCGGCGCGCGCCAGTTCGTGCGGATGGCGCTCAAGGACGCACCCGGGCTTGGCGGCGGACACGGCCCGATGGGGCACCAGAAGGTCCGGCTCGATCTCGGCCCCGGCGCGCGCTTCAACCAGGTGACGATCGGCATGACCGATTATGCCGCGTCGCGCGATTTCTACGCGCTGCTCGGGCTCAAGCAGATCGTCGGCACCGATGACGCGCATTATGCCCGCTTCGAGGCAGCGGGCGGTGCGACGCTGTCGATCGAACAGGATGCACGGCCGACCCTGTTCTTCGAGTGCGAGGATCTCGACGCGGAGGTCGCGCGGTTGCAGGAAGCGGGCGTGACCTTCACGCAACTTCCGACCGAACAGGAATGGCTGTGGCGCGAGGCACGGCTGAACGATCCCGCCGGCAATGCCATCTGCCTCTACCAGGCCGACGAAAATCGCCGCTTCCCGCCCTGGCGGCTGGCATGACCGGGCCGTCGCTGCGCCACGAAAAGCTCTGCCTCGCCCCCGTCGCCGGGGTCGATGAGGCGGGGCGCGGGCCGCTGGCCGGGCCGGTCGTTGCGGCGGCGGTGATCCTGCCGGCGCGCGGCGTGCCGCGCGGCATCAACGATTCGAAGAAGCTCTCGGCCGCCGAACGGCTGCGCCTGCACGATCGGCTGCGCGACTGTGCGATTATCGGCATCGGCATCGTCGAGGCCGACGAGATCGACCGGCTCAACATCTATTGGGCGACGATGAAGGCGATGGAGCTGGCGGTCGAGGCGCTGGGCTGTGCCCCGGGCCATGTGCTGGTCGACGGCAACCGCCTGCCGCGCTGGGGCCATGCCGCCACTGCGATCGTCAAGGGCGATACGATCAGCCTGTCGATCGCCGCCGCGTCGATCGTCGCCAAGCACACCCGCGACACGATCATGATCGCCCACGCCGAATCACATCCGCATTATGGCTGGCACTCCAACAAGGGCTATGGCGCGCCCGATCATCTGCGTGCGTTGCGCGAATATGGCCCGTGCCCGCTGCACCGCCGATCCTTCGCGCCGGTCGCGCAAGCTTCTCTGCCGTTCTGAGTCTTTTGCGCCACACACCATGTTTGGTGCCTGTGGATAAGTCGGGACTCAACATCTGGGCAGCGTCCTAAAATGTTCCGCTTTGTTAACGATTTCTTAGGGATTCCCGTTAACTAAGTTCTTCTTGACCGGAGTCCGCACATTCTCCTTGGATGCGCATAACGAACGCGGGGACGGGACTGATGGGGCTTATTGAAACGATTTCGCGCGCCGACGCGCCGGTGGCCGAAGCGCCACGGGCGACGTTGCCGCTCGACACGATCATCATGCAGGATTGCATCACCGCGATGCGTTCGCTGCCGGCCAAGTCGGTCGACATGATCTTCGCCGACCCGCCCTACAACCTCCAGCTCGGCGGCGATCTCAGCCGGCCCGACGGCAGCCATGTCGATGCCGTGACCGACGACTGGGACAAGTTCGACAGCCTCGCCATCTACGACGCCTTCACCCGCGCCTGGCTGACCGAGGCGCGCCGCATCCTCAAGGACAATGGCGCGATCTGGGTGATCGGCAGCTATCACAACATCTTCAAGGTCGGCTCGGCGATCCAGGATCTCGGCTACTGGATCCTCAACGACATCGTCTGGCGCAAGGCCAACCCGATGCCCAATTTCAAGGGCACGCGCTTCACCAATGCGCATGAGACGTTGATCTGGGCGTCGATGGGTGAAAAGGCGCGCTACACCTTCAACTATCGCAGCATGAAGACGCTGAACGACGAGCTGCAGATGCGCTCCGACTGGGAATTCCCGATCTGCGGCGGGCAGGAGCGGCTCAAGAAGGACGGCGTGAAGGTCCACCCGACGCAGAAGCCCGAGGCGCTGATCTACCGTATCCTGCTCGCCTGCACCAAGCCGGGCGACGTGGTGCTCGACCCGTTCTTCGGCACCGGCACGACCGGCGCGGTGGCCAAGCGGCTCGGCCGGCGCTGGATCGGCATCGAGCGCGAGCAGGGTTATGTGTCGGCGGCGCGCGAGCGCATCGACGCCGCGCTGCCGCTCGACGAATCCGCGCTGACCACGATGCAGTCGCCCAAGGCCGCGCCGCGCGTCGCCTTCGGCACGATCGTCGAGAACGGCATGTTGGCGGCGGGCGCGGTGCTGACCGACGCCAAGCGCCGCTTTCGCATCACGGTGCGCGCCGACGGTTCGGTGCTCAGCGAATGCGGCCAGACCGGCTCGATCCACAAGCTCGGCTCGGTGCTGCAGAACGCGCCGGCGTGCAACGGCTGGACCTTCTGGCACCATGAGACGCCCGACGGCCTCAAGCCGATCGACACGCTGCGCCAGACCTATCTGCTCGCGACGCAGCCATAAACATTCTACCTTTCCCGACGGAGGCCAGGATCGAGTGACGCATCGATCCTTGATCGAGCGGTTCGCTTCGTTACAGCGGCCGCTCCAACTGGGCCCCGGCCTTCGCCGGGGAAGGGCATAAGGAGTAGCGCCATTGTCCCTCCACCTCCGCCCGATCCAGTTCGTCGACACCCCTGTCGGGCGCGATGGCGCGGTCGCGCGGCTGGCCGGCGGGATGCTGTGGTTCGCCGCCTATGAGGTGATCGAGGGCGATGCGCGCCGCACCGTCGCGATCGCCGATTTCGAACAGGCGCTTGGCGGCAACGCCCGCGCCGCCGCGCTCCACGCCGTGATCACCGCGCCGCGCCCGGCGCTGACGCTCGGCGAGCGCACGCTGCGCTTCGACCAGCCACAGGTCGCCGGCATCCTCAACGTCACCCCCGACAGTTTCTCCGACGGCGGCAAGCTGGAGAACGAGCCCGCCGCCGCGGCCGCGGCCGGCGTGGCGATGGCGGCGGCGGGTGCCGCGCTGATCGATGTCGGCGGTGAATCGACCCGCCCCAATGCGCCTTTGGTGTGGGAAGGCGACGAGGCCAAGCGCGTCGTGCCGGTGATCGAGCGCCTCGCCGCCGCCGGGACCCTGGTCTCGATCGACACGCGCAAGGCGATGGTGATGGAAGCCGCGCTCGGCGCCGGCGCGCGGATCGTCAACGACGTGTCGGCGCTGCTGTGGGACGAGCGCGCGACGGGCGTCGTCGCGCAGGCCGGCTGCCCGGTGATCCTGATGCACTCGCCCGACCCGAAAAAGGGCCCGCATGGCGGGGGTGGTTACGGCCATGTGCTGACCGAGGTGTTCGATTGGCTGGAGGCGCGCATTGCTGCGGCCGTCGCGGCGGGGATCGAGCGGTCGCGGATCATGGTCGATCCCGGCATCGGCTTCGGCAAGTCGCTCGCCGACAATCTCGCGCTGATCAACGGCCTCGCGCTGTTCCATGGTCTCGGCTGCCCGATCATGCTCGGCGCCAGCCGCAAGCGCATGATCGGCGCGCTGTCCAACGAGGCCCCCGCCGCCGCCCGCCTCGGCGGCTCGCTCGCGCTGGCGATGAAGGGCGTCGAGGCCGGCGTGCAACTGCTCCGCGTCCACGACGTGGCCGAGACGGTGCAGGCGATCCATGTCTGGCGCGGCCTGCGCGACCAGGCGCTGGTCGGGCGGTAGCGGGGAGGCGCATGATGATGCGGAAGATACTCACCGGATTTCTGGCGCTGTTCGGATTTGCGGACGGCTCTTCCGCGCAGAAGGTTCAGCTGGTCGATCCGAACACGATTCTGGCGTCGATCTCGACGATTTCGGACGATGCCGCGCCCGTTGTCGAGGCGGGCAAGATCGGGCCGACGGATCTGGTTTTCCATGAAGACGATTGGCGACAGATCGAGTTCTTCCCGGCCAGCCGTCGATCCGAAATCGAAGCGAAGCTGACGGAACTGGTTGCTTTCGAGAAGCAGCACCGCAGCGGCGCCTATTGGGACAAGATTTACGTGCGGAAGCTGCACGCGCAGCCGGTCTTGCCCGGCGCTGGCGCCGTCGGGACGATCGCCGCCGCACTGGGCGTTCAGCCGCACGCGGCACCGGTTTTGTTCTATGAGGAGCATGCGGTTGTCGGCCGCGTCGCGAACGGTTTTTCGCTGCCGCTCGGCCGTAGCGTCGCGCTTTATGGCTTCCATGATTCCACCGGCATCCCTGTGCTTGGTGCGAGCGTACAGGCGGGGTCGGACGACATGGCCCTGTCGCGGGCGTTCGCGAAGCTCAACGCCAGCCACCACCTGATCATGGTCGATTGGCGAGGTCATATGCTGCTGACGGGCGTCGCGCCCGACGGCAATTTCGAGGTCTGGCAGCCATGAGTGGCCGGTTCGGCTGACACCCACGTTCAGGTGCTCGCGGATATGCGGCTACCGGCGAGGCGCCGGCCGCCGCCCGGCTCGGGGGCTCGCTCGCGCTGGCGATGAAGGGTGTCGAGGCGTGTGCAACGGCGCCGCGCCGATGATGTGGCGGAGACGGTGCAAGCGATCCATGTCTGGCGAGGGTTGCGCGACCAGGCGCTCGTGAGGCGATAATCGCCGCGCGACTAGAAAAGTCGGCCAGTTACAGTGTGTAACCGCCGTCGCTGACCAGCACCGTCCCGGTGATCAGCGCCGCTGCCTCCGACAGCAGGAAGGCGATTTGCCCGGCGATTTCCTCGGGCTTGGCGTAGCGGCCGAGCGGGGTCGCCATGGCGGCGAGTTCGGCAAAGGCGGCGTTACGGCCGATCGCCGCGGCGCGCTCGGCGAACATCGGCACCGCGTCCCACACCGGCGTCTCGACGCCGGCCGGGGCGATGGCGTTGACGCGGATCCGGTCCGCCGCGCCTTCCTTCGCCGCGACCTTGACGAGGTGGATCAGCGCCGCCTTCGACGCGCCATAGGCGGCGACGCCCGGTTCGGGCTTGATCCCCGCCGCCGACGACGTCGCGACGATGCTGCCGCCGCGGCCGGCCATGGCGCGCAACGCCGCGCGCATCGTCAGGAAGGCGCCGTCGAGATTGACCGAGAGGATGCGGCGCCACTCGGCAAAGGCGAGCTCCGCGACCGGGCTGGCGCCCGCGACACCGGCATTGATCACGGCATGGTCGAGCCTCGCCAAACGCGGTGCGAGGTCGTCCCACAGCGCCTCGGCGGTGACGTCGCCGGCAATCCGCTCGACCGTGCAGATAAAGGCCAGCGTTTCGAGCGCGGTCGCATCGCGGTCGACCAGCACCAGCCGCCCCGCGCCTTGCGCGTCGAGATGCCGCGCGACCGCCAGGCCGATGCCCGACGCCGCGCCGGTGATCAGGATCGTCTTGCCGGTAAAGTCGCTCATCGCCGCCTGTTAGCGGCCGATGGGCGCAGCGTCACGCTGGCGCGCCGGACCCCTGACAAAATTCGGACGGCTCAGGCCGCGGCGTTGTCGATGCCGAGTTCGCCGAGCTTGCGGTAGAGCGTCGAGCGGCCGATGCCGAGGCGGCGCGCGACTTCGGTCATGCGGCCGCGATAATGGCCGATGGCGAGGCGGATGACGTCGGCCTCGATCTCGTCGAGCGCGCGCAGATTGCCGTCGGCGTGGAACAGCGTGACGCCGCCCGAGGTCGCCATCGGCGTCGGGCCAGGCACGCTGTGGCGCGCGGCGCCGAGCGCGGCGATCTGCGGGAAGTCGGCACTGGTCAGTGCGGCGCCGTCGCACAGCACGGCAGCGCGGAACAGCGCGTTCTGCAGCTGGCGGACATTGCCGGGCCAGTCATATTTGCCGAGCAGCGCCAGCGCGTCGTCGGTGATACCGAGCGGCCGCAGCCCGGGCTGCTGCGCGATCCGGGCGAGCAGATGGCGGGCGAGCGCGGGGATGTCGCCGGCGCGCTCGCGCAAGGGCGGGATCGTCACCTGGACGACGTTGAGGCGGTAATAGAGATCCTCGCGGAAGCGCCCGCCCTCGACCTCGTCGATCAGCCTTTTGTTGGTCGCGGCGATGACGCGGACATCGACCTCGCGGACATGGCGCGCGCCGACCGGCTGAATCTCGCCCGATTGCAGCACGCGCAGCAGTTTGACCTGCGTCTCGAGCGGCATTTCGCCGACCTCGTCGAGGAACAGGGTGCCGCCATCGGCTTCGGCGAAGCGGCCGATCTTGCGCTCGAATGCGCCGGTGAAGGCGCCCTTTTCGTGCCCGAACAGCTCGCTCTCGACGAGATTGGCGGGGATCGCGCCGCAATTGACCGCGATCATCGGCTTCTTGTTGCGCGGGGAAGCGGCATGGATCGCCTCGGCGACGACTTCCTTGCCGACGCCGCTCTCGCCCTCGAGCAGCACGGGGACACGCGCGCGCGCCGCCTTGGCGGCAATCGCCAGCGCCGAGCGGAAATCGGGCGCCGAGCCGACGATCTCGTCGAAGGCGAGCAAGGCGGGGATCTTCTCGGTCAGCGGGCGCAGCTCGCCTGCGGCCTTGCCGGCGACAGCCGCGTCGAGCGCGCCGAGCAGACGTTCGGCGGCGAGCGGCTTGACGAGAAAGTCGGTCGCGCCGGCACGCATCGCGGCGACGGCCTGGGCGACCGAGCCGTTGGCGGTGAGCATCAGCAGCGGCAGCGCCGGGCGGCGCGCGCGAATCTCGTTGATCAGCGGGGTGGCGTCGGCCTCGGGTGCCCAATGGTCGAGCAGGATCGCGTCGAGCTGCATCCCGTCCTGCGTGCCGAGCATGGCGATCGCCATCTCGCCATCGGCGGCGAACACCGATCGCCAGCCGCGCCGTGCGGCGATCGCGGCGACGAGTCGGCGCTGCGCCGGCTCCTCGTCGATCAGCATCAATAGGCGCTGTCCGTTGCGCGTCATGGCGGCGTTTCCCGTCGTCAGATTCAGGTCCAGCGAGTAACCATAGCCATTAGGTGTAAAAGCGGCCTTAAGCGCCCCAACACGGGACGGACGGGACGGGACTTGAAGGAACCGGCCCGACCGGGCTAAGGCCATGGCGGAGCAGGGGCGTATCAAGGGGTTTCACGATGGCCGGCAACGGTGACATGAAAGCACACGAATCGACCTATCATGGCGTGATAGGGTTGCTGAAATATGGCGCGGTCGCCAGTTTCGTGATCGCCTTCGCGGTGATCTGGCTGATATCGCATAAGTAGCGCTGGCATGAAGATCGCCGTCCTCAAGGAACAAGCCGAGGGCGAGCGTCGCGTCGCCGCCACGCCGGAAACGGTCAAGAAGTTCATCGCGCTCGGCGCGACCATGGCTGTCGAGCGCGGCGCCGGGGCAGGCGCGTCCTGCGCCGATGCGGATTATGAAGCCGCCGGTGCCACGCTCGGCACGCGGGCCGAAACGTTGAACGGTGCGGACATCATGCTCGGCGTGCAGGGTCCCGATCCGGCGACCCTGACAGGCATGGTGGCGGGCGCCTGGCTGGTCGCCGGGCTCAATCCGTTCGGCGAGCGCGCGCGCGTCGATGCCTATGCCAAGGCCGGGCTCGAGGCGCTGGCGATGGAATTCATGCCGCGCATCACGCGCGCCCAGTCGATGGACATATTGTCGTCGCAGTCGAACCTCGCCGGCTACAAGGCGGTGCTCGACGCGGCGGCCGAATATGGCCGCGCCTTCCCGATGATGATGACCGCTGCCGGCACCGTCTCGGCGGCGCGGGTGTTCGTGATGGGCGTCGGCGTGGCCGGCCTCCAGGCGATCGCCACCGCGCGACGGCTCGGCGCGCAGGTCTCGGCGACCGATGTGCGCTCGGCCACCAAGGAACAGATCCAATCATTGGGCGCCAAGCCGATCTTCGTCGAGAATGTCGCGGGCATCGAGGGCGAGGGCTCGGGCGGTTATGCCGGCGAGATGAGCCCGGAATATCAGAAGGCACAGGCCGAACTGGTGTCGGGGCATATCGCCAAGCAGGACATCGTTATCACCACCGCGCTGATCCCGGGGCGCCCGGCGCCGCGGCTGATCTCGGCGGCGCAGGTCGCCAGCATGAAACCGGGCAGCGTGATCGTCGATCTCGCGGTCGAGCAGGGCGGCAATGTCGAGGGCGCGGTCGCCGGCGAGGTCGTCACCGTCTCGGGCGTGAAGATCGTCGGCCATCGCAATGTCGCGGGCCGGCTCGCGGCCGATGCGTCGGCGCTGTTCTCGCGCAACCTGTATAATTTCCTGTCGACCTTCTGGGACAAGGAAAGCGGCAAGCCGGTGCTAGACGAAGAGATCGGGGATGCGGTGCGGCTGACCAGGGATGGGGCCGTCGTGAATGCGAGGCTGCTGGGCTGATGCGGCGCCTGGCGCTGCTGCCGCTGCTCCTGGCACTGCTTGGTGCGGCGCCCCCGCTCCGCACGGCGAGCTGGGTTGTGGTTGGCGAGCAGGCGGCACAGACCGAGGGGCGGGTGAAAAGCACTGCGTCGGTCGTCTTCGCGCACCTCGTGCCGAAGACCAGCTATCGCCTATCGGACGATGTCGTCGGCAGCGATGGCGTCGTCGTGGCGCCAAAAGGCAGCTTATTGATCCTGACCGATGGCGATGATCATGCGGCCTGCGTAACGGGCGGCGCCTATCGTGGCAGAAGCGCCTGCTTTATTGATTCGGATGGCGACCATAGCTTCGATCGCTATTTCTACGTTCACACCCAAAGCGCCTATTTCTTTCAGTCATTGGGCGACGAAGGCGCGGTCGCGACGATAGGCGCACCAGCGCGGTATGAGGAAGCCACTTCGGATCAGCCGACACTCGAGGTGCGGTTGCAGGAGATGTCTACCGGCGGTCTGGTCATGCCCGCCCGGTTCGCCCTGTGCTTCGATGGCAGTCCGAGCAAGAATTTTCTCGGGCGCGACACGACACCGACCTTTTGTTCGACACAGGAGATCAGCCTGCGCGCATCGGTGCTCCCGGTTCATGTAGATCTGCATGGCGGCAGCATCACCTTTCTGCGCAAGAGCGGCGGCGCCTATATCGTGCAGGTCGTTTCACCGCCGGCCCGCTCGGTCTTTTAGGTCGGTTTCGGCCTTAACTAGGAAGCAAGCATGGACTTCATCTCGATCCTGTCGATCTTCGTCATGGCCTGCTTCGTGGGCTATTACGTCGTTTGGTCGGTCACGCCGGCGCTGCACACGCCGCTCATGGCGGTGACCAATGCGATCTCGTCGGTGATCATCGTCGGCGCGCTGATCGCTTCGGCGGCGATCGGGCTCGGCGGGACGGGGGCGACCTCGAAATGGCTCGGGCTGCTCGCGGTGGTGCTGGCCAGCGTCAATATCTTCGGCGGCTTCGCGGTGACCGCGCGGATGTTGGCGATGTACAAGAAGAAAGATCGGCCCGCCGCGGCCAAGCATTGATTTCGTCACCCCGGACATGTCCGGGGTCCACGCATCCACTTGCGCTTGTGGCGCGGTGGACCCCGGAACAAGTCCGGGGTGACGGTTGGGGATAAGGTATGGAACATTCGATTGCGGTGAATCCCTGGGCGTCGCTCGCCTATCTTATCGCGGGCGTGTGCTTCATCCTCGCGTTGCGCGGGCTTTCGAGCCCGACATCGAGCCAGCGCGGCAATCGTTTCGGCATGATCGGGATGACCATCGCGGTCGTGACGACGCTGATTACGCATGTCCCGCGCCTCGACCCGTCGACGATCGATACGCTGACGGTGATCGAGATCGTCGTCGCGATCGGCATCGGCGCGGCGATCGGCCTCGTTACCGCGCGGCGCATCGCGATGACCGACATGCCGCAGCTCGTCGCCGCCTTCCACTCGCTGGTCGGCCTCGCGGCGGTGCTGGTGGCGTGCGCCGCGTTCCTCAATCCGGCTGCGTTCGGCATCGTCGACGAAGCGGGTCAGATCCTTACCGTCAGCCGGATCGAGATGGGGCTCGGCGTCGCGATCGGCGCGATCACCTTCTCGGGGTCGGTCATCGCCTTCCTCAAATTGAACGGCAATATGGGCGGCAAGCCGATCATGCTGCCGGGCCGCCACGTGATCAATCTCGCGGTGCTTGCCGGGATTCTCGGCCTGATCGGCTATTTCACCCAGGACCAGGCGCCATGGATCTTCTGGACCGTGACGTTGCTCAGCTTCGCGATCGGCTTCCTGCTGATCATCCCGATCGGCGGGGCGGACATGCCGGTCGTGGTGTCGATGCTCAACAGCTATTCGGGCTGGGCGGCGGCGGCGATGGGCTTCACGCTGCACAACACCGCGATGATCATCACCGGCGCGCTGGTCGGGTCGTCGGGTGCGATCCTGAGCTACATCATGTGCCGCGCGATGAACCGCAGCTTCATCTCGGTGATCGCCGGCGGTTTTGGCGGCGACAGTGCCGGCGGCGCGGCGGCGGCGGCGAGCGACCGGCCGTGGAAGCGCGGCTCGGCCGAGGATGCCGCCTTCCTGATGAGCCAGGCCGAGCAGGTCATCATCGTCCCCGGCTACGGCATGGCGGTCGCCCAGGCGCAGCATGTGCTGCGCGAAATGGCCGACAAGCTCAAGGAACAGGGCGTGAAGGTGAAATACGCCATCCACCCCGTCGCGGGCCGCATGCCGGGGCACATGAACGTGCTGCTCGCCGAAGCCAATGTGCCTTATGACGAGGTGTTCGAGCTCGAGGACATCAACAGCGAATTCGCGCAGACCGATGTCGCCTTCGTCATCGGGGCCAACGACGTGACCAATCCGGCGGCCAAGACCGACAAGTCCTCGCCGATCTACGGCATGCCGATTCTTGACGTCGAAAAGGCCAAGACGGTGCTGTTCGTCAAGCGCAGCATGGGCGGCGTCGGCTATGCCGGCGTCGATAACGACGTGTTCTATATGGACAATACCATGATGCTGCTTGCCGACGCCAAGAAAATGGTGGAAGAGATCGTCAAGTCGCTGGGGTAGCGACGTAAAATGGGGGGCGGCCATGCTAACGTTCGGATCGATCATCAATGGCGCCTTTCGCCATTTTCGCGAGCGGCCGCTGGCGGTGCTCGGCTGGAGCGCCGTCTACACCGTCATCATGTTTGCCTATACGCTGGTCATGATGCCGACCATGGCACGGCAGATGGCCGGCATGCAGAACGGTGCCCCCCCCCCGGGGCTTGGTATGTTGGGCATGCTGCTGCCGTTCTATCTCATCATCCTGGTGATCACGCTGGTACTGATCGCCGCGTCGTTGCGCACCATCCTGCGCCCCGGCGAAGATAGCGTGCTCGGACTGCGCCTCGGCATGGATGAGTTGAGGCTTCTCGGATTGTTCGTCATCCTGGGCATCGGCTTTTTCATCGTTGCGGTGGTTGGCGCCCTGATCGTCGCGGCGATCGGTGGAGTGTTCGCGATGGCGCTCGGCGGTTCGCGCGGCGGCGTCGGATTGGCGGTGGTTCCCCTGCTCATCTTGGCATTTTACTGCGCGCTGGTCTTCCTGATGGTGCGTCTGTCACTGGTCTCCGCGCTGACCATTTCGCGCCGCAAGATCATCATCGGGGAATCCTGGCGGCTGACCAAGGGCCATTTCTGGCGCCTGTTTGGCGCTTATTTCGTGCTCGGCGTGATGCTGTTCATTCTTTATATGGTGGTCCTGACCTTCACCATGGGTCCGGTGTTGGCGCAGGCTTTCTCGCACGGATTCTCGCAGCAGGCGATACAGGCGTTCAGCCAGCTGCAGATGCAGAGTCAGCTCGGCGGGTTGAGCTTGCTGACGATCCTGTCGGCAATCGGCAACGGGCTGCTGGTGGGACTCAGCTATGCGATCTGGGGTGGCGCCGCCGCGACCGCGGCGCAGGATCTGATCGGCACCACCGATGTCGATCTGGTCGAAACCTTCGCCTGATCGCACCCCGCCCTTGCCCCCGGGGCCGCGATTTGGCATCGGCCGTGGCGGAGGGCGCTTAGCTCAGCTGGTAGAGCGGCTCGTTTACACCGAGTAGGCCGGCGGTTCGAACCCGTCAGCGCCCACCATAACCGGCCCGCGCGCCTTGCGCGGCGCCGGGGGTGACGCGGCCCCGGCCGATCGGATAGGAGCGCGCGATGCGCCTCAGCTTCATCAAATGCCACGGGTCGGGCAACGATTTCCCGCTGATCGATGCGCGTGGCCTCGCGGTCGATGCGGGGGACTGGCCGGGGATCGCCCGCGCGCTGGCCGATCGGCGCGGGCCGGTCGGCGGCGATGGCCTGTTGCTGCTGACCGACGGCGACGCGGACTGCGCCTTCGGCATGCGGATGTTCAACAGCGACGGCAGCGAGGCGGAAACCTGCCTCAACGGCCTGCGCTGCGTCGCGCGGCTCGGTTTCGAACGGCTCGGCATCGACGCGGCGATGGTGCGCCTCAGGACGACGCGCGCGGCGGTGACCCGCGACCCGGCGATCGCCCAAGGCGTGGTGACGATCCGCGAAACCGCCGGCCCGGCCGATCTCGATGCCGCGGCATGGATATCCGGCCTCGACGGCACGCAGCTGATCGATCGGCCGCTTGCCGGGCTGCCGACGTCGCGCCGCTTCACCGCTGTCGCCATGCCCAATCCGCACCTCGTGGCGTTCGTCGATCGGATCGACGAGGCCGAACTGGTCGCGATCGGCAAAGTCTGCGAAGCCGCACCGGCATGGTTGCCGGGGCGGGCCAATGTCTCGTTCGTCGAGCGGCGCGGCCCGACCATGCTGTTCGTGCGAACCTTCGAGCGCGGTGTCGGGCTGACCGACAGCTGCGGCAGCGCGATGGCCGCCTCGGCCTATGCCGCGTGCCTAGCGGGACATGTGCCATTCGAGGCGACGCTTACCATCCTCAACAAGGGCGGTCTGGTGCGTGCCGAGGCCGGGCGCGACGGCATGGTCAGCCTGTCGGGCAATGCGACTTTCGAATGGGAGGGCTCGGCCGAGATCGACGCGGCGCGGGGAATCGCCGGCGCGCTGGAGATTGCCAGCCATCACAATGACGAGATTGCCGCCTGGTCCCATCTCGCAGACGCGGCAAGCCAGGGTATCGCGTAGTTCCGCCGAATCGCGGATTGCGACATGGCCGGGGCCGAATCGTCCCATATCGAGGCGCCGGGACACAGCGCGGGCGGCAGGGCGCGGCGCAACCGCCGAATCGTGCTGGTCGCCGCGCCGTTTCACGCGCGCGCTGCATGTCGCCCCGTCCGGATGCGGACACGGCCAATTTGCCGAATTGTGCGCTATCACCCTATCAACAAACCTAATTTGTACCGGCGGATGGCCGGTGGTGGCGCGGGGAGAGCGTCGCAAAACGTCCGCCATGGCGCCGCCTGGGAGCGGAGGGGCCGGCACCGACGGTCGACCGAGAGCGACGGCACCAGGCCATCGGCGATGGCGGCAACCGGTCGGCGTTCGCGAAACGGCTGTTGTCGCGCTGCGGCAAACGCCGGAAATTGCTCAATCTGTTGCGCATCGGCAACAGCCCCGGGAATTTGTGCGCTTGCGCGGAAACCAAGCAGCGGGTAGGGAGTTTGCGCTGTCCGAGTGACAACGACGAAAGGGGAATTTTATGCGGAAGCTTGCGGTTGCTATGGCGCTTGCCTCCACCGCTCTCGCCACACCAGCCCTCGCCCGCGACAACGCGTGGTATGTGGGTGCCGAAGGTGGCGCGATGATTGTGGAAGACATCCACTTCGATATCGGCGCATTGAAAGATGCCGGTGTCGTCGATCACCACTACGGCTACGACGTCGACGGGACGATCGGTTACGATTTCGGCATGTTCCGCCTGGAAGCTGAAGTCGGTTACAAGAGCGCGACGGTCGACGCCTATCGCTCGACCACGACCACGCCGATCAAGCTGTCCAGCGGCGCGAACAACAACCAGGGTCCTGGCACGTTCAGCTATGCTGGCGGTCGCACCACGGCGCTGAGCTTCATGGTCAACGGCCTCGTCGATTTCGGCGATGACAACGGCATCCAGGGTTTCGTCGGCGGTGGTGTCGGTGTCGCCCGGGTGAAGGAGAGCAGGTACGCGCTGAACGCCTTCGGCCCGTTCCTCGACGATTCGGACTCGGTGTTCGCCTATCAGGGCATGGCCGGTGTTCGCGCGCCGCTCAGCGCGCATCTCGATGCAACGCTGAAGTATCGCTTCTTCACCGCACGCAACGTCAAGACGGTGGACGTGTCGGGTCGGACCATCAACGGTCAGTTCCGCACGCACAGCATCCTCGGTGGCCTGACCTACAACTTCGGCGAACCGCCGGCACCGCCGCCGCCGCCGCCGCCGCCGCCGCCGCCTCCCCCGCCGCCCCCGCCTCCGCCGCCGCCGACGCCGGTGGTGCAGTGCACGCCGGGACCGTTCATCGTGTTCTTCGAGTGGGACAAGTCGGACGTCACGCCAGAGGCAGCGTCGATCCTCGACAACGCCGTCGCGCAGTACGCCAATTGCGGCAATGCGCAGGTCATGATCGCCGGCTTCACCGATCGTTCGGGTACGCCGAAGTACAATGTCGGCCTGTCGCAGCGTCGCGCTGACGCCGTGAAGGGCTACCTTGGTGCTCACTCGATCCCCGAGACCGTGATGACCACCCAGGCATTCGGCGAGGACCCCGCTCACCTGCGCGTCCAGACCGCCGATGGCGTTCGCGAAGTGCAGAACCGTCGTGTCGAACTGATGTACGGCCCGGGTTCGGGCAACTAAGTTCGATCCTTCGGGACGAAAAGATCAGGGGGGCCGGTTCGCCGGTCCCCCTTTTCCTTGCCTGCTGCAGACGTGCGAATCGGTCCGCCGAAGGGCTGACAAGCGGCGGCGTGTTCGGTAGAGCGCGGCATCTCCGGCGCGGCACCTCGCTCCGCGCCGCCATCTTCGAGGGTGAAACACCGTTATGCGCATCACGATGATCGGCTCGGGCTATGTCGGCCTGGTATCAGGCGCATGCTTCTCCGATTTCGGCCATGACGTGATCTGCGTCGACAAGGACGAAGGCAAGATCGCCGCACTCGAAGCGGGGCGCATGCCGATCTACGAGCCCGGTCTCGATACGCTGGTCGCGACCAACGTCGCGGCCGGTCGCCTGAAATTCACCACCGACCTGAAGGCCGCGGTTGCCGGGGCCGATGCGGTGTTCATCGCCGTCGGTACGCCGTCGCGGCGCGGCGATGGCCATGCCGATCTGAGCTATGTCTTTGCCGCAACGCGCGAGATCGCCGAGGCGATCGATGGGCCGGTGGTGGTCGTGACAAAGTCCACGGTTCCCGTCGGCACCGGCGACAAGGTCGAGGAGATCCTGAGCGAGCTGGCCGGGGACTTCCCGATCGCGGTCGTCTCCAATCCCGAATTCCTGCGCGAGGGCGCGGCGATCGGCGACTTCAAGCGCCCCGACCGGATCGTCATCGGCACCGAAGATGCGCGCGCCCAGCAGGTGATGCGCGACATCTACCGCCCGCTCTATCTCAACGAGAGTCCGATCCTGTTCACCGGGCGGCGCACGTCGGAACTGATCAAATACGCCGCCAACGCCTTCCTCGCGACCAAGATCACCTTCATCAACGAGATCGCTGATCTGTGTGAGGCGGTCGGCGCGAATGTGCAGGACGTGTCACGCGGCATCGGCCTCGACAACCGTATCGGATCCAAATTCCTCCATGCCGGCCCCGGCTATGGCGGGTCGTGCTTCCCCAAGGACACGCTCGCGCTGCTCAAGACCGCCGAGGATTATGAGACGCCGGTGCGCATCGTCGAGGCGGTGGTTCAGGTCAACGACAACCGCAAGCGCGCCATGGGGCGCAAGGTGATCAAGGCGCTGGGCGGCGATGGTGCCAATGGCGCGAAGGGCAAGACCGTCGCTGTGCTCGGCCTGACCTTCAAGCCCAATACCGACGACATGCGCGACGCGCCGAGCCTCGCGATCATCCAGAGCCTGCTCGACGCCGGCGTCAAGGTGCGCGCGCATGATCCGGAAGGCATGGAGATCGCCCGCGGCATGATGCCCGAGGTGAGCTATTGCCGCGACGCCTATGATGCGGCGGAGGGTGCCGATGCAGTGGCGATCGTCACCGAATGGGATATCTATCGCGCGCTCGACCTCAAGCGGCTGGCGGGCGTGATGACCGGCAACGCGATGATCGATCTGCGCAACGTCTATCCCCCGGCCGACGCGGCGCGCGCCGGCTTCGCCTATTCGTCGATCGGGCGGTGAGGTGAAGCCACCGATGTCCCGGTGGTTTAAGATTATTTGTTCGCGCAGAGGCGCAGAGGAGAAAGTCTCACCTGGCCGGCCTTGCCTTCGCCTAACGAGATTGAGTTCACGCGAAGGCGCGAAGGCGCCGGGATCGGAAGAAGGCGGCCGTGACCGCCAAGCGCTGGCACAGACCTCTTTCTCCGCGCCTCTGCGCCTCTGCGCGAACTATTCTTCTTCCTCAGGCTGAAGCGAGCGCGGCCTCGAGCCAGGCCGGGCGCAGGGCGTCGCCGAGATTCTCGACGCGGCGTAGCTCAACCATGAGGCCGAGATCGGGGTAGCTGATGCGCGTGCGATCGCCAGCGTCACCCAGTGGTGCCACCACCAGCCGCCGGTTGACCTTGGCGCGGTGGTGCATCCGGGCGGTATTCTCCTGCCCGACATAACAACCCTTGGTGAAGCTGACGCCGCCCAGTTCGTCGGCATTGGCTTCGAGCCACAGCGTCTCGCCATCGCCCAGTTCGGCGCGGCCCTCGGTGACGCCGAGCGCGAGGCGATGTTCGCGCCAGCCCGTTGCCGCCTCGCCGGCGTCACCCAGCCAGCGCCGGCCCAGCGCCGGCAATCGCGGATCGGGCAGACCTTCACTGCCATCGGGTGCCCAATGCACGCCACCCGGCACGGCCTCGATCGTGATCGGCCGGCGCAGGCGGTACATCGCCAGGCGTCGCGCCAGCGCCTCGGCTGCTTCGGTCGCGCAGTCGATCAGCAAGGCGTCGCCATCGGGCCAGACGATGAAATCGAACAGCGCCTTGCCCTGCGGGCTGAGCAGCCCGGCCCAGACGGGCAGGGCCCCCCGCATGTCGCTGGTCACCAGCCCCTGGAGGAAGCCGCGCGGATCGTCGCCGGCGATGCGGAGCAGTGTGCGGTCGGAAAGCCATGTACCCATTGCCCCTAGGTAGTGGCGCGCAGCCGCAACGGCAATTAAGGCGGGGCACATGACCGAACGCCTCGTGATCCGCCGCCCCGATGATTGGCACGTCCACCTCCGCGATGGGGCGATGCTGGAGCATGTCGCGGCCTATACCGCGCGCCAGTTCGCGCGCGCGATCGTCATGCCCAACCTCGCGCCGCCGGTGACGACCAGCGCGGCGGCGGCGGCCTATCGCGGCCGGATCATCGCCGCGCTGCCGCCCGGCACCGATTTCACCCCGCTGATGACGCTCTATCTCACCGACGACATCGATCCCGACGAGATCGTGCGCGGCGCGGGCGAGGGCGTGGTGACGGCGTGCAAGCTCTACCCGGCGCACGCCACGACCAATGCCGCGCATGGCGTCACCGACATCGCGCGCATCGCGGCGGCGCTCGAGGCGATGCAGCGGATCGGCATGCCGCTACTGATCCATGGCGAGGTGACCGATCGCGACGTCGACATCTTCGATCGCGAGGCGGTGTTCATCGAACGCGTGCTGGCGCCGCTGACGCGCGATTTTCCGGCGCTGAAAGTGGTGTTCGAACATATCACCACCGCCGAGGCGGCAGCGTTCGTCGCCGAGGGCGGGCCGAACATCGCCGCGACGATTACCCCGCAGCATCTCCAGATCAACCGCAATGCGATGTTCGACGGCGGGCTGCGGCCGCATGCCTATTGTCTGCCCGTCGCCAAGCGCGAGGTGCACCGCCGGGCGGTACGCGCCGCCGCGACCTCGGGATCGCCGCGTTTCTTTCTCGGCACCGACAGCGCGCCGCATAGTGCCGCGCGCAAGGAAGCGGCGTGCGGTTGCGCCGGCATCTTCAATGCGCCGTTCGCGCTGGAGAGCTATGCCGCGGTGTTCGCAGAGGATGGCGTGCTCGACCGGCTCGAAGGCTTTGCGTCCGAGCATGGCCCGCGCTTCTACGGACTGCCGCTCAATGAAGGCACGGTGACGCTCGAGCGGGTGCCGGTCGCGGTGCCCGACCATATTCCCGCGGGCGACGACACGCTGGTGCCGTTCCATGCCGGCGAGCAGCTGGCGTGGCGCATCGCGGGGTAGCGACGGCTCAGTCCTTGTCGGTGAAGCGCTTGACCTTGACGGGCAGGTCCTTGCCCTTGGTGCGGCGCGACGGGATCTGCACCGGGTGCTTCTTCTTCCACGCGGCGAAGGTCATCGGGCCGTCGGGCGTGTCGATCATCAGGTCGTCGGTCGAATCGGACATGGGTCTGGGCTCCTCGGCCGGCCATCATTAAAGCGCGGGCGCCGCAGGCGAAGCCTGCGTCGTCGGTCGCGGCGATGCCGCGCCGGCCGGGCTTGCGCGAATCAGGCGGTCGTGGCCGCCTGCGCGCGGCGCCCTAGAACGGTAGCACCTTGCCCTTGTGGCTGAACTTCATATAGCCGAGATTGACCCCCTGGCGCCAACCCACGCCGAGCCGGATCGGGATCAGCACGATATTGCCGCGCCGCAAATAGGTCGCCGCAAAGCCACCGACGACGTAGAGTCGGCCTTCGCCGGACGGGAAGCGCCGGAACAGCTCCTCGCTGTCGTAGAGATTATAGACCAGCACGAACACCTTGCTGGCGTCGCCGCCCAGGTCGAAGCCGACCGAGGGGCCGGTCCAGTGCACCGGCATCGGGCCTTCGACCTTGTGATACATCGTGCCCGATCCATAGCGCAGCCCCAGCACGATCGCGCCGCCCGCCTCGCGCCCGGCGATATAGGCGTTGGGCTCGCCCTGGTCCTTCAGCGTGCGTTCGAGAATGCCGGCAAGGCCCGCCGCGCCCTTGCCGAACGTGCCTTCGGCGGCGGAGAGAATTTCCTCCCGCTTGAAGGTCGTCGCCGTCGCGGCCTCGCGATTGGCCTCGCTGCGGGCGGTGGGGGCATCGCCCGGTGCGCCGGGCGCGACCTGATCGGCGGGCGGCTGGGACGATAGCGGCTGGCCGGGGTCGGGCTGCGGCGCACTGCTCTGCTCGGGCTGCGCGGGATAGGACGGTGCCGGGGTGGCCGGCGCCGTCTGCGGGCGATTGATGTCGTTGTCGATCGCCTGGTTGGGATCGATCGTGCGGACCTGCGCCACGCCCGGGCCGGCAAGACCGAGCGCCAGTGCGGCGGCCAATAACGTCAATGCCTTGCGCATGATAACCTTCCCCGCCTGCGTCGATAGGCCATCCTAGCGCCGTGCCGGCTTGCCCCGCAATGAACGGCGCGACGAGGCGAGTCGATTGCGCGGCGAAACCATCGCAACAGCGCGGTTGATCGCCGCGACCGCCCCGGCTATAGCCGCACCTCGCTGCAGCCGGAGACGTGGGTGAGTGGCTGAAACCAGCGGTTTGCTAAACCGCCGTAGGGGGATTACTCCTACCGAGGGTTCGAATCCCTCCGTCTCCGCCAGCGGCCGCTTTCGCCGCCCGCCTTTCACGCAGCCGCCAGCCGATAACTGATCGGGCGACGCATGCGCTCGCTCAGCGCGATCCCGGCCTGACATAGGCGTGATAGACCTTGTCGAGCGCGCGGCTGACGATCGCGCGCTCCTCGTCGTCGAGCATGGCAAGGCCGGCTTTCTCGGTCACCGAAAGATGCTCGAACAACCGGTCAAGTTCGATTTTGCCGGCGTCGGTAATGTCGAGATGATTGCGGCGGCGGTCGGTGGTCGAGCGGGTGCGCGTCACCCAGCCGCGTCGTTCGAGATCGTCAACCAGCGGCACGACGGCCGACTTGTCGAGCCCGACTTCCTCGCTCAGCACCGCCTGCGACACGCCGGGGTTGCTGGCGATGATCTCCAGCGCGCTGAACATGCCGGCGCGCATTCCCCAGTCACGCGTCTTGGCGCTGAAATCGCGCGACAGCTGATTCTGCACGCGGCGCAGCCGAAAGCCGAGAAAGCTGCCCAGCCGGCCAAGGGAGATGCCGGTGACGTCGTCGGAAGTTGTGTCGTCCAAGGCCAATCCGTTTGATGTCCGTTCGCAGGTAGGGGCTACAAGAGAAGCGCCGGATCGGCAATTCGTGCGGCCAACAAAATAGTTGATGACACACATCATTATATCTGCAAACTGATTATGCCCATGCAACGGCGTGGGCGGGAGGATCGCTTGGACGACGAACCGCAGGAAGATCGGCGACCCTCAGCGATACGCCGCCTGTTGCTGGCGACGGGATCGGCCGCGCTGCTGCTCGCCATGGCGGCGGACGCGCTGGCGGTGCTCGGGCGCCATGCCGGCTTTGCGGTCAACGGGGCGATTGAAATCTTCCAGGTCTGCGCTGTCGTCGCGCTGTCATCCGCCATCCTCATCGCGACGCTCGATCGCCGCCATGCCGCTGTCGACCTGTTGCTCCTGCGGGCCGCGCCCCACGCCCGGGTCTGGCTCGATCGGCTCGCGGCCGTCGCGAGCGCGATGGCGTTCGGGCTGGTGGCGCTCGGTTCGATCTGGGTCGCGCTCGACCTGTGGTCGACCCATGAGATGACCGAGCAGCTCGGCATCCCGCTGCGTGGTTTCCGGCTTTACTGGATCGCGTGCTGCGTCGTGGTGACGTTGTTCTTCCTGCGCGCGGCGCTCCGCAGGAAGCGCGCATGAGTCCGGCCGAAATCACCGGCATCATCGGTTTCGTGCTGCTGCTGGCGATGCTGCTCGGCGGCATCCCGATCGGCGCGGCGCTGGCGCTGGTCGGCATTGGCGGGCTGGCGATCGTGCTGTCGCCCGAGGCGGCGCTGATCAAATCGGGCGTGATCGCCTTCGACACGCTGTCGCGCTACGAACTCGGCGTGTTGCCGCTGTTCATGCTGATGGCGCAATTGTGCTTCGCCGCCGGCGCGAGCAGCGATTTCTTCGACATGGCGGCGCGTTTCGTCGGTCATCGCCGCGGCGGGCTGGCGATGGCGTCGATCGGCGGCTGTGCCGGCTTCGGGGCGATCAGCGGTTCGAGCCTCGCCACGGTCGCGACGGTCAGTGCCGTGGCGCTGCCCGAGATGCGCCGCCAGGGCTATCATTCCGGTTTCGCGGCGGGCGCGCTCGCCGCCGGCGGCACGCTCGGCTCGCTCACCCCGCCGAGCGGCGCGCTGATCGTCTATGGGATCATCGCCGAGCAATCGATCGGCAAGCTGTTCGGCGCGGCGATCGTGCCCGTCGTCACCCAGGCGCTGCTCTACATCTTCGTCATCTGGGCGATGTGCCGCTGGCGGCCCGAGCTCGGCCCGGCCGGCCCGCGCGTCGGCTGGGGCGAGCGCGTCCGCTCGCTGCGCCATGTCGCCGATCTCGCCTTGCTCATCCTGTTCGTGATCGGCGGGCTGGTGGTCGGCTGGTTCACCCCGACCGAGGCCGCCTCGGTCGGTTGCGTCGGCGCCTTCGCGATCCTGGCCTGGCGGCGGCGGATGACGCGCGCGCGCGTTGCCGGGGCGTTGCTCGAAACGCTCAAGACCACGGGCATGATCTATACGATCGTGATCGGCGCGCTGCTGTTCAGCACCTTCGTCAGCGTCACCGGGATTACCGAGCATCTCAGCGCGCTGGTCCGTGCGGCCGGCGCGGCGCCGGTGCTGGCGGTGGTGATCATGGCGGTCGTGCTGCTCGTGCTGGGCTCGTTTCTCGACGGGCTTGCGCTGATGCTGCTGATGACGCCGATCCTGCTGCCGATCGTCGGCACGCTCGGGCTGAGCCCGGTATGGTTCGGCATCTTCCTGGTCCGAACGATGGAGATCGGTTTCGTGCATCCCCCGCTCGGCTTCAACGTCTATGTCATCCATGCCGGCGCGCGCGACATTCCGGTCGGGCGGATCTTTCGCGGCATCGTGCCGTTCCTCGTCGCCGATTTCTTCCACCTCGCGGTGTTGATCGCCTTTCCGGCGCTCGCGCTGTGGCTGCCGCAATTGCAGGGGCATTGAGATGCGGCTGCTGACCCTGCTCGCCGCGCTCATGCTGCTGTTCGCCGGCGGTTGCGCGCCGGACGCGAAGCCCGGCACGGTGACCTTCACCTATGCCAGCCCTTATCCCGCAACGCATCCGTTCAGCCGCGCCGACATCAGCTGGATGGCGTGGCTCAAACAGCATTCGAACGGGCGCATCCTGATCAAGCCCTATTGGGGCGGTGCGCTGCTCTCGTCGAACGAGAACATGCTCGAGATCCGCCACCGTGTCGCCGATATCGGCATGGTCACGCCGATGTATGCGCGCAGCTCGCATCTCCAGCGCATCCAGCCGAGCTTCTACAGCGGCATCGGCACGATCCGCGACCAGATCGACATCTACAAATGCATGGCGGCGCGCTTTCCGGAAATGGATGCCGACACCCACGGCCTGCACATCCTCGCGGTGCAGGGCGGCAATTTCCCCGGCATCCTGACGCGCAACCGGCCGATCCGCTCGCTTGCCGACATCAAGGGGCTGCGTCTGCGCGCGCAGGAGGATACCGCGGCGGTGCTGCGCCAGCTCGGCGCCGATCCGGTCAACATGTCGATGGCCGAGGTTTACCCGGCAATGGCCAAGGGGGTGATCGACGGTGTCGTCGCGCCGCTCGATGCGCTCAGGGCGGTGCATCTCGCCGATGTCGGCAAATATTATTCGACGCTCAAGATCGCACGCGGCGGCTATCCCGGTCGCGCCATGTCGTCGGCACTGTGGAATTCGCTCAGTCCCGCCGACCGCGCGCTGTTCGACCAGGCGGAGCTGGTGTGGGAACAGGCGATGGTCGAGCAACTCGCCGCCGCGCTCATCGCCGGCAACGATTATTCGCGCAAGGAAGGCATCGTCTTCGTGCCGATGCCGCCGGCCGAACAGGCGCGCTTCGACGCGCTGTACCGCGCCAACACGATGAAGCTGGCGCGCTCGCTCAATGATTACGGCATCGATGGGGTCAAGCTTGCCGATCATGCCGTCGCGCTGATCGCCGCGCGCAATGCCGGCCAACCCCTTTCCTGCGGAGCGACAAAATGAGCCAGGCCCTCGCCGGCGTGAAGATCGCCGATTTCAGCTGGGTCGGGGCGGGGCCGCGCGCGACCAAGGACCTGGCCGATCACGGCGCGACCGTGGTCAAGGTCGAAAGCATCAAGCGGCTAGATCTCGGCCGGGTCAGCCCGCCGTTCAAGGGCGGCAAGCGCGACGTCGACGGCTCGGCCTTTTTTGGCATCACCAACACCGGCAAGCTCGGTGTGACGATCAACCTGTCCGATCCGCGCGGGCAGGCGGTCGCGCGCAAGCTGGTCGCCTGGGCGGACGTGGTGGTCGAGAATTTCGGCAAGGGTTTCATGGAGCGCATCGGGCTGGGATATGCCGATTGCCGCGCGATCCGTCCCGACATCATCATGCTGTCGGTCAGCGTCGCCGGGCGCAGCGGGGCGATGTCGGATCTGCGCGGCTACGGCAATTCCGCCGCCGCACTGTCGGGGCTCGCGTCGCTGTCGGGCTGGGAGGACCGGCCACCGCATATGCCGCCCTTCGCCTATGGTGACGTCGTCGCGCCGATGTTCGCGACGCTTGCCGTGCTCGCCGCGCTCGAACAGCGCCGCGTCACCGGCGAGGGACAGCATCTCGACGTCTCGCAGGTCGAACCGCTGGTGCATGTGCTCGGCGACGTGCTCGCGCGCGGCCAGTTGACGGGCGACTTCACGCGCCTCGCCAATGGCAGCGTGTCGATGGCGCCGCACGGCGTCTACCCGGCGCGCGGTATTGACCAGTGGATCGCGATCGCCGCGCCCGATGATGACGCGTGGCGCGCGCTCGCCGCGCTCGCCGGGCTCGATGCGGAACAATATCCGACGCTTGAACGCCGCATGGTGGCAGCCGGCGAAATCGATGCCGCGCTCGGTGCCTGGACGTCGGGGCAGGACAAGCATGTGCTGGCCGACCTGCTCGCCGCGACGGGGGTCGCTGCCGAGGCGGTCAATGATGGCCGCGACGTGTTTACCGATGCCGAGCTGATCACCAGCGGCCATTTCGTCGCGATCGACCACGAAGTGCTGGGCCACTGCGACATGCCGGCGCCACCGGCGCACTTCTCGCGCTCCGAGATCGTGGTCGGGCCGCCGCCGCGGCTCGGCGAGCATAATCGCACGGTGTTCGTCGAGATGCTCGGCATCGACGCCGCCGAGATCGAAGACCTTGTCGCAACGGGAGCGCTGGCATGACGATGCTCGGCCATATCAAGGTGATCGACCTGACGCGGGATCTCGGCGCCTATGCCGGGGTGTTGCTCGCCGAACTCGGCGCCGATGTCGCCCAGGTCGAGCAGGGCGGCCCGGTCGATCCGGCGGAACTGGTCATGGCGCGGCGCGGCAAGCGTGACGCGGGCTGCGCGATCGACGATCCGGCGCTGCTCGATCTGATCGACCAGGCCGATATCGTGCTGCGCGGTCCCGAACCATTGCCCGCCGCGCTGGCGCCCGCTGCGCTGGCGGCGCGCAATCCGCGTCTGATCGACGTGGCGATCCTGCCCTTCGAGGCCGACGGTCCCAATGCGGCGCGGCCCGCCACCGACCTGACGCTGATGGCGCGGTCCGGGCTGTTGGCGATCTGCGGCGATCCTGATCGCCCGCCGCTCAACATGCCCGGGCGCCAGGCCTGGGCGCTCGCCGGCATCCAGGGCGCGGTCGCCGCGCTGGTCGCGCTCAACGCGCGCGCGGCGGACGGGATGGGGCAGCAGGTCGTCGTCTCGGCCTATCGCTCGGCGGTGCTCGCCAACTATCGTGAGCCGCTGACCTGGGGCTGGACCGGCCGCGTCGGCGTCCGCACCGGCAATCTGCTGGTGCGCGGCAAGTCGGGCGTGCAGCAGGTGTGGCGCTGCGCTGACGGCTTCGTCACCTGGGCGCTGGTCGACAACCAGCCGATGATGCGCTCGACCGTCGCGCGCATGGCCGAGGACGGCATGGCCGGCGCGCTCGCCGAGGTCGACTGGGATGCGATCCTCGTCGCCGACGTCGCGCGCGAGCAACTGGTCACATGGGAAGCGATCGTCGCGGCCTGGCTGATCACCAAGACCCGCGCCGAATTGACTGTGCTGTCCAACCGGCATGGCATGGGCCTGTCGGCGATCGATGCGCCGGCCGATGTGCTGGCCAGCGCGCATCTCGCCGATCGCGGCCTGTGGCGCGACACCGAGATCGATGGCCGGACGGTGCGTGTCCCGGGTGCCTTGTTTGCAAGGAGCGTGGCATGAGCGCGCTGGCCGGCATCCGCGTTATCGACTTCTCGAAATTCCTCCCCGGCCCCTATTGCACCTGGATGCTCGGCGACCTCGGCGCCAATATCGTGCGGATTGAGCATCCGCGCGAACTGGCCAAACAGGCCGCGGTGTTCGGCTGGGACAAGCTGAGCGACGACGAACGCGCGCGTATCCGCGCCGGCGATATTTTCGCGCGCAACAAGCGCAGCCTGATGCTCGATCCCGGCGCCGATGAATCACGCGCCGCGATCGAGGCGCTGATCGCCGGCGCCGATATCCTGGTCGAGGATTACCGCCCGGGCGTGCTCGAGGCGATGGGTTATGGCTATGCCGCGATGGCCGCGCTCAACCCACGGCTGATCTATTGTTCGGTCACGCTGTGCGGGCAGACCGGCCCGCATCGCGACAAGCCGGGCCATGATCCGATCGCGCTGGCGATTTCCGGCGCGCTGTCGCGGATCGGCGACGACCCCGCCCGGCCGCACTCGGCCGGCGTGCCGGTCGCCGACCTGCTGACCGGATCGAACGCCGTGATCGGCATCCTTGCCGCACTGCATGCCCGCGCCGCGACAAGCACCGGGCAGCGTGTCGACATCGCCATGTCGGACAGTGCGATGGCGTTGATCGCGCCGGTCATCTCGCGCAACCCCGATCTGTCGCGCGCGCCGCCGCGCGGCAAGCTGCGCGCCGATTGCGGCATCTACGAAACCGCCGATGGCCGCTTCCTCGCCACGACCGACATGGAGCCGCGTTTCTGGCAGCGCTTTTGCGAGGCGATGGATGTGCCCGAGTTCGCGCCGTTGCAGAACGACGCCGGGGCGCGCGCCACCATCGTCGCCACGCTGGAGGCCGCCTTCCGGCGTGAGCCGCTGGCGCACTGGCTGGCGATGCTCGGCGCGGCCGACACGCAATTCGCCGCGATCAACTCGGTCGCCGAGGCGCTCGACGATCCGCACAATGTCGCGCGCGGCATGGTGCTGACGGTCGACAGCCCCGGCGGTCCCGTTCGCCACATCGGATCGCCGATCAAGCTGTCCGCCACGCCGACCGTCGCACCGCGCGCGGCACGCGTCGCCGGCAGTGATAACCACACCATCCTATCGGAGCTTGGACAGAAATCATGACGGGGGAACAGACCGCAGCCGCGCTGCCACGGCCGCTCGAGGGATTGCGGGTGGTCGACCTGACGCGCGCGCTGGCGGGGCCTTATGCCACGCTGCTGCTCGCCGGGCTCGGCGCCGAGGTGATCAAGGTCGAGGACCCGCGCGGCGGCGATCTCGCGCGCGACAACAGCCCCTATGTCGGGCGCGACGGCGTGGTGATCGAGCGCCAGCATGACGACGACATCTCGATTTCGCACCTGACGCGCGCGCGCGGCAAGCGCGGCGTGTCGCTCAACCTCAAGAGCCCGGGCGCGAAGCAGGTGTTCGCCGATCTCGTCGCGCGCGCCGATATCGTCGTGGAGAATTTCACCGCCGGCACCGCCGACCGGCTCGGCGTCGGTTATGACGCGGCACGCGCGGCCAACCCGGCGGTCATCTATTGCTCGCTGTCGGGTTTCGGCGCCGATTTCCCCGAGGGCGGCAAGGCGATGGACATCGTCATCCAGGCGCTGTCGGGCGCGATGTATACCAGCGGCGAGCATGACCATCCGCCGGTCAGGATCGGCGTGCCGATGGCCGACATGCTCGCGCCGGTTTTCGCGGTGATCGGCATCCTGTCGGCGCTCGAACAGCGCCATCGCACGGGTGTCGGCCAGCATGTCGACATCTCGATGCTCGGCGCGCTGACCTCGTTCGTCGCGATCGAGAACTGGGCGGCGATGCGCGCGGTCGACATGCCGGCGCGCACCGGCCTGACGGTGCAGCGCCTGTCGCCGTTCGGCGTGTTCGAATGCGCCGATGGTTATGTCGCGCTCGTCGCGGTGCACCAGAAGCTCGCTTTGGGGCTGTTCGCGGCGATGGGCGCGCCCGAGCTGATCGACGATCCGCGCTTTGCCACGCGCGACACGCGCGTCGCCAATGCCGTGGCGCTCGAGGCGCGGATCAACGCCTGGTCGCGCACGCTGCCGGTGGCGCAAGTCGTCGCGGCGCTGGAAGAGCGCGGCGTACCGGTCGCGCCGGTGCGCCACCCCGAAGAAGCGCTGGTCGATCCGCGCGTCGTCGCGCGCGAGGAAACCAACGTCGTCGCGCACCCGTCCTATCCGTCGGTCGAGGAACTGCGCACCGCGGGGATCCCGATCAGCTTTTCGGCGTCGCGCTCGGGCTTCGATCCCGTCATCCCGGTCACGATCGGCGAGCATAATGAGGACGTCTATCGCGGCCTGCTCGGTTACGACGAAGCGCAGATCGCAGCGCTGACGCGCGACGGCGTGATCGCGTGACGCCGACCGAGGCGCTCGCCGCGCTCGAAACCGCGGCGCAGGACGCGAGCGGCATTGCGGCGGCCGCGCGCGTCAGGGGCAAGCGCGTCGTGTGGACGCTCGGGGCCGACCTGCCACAGGAAATGGTCCGCGCCTTCGGTTATCAGGCGATCAGGCTGGTGCCCGGCGCTTCCGAGGACCATCCCGAAATCGATGCGCTGATCAGCCGTGAGAGCCTCGGCTCGCGCGGCCGGCGCCTGCTCGGCGCGATCGCCGCCTTGCCGGCGGAAGACGCCTTGCTGATCTCGCATACCGATAACGAACAGCCCCAGCTCTTCGCGACGCTGCGTGAACTGGGCCGCTGCGGCGCGATGGCCTTGCCGCCGGTCGCCTTTGTCGACCTGTTGACGACCGACCGGCCGGCGACCGCACGTTACAATGCGCTACGCATTCGTCAGACGCTCGCCTGGCTCGCCACGCTCGGCGGTGACGAACCGCGGCTGGCTGAAGCGATCGCCGAGGGTGTCGCGCTGCGCGCGGCGCTTGCGCGTGTGATGGCGTTGCGGCCTGCCCGGCTGATCGGCGGCGCCGCGGCACACCGCATCGCCGCCGCGACGGCGATGCTCGATCCCCAGGACGCCGTAAGGCTGCTCGATAACGTAAGCGCGGGCGCTGCGACGTTCGCATCCATCCCCGGAGAGCGGGTGGTGCTGGGCGGCAGCTTGCCCGAGCGGCCCGACTCGATCGCGGCGCTCGAAGCGCGCGGCCCGCTGGTGGTGGGCGAGGACCATGGCTGGGGCGAGGATCGCGCCGCCCGCCGGCTCGACGCGTCGATCGACCCGGTCGACGCGCTGGCGCGGTCGACACTCGCACCCTGGTCGGGGCCCTTTGCCGACATCACCGCGCGCGCCACGCGGCTGGTCGCCCGCGCGCGGGAGCGCGAGGCGCATATCGTCTATGTCATCGGCGAGGGTGACGAGAGCACGCCATGGCAGGCACAGGCGCTGCGCGCCGCCGCTGCGGCGGCGGGTGTGGCGGTCGAGCTGGTCGATCCGGGTCATACGCTCGACGTGCTGCCGCCGAAGGAGGACGCAGCCCCGCGCCCGCCGGCGCCGCGTCGCAGCCGCAAGTCGCTGGCGGCGGTTGCCGATTTCGGCGCCTATCAGCGCGACTGGTTCGCCGGCGTCCGCGCCGCCGTCGCCGAGGGCGCGCCGTTCATGATGGTCAATGCCAATACGCCGCAGGAGTGCCTGCGCGCGATGGGCATCCCGTTCGTGGTCAACCAATGGTGGGCGTCGATCGTCGCCGCCAAGCAGCAGGGCGAGCGTTATGCCGGGCTGCTCGAGGCGCATGGCCTGCCCAGCACGACCGAGGCGTATAGCGCGCAGGGCGTCGCGGCGGTGTTCGATGACGACGACGCGCTGGCGCCATGGGGTGGCGTGCCCCGGCCCGACGCGGTCTCCGCCGTGCTGTCGAGTGATGCCACCCCGGCGCTGTTCCAGGCCTGGGCATCGGCGGCCGGTGCGACGCTGCACACCTTCGAGCGCAGCATCGAGAGCCGCTGGGAAATCCCGATCGACTGGTGGGACGGCCTCGCCGCGCGCTGGGACGAGGTGATCGAGCCCGAACGGCTCGACCTGATGGAAGCCGAGCTGCGTCATTCGATCGCCGAGCTGGAGGCGCAGACCGGGCGCCGCTTCGACGCCGCCGCGTTCGAGGAGATCATGAATCTCGTCAACGAGCAGGAAGACTATTACCGCCGCACGCGCGACCTGATCGCGGTTACCGTGCCGGTCCCGGTTGGGGTGGTCGACACCATGCCCGCGACGATGGTGCCACAATGGCATCGCGGCACGCCTTGGGCGCGCGACGCAGCAAAGGCGTTCCACGACGAGGTCGTGGCGCGCGTGGCGGCGGGCGGGGCGGCCTGTCCGGGCGAGCGCTTGCGCCTGATGTTCGTCGGTCGCGGCCTGTGGAGCGACATGAGCTTCTACCAGCGCTGGGAGGAAAGCCACGGCGCGGTGTTCGTCTGGTCGATGTATCTGGCGCTCGCCGCCGACGGCTATATCCGCCACCATGATCGCGGGCGGGATCCGATGCGCGCGCTAGCCGCGCGCTTCGTCACGATGGGCGACGAGCTGCGCATGCCGACCTGGGCCGGCGCCTGGTACGTCAAGGAAGCGCGGCTGCATCAGGTCGATGGCGTGATGGCCCTGTCCGACGCCGACCCGCTGGTATTGCGCGCGCTGCGCGAGGCGGGCTTTGCCGTGCTCGAACTCGGCATCGACAATTATGTCGCCGATCCGTCCGCCGGCGAAGAACTGGAACGCCGTGCCGCTGCGTTTCTCGACGGGCCGGTTGTCCAGGCGGCCGCACGTCGCGGCGCCGCAAGCTCAGTCGGACATCAGGCCTGAGAGCCACTTCACCTCGGCCCGCGATACGTCCAGCGCCGGAATGTGACTGAGCGTCCGCCACGGCGTGCTCGTATCGTCGAATTCGACGAGCTCATATTGGCGACCGCAGCTTTGCCAACTCGTGCAGGGTGCCATGTTGGGCGCCTGATCCCATGATAGGCTCGCCAGCCGCCGCAACTCAGCCAGCGCCGCTTCCCTGGTGGCGAACTCGGCGACATGTTCGGCATGCAGCTCATCGTAGATAACGAACATGGCGTTGGTTATCGCAGAAGTGTCGCTGGCCTTCCACCAAAGGCTCCCGAAAAAAGAGCGGCGCCGACCCTCCCCGTTGGGAATTGCCGACGCCGCCCTATGCCCCGCTCAGAACTTCTTGCGCAGCGTGATCGCGAATTCGCGGCCGACCGGATTGGCGGCGGTCGCGTCATAGCCGCCGCTGCCGTTCACCGTCGGGGCGAAATCGACATAGGGTGGGTCCTTGTCGAGCAGGTTGAGCACGTCGATGCTCAGCGAGAGCCCGCCGTCGATCAGGTTGGTCGGCTCCGGGTTGCCGATGTTGAAGGTCACGCCGGCATCGACCGTGGTGTAGGCGCCGACCTTCTGGACGGCACCGGCCGGCAGCGTGTTGTTGTCATAGCCGTTGACGTAATTGACGGTCAGGCGGCCGTTGATGACGCGCGACGGATCCCAATAGATGCTCGCCCGGCCCTTGAAGCGCAGCGGATTGAAGATCGTGTTGAGCCGGTTGGTCGGTGTCGCACCGCTGCTGAGCGCGGTCTTGTAGCTGAGGATGTAGGTCGCGTTGGCGTTGATCGCGACATGGCCGAGCGTGCCGGTGTCGAAACCATAGGCCGCGACGAAATCGAGGCCGCTGGTGATCGAGCGGTCGAGATTCTGCGTGCGGCCATCGACGAACAGCGTGACCGGATTGGGTATCACGCCGCGCGCGACGGTGATGCCGGCCGCCTGAAGCTGCGCGACACGCGCCGCGGCATCCGCGCCGCGCAGGATCACGCCGGTGCCGGCGAGCTGCGATTCCTTGCTGAGGATCGCGAGGTCGGCGAGGTAGGTGTTGACCTGCCCCTTATAGTCGACGTGCCAGTAGGTGACGCTGAAGCGCGCGCCGGGCAGCGGGTCCCAGTCGGCACCGAACGAATAGGTCTTGGCCGTTTCCGGCTTCAGCGCGAGGTTGCCGCCCGACAGCGCGACGCCCTGGACGATCGCGCCGCCCTGCGTCGGATCGGAATAGGACTGGACGAAGAAGTTCGAGCTGTTGCCATAGATTTGCGAGAAGAGCGGCGCGCGGAACGACGTGCCATAGCTGCCGCGCAGCACGAGATGCTGCACCGGCGACCAGTTCACCCCGATCTTGGGATTGGTCGTCTTTCCGACGTCGCTATATTTATCGTAGCGGACCGCCGCGCTGAGCTCGAGCCGTTGCAGCCCGGCGGTGGCATTGGCCGCGCCGAACACCGGTACGAGCAGCTCGGCATAGGCCGAATCCACCGCGCGATTGAAGATGCGAAAGGTTGTCGGCGTGGTCGGGCCACCGCGCGCCGAGCCGAGATCGACTCGCTCGTAGAAATGCTCGTAACCCGCGGCGAGCTTCACGCCGCCACCGGGCAGGTGGAACAGCGTGCCGTTGATCGTGGTCTGGACATCGGTCATCCGCGTCAGCGTCGGCGCGAGGAAGATCTGGTCATTGATCGCCGCCAGCGTCGCCGCGCTGGTGCGGTGCAGGCCATAGGGGTCGAATGCGGTCGCCGGGTTGCTGCTGGCAAGGGCTGCGTTCAGGGCAGGGGTATTGATCCCGGTAAAGGTGTTGGATTCGTCGCGACCGCGGCCGTAGCTGATCTGCGTGCCGATCTGCCAGTCGCCCAGTTTGGCGCGCAGGCCGCCGGTCACTTCCCATGTCCGCGTGAAGCCATAGGAAACGCCATTGGGCAGGTCGTCGAACCGAACGCCGACGGTTTCGGTGCCGACGGTACCGGTCGGCCGGACGAAGAACGCGTTGGTGGTCGGCACGGTGACGGTGGTGCCGCTGTAACCGTTGAGGTGGTTGAAGCTGCGCTTCGACCAATAGCCGTCGCCGACGAAATCGAGCCAGTCGGCGATGTGGAGCGTCGCGGTGCCGTTGATGCTGTCATATTTGGTCTGCGGGATCAGGTCCTGGCCGTTGAACCCTTCGCACTTGTTAGCCGGGCCGGCGACGAGCGAACCGATATTGGCAGCGGTAACGCCGCCCGCCGGGATCGGATAGGTCACGCCGCCGACGGTGATCGTGCCCGGGTCGCACAAGGTCGTGCGATAGTCGTGGCCGCCGGACGATGTCTGGTTGGAGCGGAAAAAGGCGCGATCGTCGCCGTTGAGGTTGCTGCGATAGACATGTTCATAGGCCAGCATCACCTGGCCCCAATCGCCCTTCTTGCCCGCGACGACGCCGAACTGCTCCTCGTAGAAATCCTTAGCGATGCCGGCGCGCGCCAGCATCTCGACGCCATTGAGATTGCGGCGCGGGATAAGATTGACCACGCCGGCGACGGCGTCGGAACCATAGACCGCCGAGGCACCGTCGGCGATGACCTCTACGCGCTCCAGGCCGAGCGACGGGATGACCGACGGATCGACCGAGCGGCTGTTGTCGACCGCGCGGTGCCCGTCGATCAGCGTCAGCGTCGCATAGGGCCCGATGCCGCGAATGTTGATCGCGTTGCCGAAGGTGATGTTGTTGCTGCCGCCCGACTGGCCGCGCGAATTTTCCGAGGTGCCGAGATCGAAGACCTGCGGGATTTCCTTGATCAACCGATCGGTGGTGACCGCGCCGGATGCCTCGATCGCCGACCGGTCGATCGCGATGACGCTCGAGCCGACGGGTGCCGCGCCGCGGATGCGGCTGCCCGTGACGACGACATCGCCGCTCGCCGGCGCATCGACCGTGGTCGGTCCGGCAACCGCGGTGTCGGTCGTCGGGGCGGGCTTGTCCTGCGCCATCGCCGCCGATGCGAAGATCAATGCCGTCAGCCCGACGCCGCAGCGCATTGCCGTCCTTGCCGTCAAATAAGTCATTCTAGCCTCCCCTTGGTTGCTTCCGCTTGTGATCAGCGGAACGCCGGTTTCGTGTTGAACGGAATGTCGATGCGCGACGCCGCCGCGCCGCCCTGCGCGATGGTGAATAACGGCGGCGGATCCTGCCTGATCTGCGCCAGGTTGCGCTGGCGCGGGTCGGCGCCGGTCAGCGTGACGCGCAGCCGGTGCCCCGCCGCGAAGCTGTAGGCGCGCGGAGACATCGCCATGGTGAAATCGGCGGGCTTGCCCGGGATCATCGGTGCGACGTCGGCGGCGAGCCCCGAATGATAGGGCAGGCCGAGCCGCCCATAGGGCGGTTTGGCAAGCTTGCGATGCGACGCCGCGAGCCGCGCGAACGACACCATATGCGCCGTGCCGTCCGGCGCGACGTCCTCGAGATAGACGAAGAGGTTGGCGTCGGCGCGGTCGAGCGCGGCGTTGATGCGTGCGACGGGATAACCCGTCATGCCAGCCTCGCGTGCCAGCGGCGCACTGCTATAGGTCAGCCCCTTGCCGTCGAGTACCGGCGGCCAGAAGGCGAAATATTCTCCGGTGCCGACATTATAATCGACCTTGAAAGTGGCGCTCTTCGTCGCGGGCAGGGCGGTCGACAGGCTGCCATTGTCGTACGCGGCCGGCGCGTCGTTCGGCGTCGCCGAGAGGTAGAAAGGGGTCCGCGCCACGCCGACCCCGGGCAATGTCGCCGAGCGCACCATCGTGCCGGTGCCGCCTTGTGCCTCGTGATACCAGGCAAAACGCGGCTCGCGCTCGATCCCGTTGTTTACGCCTTTCAGATAATGATCGAAGAAGCGCCGCTCCTCGCCGGTGATGCTGAACGCAGTCGGCGGGACGCAGTGGCTGCCCGCACCGATGATCAGCTTGGTGTCGAGATTGCCCGCCGCCATGATCATCTGCTCGGTCGGCTCGTCTTCCCAATTGCCCCACAGATACCAGGCGAGCTGCTTGCTGCGCAGCGCCTTGAGGTGGGTGTACGGCCCGACCTCGGCCCAGAAGCGATTGTGCGTCAGCGGCGAGACGCTGTCGCGATACGGCATCGTCGCCCACAGCTTGGCCATCGGGGTATTGCCGGCATGCTGCGCCACCGCCGCCTTGAGCAGGGCGCCGCCGCCGTCGCCATCGACCGGCACGCTGGCAAGGTCGACTTCGGGCGGCTCGTCGGGCCGGGTGTTGAACTGCGCGGTGATGCCGCCCTGGCGAACGAAGCTATATTTGTCGATGTCGGTCGCGCCCGCGAACACCGCGCGCAGCGCCGGCGGCAGCGTGCCGGCAACCAGCATCGCCGAGCCGCCGAGATAGGAACAGCCGACGATCCCGACCTTGCCCGTCGACCATGGCTTGGCCGCGAGCCACTGCACCAGGTCGTAGCCGTCATGCGCCTCGTTCTGGCTGAGGAAACCATGCCGCGCGCCGAACGACGCACCCTTGCCGCGCACATCGGCGGTGGCGACGACATAGCCGGCATGGACGAGATCGCGCAGCCCGAAAACGGGCTGATCGATCATGTCGACGAGATGGCCGTCCTTGTCGACATAGCGCGCGCGATAGGGGGTGAAGGCAAAGACGATCGGGAAACGGCCGTCACGCGCCACGCCGTTTTTGGCGGGCCGATAGACATTGACGGCAAGCCGGGTGCCGTCGCGCACCGCGACGTAACTGGAGCTGCGCACGGTGTCGGGATCGGAAACCTCGGGGCCGGCGATCGCGGCGCTCGCGACGACGCTGATGCCGGCGAGAGCACCGGCGATCCGCGCAGCCCGATGTAATCGCCCAGACGCCATTCGGCCTTCCTCTCCGCTTCCGCGCCGCCTTGGAAAAGGGCGGCTGTCGGGCACCGAAAGGATAAGAACATTATTAGTAGATGATTGCAACGATTATATTAGGCAACATTCCTCGTCGAGGAGGTGGTGCCGGGCGATGACACGCACCAACCCGCCGCACCTTGTCAGGAGCGGCGGGTTGGTGCGCAGGTCGGTTCGTCAGGGTGCCAAGCGCAGCTGGCGGATCACTTGGTTAGCAGCAGCGGATCACGCCGGCAGGTAAAGGAGCCGGCATCGTCGGCATTGCCCGAACCGTCATAAACGGCGCTCTGCGGAAAGGCGCACAGCGCGCGGGTGAAGCGCGGGCGATCCGCGACGATGCGCGTCGCGACGATACGCTCCGGCGCGCGCTGATGCTCGACCCAGTCGATCAGCGCCCACAAAATGTCGTGCGACGGGTCGGAGGGCGCGGCGGCCTGCCCCGAGCCGCCGAAAGTGTCGGCGCCGGGGCCGCCGCGGCAATGATACATGCCGGGCACCATGAACAGGCGCACGGCCTCGGCGAGCTTCTTCTCCCCGCCATTGGCGGTGGCGAGGCGGCGATAATAGTCGATCGTCGGCCCGGCGATGACCGACGGGTCCTGCCAGCCCTGATAGATGATGGCCTTGCCGCCGCGCCGGATGAACGGCGCGACCGCCACCGAATCGGCGCGCAATTGCGGCATGGCGCGATTGACCAGCATCAGGTCGCGGCTGCGCTGAAAGCTGTCTTCGTCCCACTCCGCGTCATGAAACACGGCATCGCCCCACATTGCACGCAGCAGCGGCGAGGGCGGGCCGGGCCGCGTCCGCACTCCGGCGAGCAGCCCCTTGTCCATCGCGCGGCCCCTTTCGTCGGGCATCGCGCCGACGATGCGTTGCAGCATCGCAAGCTTGGGCGCCGACAGGCAATCGCTCGCCCGGCCCGGCGGGCACAGCAACGTCGCGGTCTTGAAGCCGCAGCGGCGCGGATTTTCGATCACGCCGTCCTTCACGCCGTCCAGGCCGTCGCAGTCGGCGACCGTCGCGCGCTCGTACAGCGCCCAGTCGGCATCGCTCAACGCACCCAGCGGATCGTGCTTCTGCAACAGCGAGAGCCACATCATCCGCACCGAGATGAGCGGCATGTTGGGCCCCGGCGCGCCGGCGACCACGCCGTCATAATCGCCCGGATAGACCTGCATTTCCTTGAGCGCCTGACGCCCGCCGCCCGAGCAGCCGAGGAAATAGCTCCGCGCGCTGGGCTTGCCGTAATAGCGCGTTATGAGCCGCTTGGCCGCCAGCGCGGTGAGGTGCACCGCGCGATGTTCGTAATCGGTCCGCGCCTTGGCCTGCATCATCCAGTGCGCCTGGCTTGCCTTGTGCCCGCTGTCGGTGGTCACCGTGGCGAAGCCTTCGCCGATGCGGCGGCTCATATCGCTATAGTTGAACACGCCGGCATCGCCGCCGACCCCCGCGCCGAGCAGACGCCCGTTCCAGCTGTCGCCGGCGGGCAGCCACAGCTCGAAACCGATACTGCCCTCGATCATGCCCTCGACGCGGCAGATCGGCGCGGTGATCGGCAGCGGCTTGTAGAAACTGTCGGTCTTCGGCGCCCAGCCCGACGCGGCGGCCACCGGCGTGGCGGCGGTCACCACCACCGATCCGGCATGGCGGCCGGCCAGCGCGGCGCAGTCCTGCGCCGCCGCCGGGCTCGCCCAGGCAGCAAAAGCTGCCGAGGCGAGCAGGGCGAGCGACGATCGCCGCATCAGAACTTCACGCCCGCGGTCACCGAGATGATGCGCGGCACGGGATTGGCCGACTGCGGATCGTAACCGCGCGTCGTGTCGACGAAGGGCGGCTGGACGTTGAACAGGTTGCGCGTGTCGAGCGAGATCGTGAAGTGCGGGTTGATGTCATAGCCGACGAACAGGTCGACCGTGTTGTACGCCGCGACATGCTGCACCGGCGTCACGGTGTTGTTGCTGTAGCCCGACAGATGGTTGAGCGTGGCGCGCGTGCGCAGGCCGCCCCAAGCCACGCCGAGATCGGCCTGCATGCGGAATTTCTGCGTGAAGCCGATCGTGTTGAGCACATTGGTCAGCGCCGCGCCCGGCACGGCGCGGAACTTGTACTCGGTGAACAGGCTGCCGTTGATGCCGCCGTCGAGCCGGACGTTGCCGAACTGGTGGTTGTAGTTCAGCCCGAAATCGATCCCGCCGACCAGCGAGCTACCGAGATTCTGCCGCCGTCCGTCGGCGATGAACTGCACCACCGCGGTGTTGATCGTGTTGTTGATCGGCAACCCCGAAGTGACCAGCGCGGTGACCTGCGCCGCCGTCGGGCTGAGATTGACGAACGAGGCGTAGAGCGGGTTGGTCAGCAAGCCCGCCGTGCCGCGCAGCGCCTGAATCTGGTTGGTATAGTTGATGTGAAAATAGGTCGCCGTCGCGACGAGCCCGGGGATGAAGGCCGGCTTGATCTCGCCGCCGACCGACCAGGTCTTGGCGGTTTCGGGCTTCAACCCGGGGTTGCCGCCGGCAATGCCGATGCCGGTCAGGTTGCCGCTCGGCCCCGGCAGCGTGTCGTAATAGAGCCCGGCGCCGCCGGCGATGGTCGAGACCTCGGTAAAGGTCGGCGCGCGGAACGACGTGCCATAGCTGCCGCGCAGCGTGAAGCCGTCGATCGGGCGCCAGGTCAGGCCGATCTTGGGGTTGGTCGTGCTGCCGAAATCGCTGTAGCGCTCATAGCGGCCGGCGACCGACAGCGACAATTCCTCCAGCCCCGGCTGCGCATTGCCCGCGCCGAAGAACGGTACGTACAATTCGGCGAACACCGCCTTGACGGAGCGGCTGCCGCCATCGGCGACATGGACCTGCGTCGTGGAATTGCCGGTGGTGAGATCGGTGAAGGTATATTCCTTGCGATATTCGCCGCCGACCGCGACCTTGACGTTGCCGCCCGGCAGTTCGAACAGCGAACCGTTGAGCTGGAGGTTGACGACGTCGAGCCGGGTGGCGCCGGCGATGACGAAATAATTGTCGTTGATCTTCGCCAGCGTCGCGGGATTGTTGGCGCCGCCGAACACGTTGAGCGCGGTCGCCGCATTGGTGTCGGCCAGCGCGGCGTTGAGCGCCGCGGTGTTCACGCCCTTGCGACGATCCGCCACGTCATCCGACTCGCCATGCGCGTAATAGAGCGTCGCGTTCCAGTCGGAGAACAGCCGCGCGTCGATGCCCCCCATCAGGTTCCACGAATTGGAACGATAGGGGTTGCGATCGGGGCCCAGCTCGGGGAGCAGGGTATAGGTCACCGTCTCCGAGGTCGCGCCGGGCACCGGCGAGACGAAGAACGGGTTGGTGCTGCGCACCGTCGCGGTGAAGGTGTCCGACGTGCCGAGGATGATGCCGCTGCGGTGCGAATAGAAGCCATCGGCGAACAGGCGGATCCCGTCGCCGATATGCTGCGACAGCGCACCGACCACGCTGATCCGCTGCTGCTCGGGGATGACCGAATCCTGCCCGTTATAGAAGCATTTGTTCGACGTGCCGGCGACGAGCGTGCCGACATTGGCCGCGGTCACCCCGCCGGCCGGGATGGCATAGCTGTTGCCGCCCGCGGTGATCGTGCCGGGGTTGCAGTTGGTCGTGCGCAGGTCGCGGCCGCCGCGATAGCGATTGTCGTCCTGGTACCAGGGCAGGTCGTAACCGCGCAGCGCCGAGTTGCGGGTATATTCGGCGGAAAGCATCGCCGATCCGCCATCCCATTTGTGCCCGACAATGCCCGACACCTGCTGCTCGTCATAACCGCCATTGGTGGTGAAGCCCGAGCGGGCGCGGAACTCGGCGCCGTTGAAATCCTTGCGCAGGATGAAGTTGACGACGCCGGCAATGGCGTCCGAGCCGTAGATCGCCGAGGCGCCGTCGGCGACGACTTCGACCCGGCCGAGCGCGATCGACGGCAGCACCGAGGGGTCGGTATATTGGCCCTGCGTGCCCTGTGGCGGCATGCGCTTGCCGTCATAGAGCAGCAGCGTGGCGTTGGTGCTGATGCCGCGCAGGTTGATGCCCGCACCGCGCGTGGCGTTCGCCGCGCCGTTCTGTGCCGATCCGCCATTGCGGTTGGCGCCCAGCGAGACAACCTGCGGCACGCGGCGCAGCAGATCGGCGGTCGAGGTGACGGGCTCCTCGGCGATCTTCGCCTGGTCGACCGCGATGATGTTGGAGCCGACCGCGCGCACGCCGCGGATGCGGCTGCCGGTGACGATCACCTCGTTGGGCGCCGCGTCGCTCGACGCGGCTGCCGGATCTGTAGCGGGCTGGTCGGCCGGCTTGGTCGTCTGCGCCCAGGCCGGTGTGGCCAGCGCAATGGCGAGCGCACCGAGCGCCGCCCTGGAGGCGAGCGTGGCGATGCGACGGTCGGGCGATGTGGCGAATATGGTGGTCATGGTCTTCCCCTCTCCTTGATTGGTGCCGCGCGTGCCTCTGCCGGGCCGTAGCGCGTATGCGATTGCGTCAGGGCGCCTCGGCGCGTGCGGCAGTGACGGTTGGTTTCCAGCGCGGCGCGAGCGACAGCAGCACGATCGCGCCGGTCAGAATGGCGGCACCGACGAGCTCGGCCGGCGTCGGCGCCTTGAGGCCCCACAGCCAGGCGAGGATCAGCGCGGCGGCGACCCCGGCGAGCAGGCTCGATGCGCGCTCGAGCGGCACGCAATAGGCATTCTCACGGGCGTCGAGCAGGATGATCACCGAGAAGATCGACACGACCGTCAGCGTCAGCGCGATGACGCCGAGCCACACGATCGCGGGATCGCTCCAGATGCCGATAAAGCCGAACGACAGCTCGCCGGCCTGGCTCCCAAAGCCGGCGGCCGAGATGATCGCGAGGATCGCCACCGAGGCCGGCAGCGCGAAGATCTTTTCCTCGACGAAATAACGCCGTACCGACAGCGGATCGCCATTCTTGGCGACGCGCGTCATGATCGTCAGCCGCAGGAAATATCCCAAAGTGTAGAGTATCACCGTCAGCAGCGCGAGCGGCGGCAGATCGAGGCCGCCGCGCGCACTGAGCGTGACGAGCAGCGCGACCGCGACCATCGCCAGCGCGGCCCAGCTCCACCAGCGCACGCGCCGGCCGAACATCAGGTCGACGAGCGGCGCGATGATCAGGATGTCGCCGCGCATCAGCAGCTGGATGAACGGGATGCTGACGCCCTTGAAGGTGAAGGACAGCGGCACGGTGAAGACGATCAGCGCCGTGCCGATCCCCGACAGCAGGGTATAACGCGTCGGCACCGGCACGCGCAGGTCGAGGATCTTTACCCCATGCGCATCGCGGTGCCAGCCGGACCACCAGATGAACAGATAGGTCAGCAGCGTATTGATGATCAGCGTCGCCGGGAGCGTCTCGAGGCCCGTCAGCGGCCGTCCCAGCGCGCCGTGCGGCAGGCTCGTCACCAGCTTGGTGATGATGACATTGGGCAGGTAGAACAGGAAATAGAGGAAGACATAGGCTTCCAGCGGCAAGGCGCGCCGGGCACTCATGCCGCAGCCGCCAGCTCGACCATGCCGTCAGCGACGCGGTAGCGCGCGTTGAGGCCTGCCTCCTCGGTGATCGCCGCCATATAGTCGACCACCGCGGCATGCTGCTCGCTGCCGCGCGCCACGAAACGGGGCACCGCGTCGCGGTCGATAAAAAGCGGCAGGAAACCCGCCCGGACCAGCTTCCCGCCGGCCACTTCCAGCCGCGCGACCATCGACAGGCGCGCGGTCTTGGGGAAATTGTAGAGGCTCTCGAAATCGGGTTCCCATTCCTCGGCGAGAACGCGGATCTCGTTGAAGCTTTTCGACGCGGCGTGCGCCGCGTCCATGCGCAGGTCGGTGGCGAAATTGCACAACGAGTAGAAGACCGGCTTGCCGTCGATCAGCTCGCAGCCTTTCAGGATATGCGCATGGCCGCCGAGAATTGCGTCGGCGCCGGCGGCGATCGTCGCCCGTGCCACGTCGCGCTGATAATCGGCGATCGTGGCGCGGACGAAGTGGATGCCCCAGTGATGCGACACGATCACCACGTCGTTCTCCGCCTTGGCGGCGCGGATGTCGGCCTCCATCGCCGCGAGATCCTCGCGATGCGGATAACTGTGGATTCGCGCCGGCGTGCCGGGCTGGTCGTGCTCGATCTGCTCGTAAAAGGTGAAGGCGCGCATCGGCGCGCAGCCCGGACGGCGCTCGTCGGCCCAATAGCTGTGCGGCAGAATGCTCGAATAAGCGAGAAAGGCGACGGTCGTCCCGTCGGCCATGGTGAAGCGCACCGGCCGCCGCGCCTCGGCGATGTTGGCGCCGGCACCGACCACCTTCATCCCCGCCGCCTCGAGATTGGCGCGCGTTTCGAAAAACGCCTCATTGCCCCAGTCGAGCACATGGTTGCCGGCCATCGAGATCAGGTCGAACCCGGCGCGACCGAGCGCGGCGGCGCCGTCCGGGCGGGCGAGCACGGCGTGGCGTGCCTGGGGCAGGCGCGTGCCGCGTTCGGCGAAACTCGTTTCGAGCTGGCCGAACACGATATCGGCGGCGCGCAGCGTGTCGGCGGTCGCGACGAAGCTTTCGTCATAATGCTCGCGATCCATCGCGAGATCGCCCGTCGCGAGGATCACCCCGGTCATGCCGCGGTCTCGAACGCCACGGGTACGCTGAGCGCGCCGATTTCGGGGAAACGCGTCGGCGTCGGCTCGGCGGTCAGCGCAAAGCCCTGCGTCGCCGCAAGCAGTTCTTCGACCGCGACGATCAGCTCGATCCGGCCCAGCGCCGCGCCAACGCACATGTGCGGCCCGCGCCCGAAGGCGAGCGAATCTTTCATGTTCGGCCGGTCGATGCGGAAGCTGTCGGGGTCTTCGAATACATCGGCGTCGCGGTTCGCCGAGGCATAGACCAGCGCGATCGGCTCGCCCGCCGGGATTGTGCGCCCGCGAATCGTCACGTCGCGCACCGCGGTCCGCGCAAAGCCGCGATAGGGCGTGTAGAGCCGCAGGAATTCATCGACCGCGGCGGGGACCAGCGACGGATCGTCGCGCAGCGTGCGCTGCAGCTCGCGGTCGCGTGCCAGATGCACCGCGATCGAGCCGATCATCACGGTCGGCGCGATCAGCCCGACGACCAGTACCTGGCGGATCGTGCCGATGATCATTTCCTCGGGCAGCGGCTCGCCATCGACCCGCACCGCGAGCAGCGCGCTCGTCGCGTCCTCGTCGACCGGCAGCGGATTCTCGCGCCGGTCGCGCACCACATCGCGCGCCATCGCATAAAGCAGCAGGCTGGTTTCCTTGGTCGATTCGACGTCGTTCGACTGCACCGCGATGTTGTAGCGCCGCCCGACCTCGGTCAGCGCCGTGATCGCGTCCGCCGGCAGGTTCATCCAATGGGCGAAGACCGCGATCGGCATGTGCGCGGAATAATCCGCACAGATGTCGCCCCCACCGGCCGCCACCATCCTGGTCAGCAGATCGCGGCAGATCTGGCGGATGACGGGTTCGAGGCGATCGATGCGCTTCGGCGACAACAGCGGCGCCAGCGCGCGGCGATAGGGCGTGTGCTCAGGCGGGTCGAGATGCAGCGGCGGGCGCCGTCCGGTAAAGGCGACCTTGGGAATGACATTCTGTTGCGAGGTGATGAAGGTTTCCCAGTCGGCGGCAGCGGCCGCGACATCGTCATGCTTCATCAACGCCCAGAAACCGCCCCAGGCATCGCTGTGCGCGACCGGGCAGGTCGATCGCAAGCGGCCATATTCGGCGTTCGCGCTGTCGAAGGTTTCGGGCGCGAGGGGGTTAAAGTCATGCAACATAGCAATCTTGCTAGCGCGAAATGAAAGCGCTTGCAAGACGCTTTCCTTTGACGGGTGCTTTGCGCATAGTGGTCGGATGAACGGGGTGGCCAAGGCACCGACGCTGGATGACGTCGCGACGCTCGCCGGGGTGTCGCCGGCAACCGTGTCGCGTTTCCTCAACAGTCCGGAGGTCGTCGCCGCCAAGACCGCCGACCGCATCCGCGCGGCGATCGTCGAAACCGGCTATCTGCCCAATCTTACCGCCGGCACGCTGGCGGGCAATCGCTCGCGGCTGATCGCGGCGCTCGTCCCCGAAATCGCCCAGTCGATCTTCAATGACACGGTCGAGGCGATGATCGAGGAACTCTCGGCCGCCGGCAACAGCGTGATGCTCGCGCTTACCGGCGCCGACAACACCAGGTTGATTTCGCAAATCAATGCCGCCCTGTCGCGCCGGGTCGACGCGATCATCCTGACCGGCGTGGTGACCGACGAGGCGACGCGCGCCCGCCTCCGCGCCCATCCGGTGACGGTGATCGAGACCTGGGGCCTGCCCGAGGATCCGATCGACGTGGCGATCGGCTTCTCGCATCGCGCGGCCGGCGAGGAAATGGCGCATTTCCTGCGTGCGCGGGGCTATCGCCGGCCGCATCTCGTCGTGCCGCGCTCGCCGCGGTCTGAGCGGCGCGCGAGCAGCTTCGCGACGCGCTGGATGCAGGAGGGCGGCCCCGAGCCGACGCGGATGGAGGTCAATGTGCCGAGCCATTTCGGCCAGGGCCGGCTGAGCTATCGCGCGCTGGCCGACCTGCCGCACTTGCCCGACGTGGTGGTGTGCGGATCGGACTGGATCGCGCAGGGGTTCATCGTCGAGGCACAGGCAGCGGGGATGCGCGTGCCCGATCAGATCGCCGTCACCGGCTTCGGCAATTTGCGCATGGCGGGCGACATGCGCCCGACCATCACCTCGGTCGATGTCGATGGCGCGCGCGTCGCGCGCGAAATGATCCGCGTGCTGCGCACGCTGTCCGCCGGCGAGACGCTCTCGGAGCGGCGCATCGACGTCGGTTTCCGCATCATCGCGCGCGAGAGCGCGTGAAAATGAAAGGGCTTGCATAAAGCCGCGCCGGCACTTTAGTATTGTTTCATAACAATATGGAGAGCGGTGATGGCGAAGTGGGCGGCAGCGGTCGGTATCGCGGCATTGTGTGTGGCGGGGATCGCCGCTGCGCAGGTCAAGCCGGACCTCGACGCGCAGATGCGCGCTGACGGCGCCGCGCAGCGTATCGCCTTTGCCAAGATGCCCGACACGCCGGGATCGGGCCCCTATCCCGCGATCAAGACGCTCGATGCCGACTTCCCCGGCCATGTCGTCTACCGCCCCGCCAACCTCGCTGCGCTCGGCGCGCGCAAATTGCCCGTGCTCCTGTGGGGCAATGGCGGCTGTTCCGACGACGGCGCCAGCGCCCGGCTGTTCCTGTCTGAGATCGCCTCGCACGGTTATCTTGCCGTCGCGCCCGGCGCGCTGCTGTCGGGGCCGGGCGCCACACCCGCGCCGCCGCCGCCACCCGGCGCGCCGGCCCTGGCGGTGCGGACGACCAGCGACGATATCCGGCGCGGCCTGGATCAGGCGATGGCGGCGAATGCACGAAAGGGCGGCGCTTTGCGCGGCCGGCTCGACCTGTCGCGCGTCGCGGTCGCCGGGCACAGCTGTGGCGGGCTGCAGGCGCTGCAACTCGCCGGCGACCCGCGCATCAAGGCGGTGATGGTGATGCACAGCGGCGTGTTCGCCGATGGCAGCAACCCGATCGCTGGCCTGAAAGTCGACAAGGCCTTGCTCAAAACGCTGCACACCCCGGTGCTCTACGTCCTTGGCGGGCCGCTCGACATTGCCTATCCCAACGGCACTGATGACGTCGCGCGCATCGACCATGTCCCGGTGTTCCTCGCCGACCACCCCGTGCGCCATGGCGGCACCTTCGCCCAGCCCAATGGCGGCGACGAGGCACAGGTCGTGACCGCCTGGCTCGACTGGCAATTGCTGCACAAGCCCGGCGCGGCGCCATGGTTCACCGGCCCGCAGTGTCGCCTCTGCACCGACAGCGAGTGGACGATCACCCGCAAGAAGATCGACTGACACCGCTTCTCGCGGTCGGCGCCGATAAACCCCTCCCGATCAGGGCTGTCGCATTCACAAATTGGAGCGATGTATTCTCCCTCTCCCCTTGTGGGAGAGGGAAGGGGCCCATCGCGAAGCGATGGGAAGGGTGAGGGGGACTGACGCGGACATCGCGTTCGCGACTCCCCCTCATCCGGCGCTTCGCGCCACCCGTTTTGTCGCGTGCCGGGTCAATCATGCCCCCGGCATGATTGAGAAATGCTCCGGGGGAGCATTTCGACCCGTCACGCGCCAAAACGCCCACAAGGGGAGAAGGATTTCGTTGGCATCTCGCGTAATATGTGAATGGGATAGCCCTGAAGGGGAGGGACTGGAGTGTGCCTTGCCGGCGGCGATTGGACATGATTCAACCCAAACCTCGCCCACGATATGCTCGCAGGCATGACAGCACGCACCACCAGCGAAATCGGCGTTCGGGCCGGGAAGACGCGGCTCGCAGCCATACCGCGCCGCGCGGTTGAGCGGGCCACGCTCGACGACGGCACCATGTTGGAGATCGACCCGCTTCACCGCTGCCGGGTGCCAGTGAAGCCACTGAACAGTTCAGGCTATTCGCATAATGCGCAAGTAATCACCGAGTTTTCATATCCCGCATCGACGCGGCGGTCCCGGACCGCGCGCAGTACGCGATGTTGGAATGTGGTCGCTCATAATCGCTGTTACTGCCCCGGTCAGCGCGCCAACCACCCCGAAAACGCTACCCCATCGCCTCGCAAAATACCCCTTATACTTGCCCCGCTGCGCCCCAGCGACTTGCGCAATAGTTGCGCCCGGCACGCACAGCAGGCGCGAACAGGCGTTGATTCAACCTGCCCGCCACCATGCTAGAAACCGCGCCAGAATCTCCCGCTCCCGCTCTTTCCCATCGTCCGATCCACCACCCGCCAGTCGCGCGCCGCGCTGCGTCTTCAGCGACACGCCCCGCCGCGCACGCACGGTCGCAGCATCGGCGGCGGGGTGTAGGCGACGAAGCCGGCCGGCCGCCCCGGCCAGCGACCGCTGTCGAGTTTCGCCACGAGATGGCCGATCGACGCCAGCACGGTCGGCGTGTCGAAGGTGCAATGCCCGGCGCCCGCGACCCACAGGCCGGCGGTGCGGTCCGGCGCGCGTGTTGCCGCGGCATCGAGATAGGCCTGTTGGAGCGAGGCGGAGGTCAGCCCGTCGCCGATATTCTGCACCGCCAGCAGCGGCGCGAGTGGCCGAGCGTTGGGCGTGTAGTGCGCCGTCATGTAGCGCACAGCCCCAGGTGCGGCGGCGATGCGTTGACCGGCATTGAGCGTCGCGAGATCGGCGTCGAGATCGATCCCGGCGTCACGGTATAGGGCGCGCACCATCGCGGTCCGCCCGGACAATGCGAGTTGCCGGCGATAATCGACGCCACTGTTCCACGAGAAGACGCCGCCGCCGCGCCGCTCCTGGTCGACGCGCGGCAGGAACACCCCCATGACGAAGGTCTTCGCCATCTCGGCCTGCTGCGCGGCATCGTCGGTCTCGGCCGGCGCGGGCGTGCCCGGCGTCGTCCAGCCCGGCAGCCCGGCGAGCACCGCCGCCAGCGCGACGCGCGCGCGGCCGGCGGGTGAGCGCTGCGCCTCGGCCAGCGCGTCGGCGACGCGCCGCGCATTAATCCGGTCGTCGTCGACGCCCGTCAGGCGAATTTCCGACGACGGCGCGAGCAGGGTGCGGAAGGCATAGGCGCCGTCGAGCGCCATGTTCATCATGCCGACCGCGCCGCCGATCGACGCGCACATCGCCAGCCCGCCATCGACCCGGCGCGGCGCCCGCTCGACCAGCGCGGCGGTGACCAGCCCACCCATCGACATGCCCCAGGCGATCACGCGCTTCGGCTTGCCGTAGCGCGCGGCAAAGGCATCGATCGTCGCGAGCTGATCGGGCACGGCGGATTCGAGCGCCCAGCCGGCATCGGCATAGCTCGAGCCGGCAAGCGCATAGCCCGCCGCGAGCAAGGCGTCGCGCTGCCGAGCCGGCGCATCCTCCGCCGCCGGCAGGGTTGGGGCATAGCCGTGGCTCCACAGCAGCAACGTCCCGTTCCAGTTGGCCGGCACCGTCGCCTTCCACTGTGCGCCATCGGGTAGCGTCGCCACGGTCTCGGGCGTGCCGGGCGCGGCGGCGCCGAGCAGCGCCGCAATCACCATGGCAATGACGGGTCGGCGCATGTCTCTCTCCCGGGTCGACAGATATATGGCATAGCGATATACCGCCATGAAAGCGCTTGCAAACGGGAACGGGATGGCTCTGTCGGAATCCATTGCGGCGCACATCGCCGGCTTCGCGCCGGAACGCCTGCCCGAGGCTAGCAGCCATGCCACGCGCCGCGCGCTGCTCGATGCGCTGGGCGTGATGCTCGCGGCAAGCGGCCTCAGCGACGAAGCCCGGCCGTTCCGCACGCTCGCCGCGAGCGAGGCGGGGGCGGGGCCGGCACGCCTGCTCGGCGGCGATCTTCGCGTGCCCGTCCAGAGCGCCGCCTTCGCCAATGGCGCGCTGGCGCACGCGGTCGACTTTGGCGACACCTATGACGCCGGCCCGGCGCATCCCGGTGCCGCGCTCGTCCCGGCCTTGCTCGCGCTATGCGATGCCGATCCGTCGATCGACCGGCGGCGGTTGATATCGGCGATGGCGCTGGGCAGCGACCTCACCTGCCGGCTGTCGCACACGCCGGTCGCGCCGATGGAAGCGCGCGGCTGGTATCCGCCGCCGCTGATCGGCACGCTCGGCGCGGCGGCGGGCTGCGCGCATCTGCTTGGCCTCGATGCGCGGCAAACCGCTGATGCGATCGGCCTCGCTTGGTGCCAGGTGACCTTCCCCGCCGCGATCAAATATGACGCATCGTCGCATGTCCGCGCGATCCGCGAGGCCTTCGCCGCGCGCGCCGCGGTGGCCGGCGCGCTGCTCGCGCGAAGCGGCGTGCGCGGTTTCGCCGCGCCGCTGGAGGGGGAGGGTGGTTTCTTCGCCGTCCACGCTGGTGCTTATGACGAAGCGCCGCTGCGCGACGATCTCGGCCGGATCTTTTACGGCGACCGGGTGAGCTTCAAGCCCTGGCCGAGCTGTCGCGGGACGCATGCCTATATCCAGGCCGGGCTGGCGCTCCGGCAGCGCTGCGCGATCGAGCCTGGGATGATCGCCTCGATCGAGGTAATCATCGGCCCGGTGCAGGAAATGCTTGTCGCTCCGCGCGCCACCAAGATCGCACCGCTGACCGCGATCGACGCGAAGTTCAGCATCCCCTTCACGCTGGCGAGCGCGCTGGTCCATGGCGCGGTTGATCTCGATTCCTTCTCGGAGGCGGCACGTGCCGATCCGTTGGTGCTGGCACTCGCCGAAAAGATCGTCCCGCGGCGCCACCCCGACTGGACCCGCGCCCATGCCGCCGCCGGCGGGGTCGTGCTGACCATGGCGGACGGGCGGCGCCACGAGCTGATCGTCGATCAGGCGCGCGGCGATACCGGGCAGCCGATGTCGGACGCCGACCTCGTCGCCAAGTTCGTCGCCTGTGCCGCGCGTGCCGAGCTGCCGCTTGATGCCCATGCCGCGCATATCCTCGCGTCACGCATCCTGACCGGCGATCTCGACGCCAGCGCTACGACCCTGCTGGACTGATCCGTACCTCGACCCGGCGCCGCGACGGTTCGACGAGACCGTCGAACGCCTCGTCGTCGCTGCTACCGTCGGGCCCGACCGCGACGGTGATGCGCTCCGCCGGCACGCCGCGCAGCCGCAGCGCCTGCGCCACCTTTTCGGCGCGTTCGCTTGCCAGCGTCGCCGGTTCGGCCAGTGTTTGCCCCGAGACCGTCGTCGGGCGGCTCGCGGCATAACCCGTCACAACGATCCGCGCCGGCTGGACGTCGAGCGCATAGTTGATCGTCGCGTCGAGATAATAGTCGCTCAGCTGATAGGTCACGAACTGGCTGTCGAAATCGAACGGGATGGTGATCGTCCGCACGGCGAACGGGCGCGCCGGCCTGGCGCGCTCCTCGTAGAGCGGCCGCACATTGCGCTTCGGCAGGGCAAAGCGACGACCCGGATATCCTTCCGACTCGAGCATGAAGCGCGTGCACGGCGCCGCCAGCACCGACACCCGCACCGGATCGAGCGGTTTGCCGCCGCAGCTTTGCGGACCATCGGCCGACGGTCTGCCCTCGACCAGCACGGCATGGTTCCAGTCGGGCTTGGTCGGCGAACGACTGACGTCGTAGCGCGTCCCCGTCGCCGGATCGTCGGCCAGCCAGCAGCCCGACTTGGCGCCCGACTCGGTGTCGCGATAGACCGGGCAGGCGACGAAGTGCACCGCGTCTTCAGCCTGCGCCGCGCTGGCGACGAGCAGCGTCAGGGCGATCGCCGCCTTCACAGCGCGCGCATCAGGTTGACGAGGTCCTGCTTCTCACGCTCGGTATAGCCGATGTGATAGCGCCGCTCGTAAAAGTCGATCACGCCGCGCAGGTCCTTCGCGCTGCCGTTGGAGAAATAGGGCGCCCGCGCCGCCAGCCCGCGCAGCGATTGCAGCGTGATCCGCCCGACATCGGCGCAGCGCCCCGTGGTCAGCGCAAAGCCGGGGTCGCTGGTCAGGATGGTGCGGCCATAATGCGGGTGCGGCTTGTCGAGGCAGGTGATGCGGAACAGCGGCAGCCACGGCATCGGGTCGGCGAAGGGCTGGTTGGTCGTGCCGAGATCGACCTGGCCCGGCGCCACGTCCATGCCCATGAAGCTCATATTGTGGCAGAACACGCAGCTGTTGCGGACCGGATTGCCGAAGCCGACCGGCGAGTTGATCCCGGCCGAATCGCTGATCAGGAAGGTCTTCTCGCGAAAGACATGCGCGCCGCGCGCGACCGAATCGCGAAAGGCAACGACCTCGGCGGGCAATTTGGCGCGTTCGCTGGCCGGCGTCTTTTCCCACGCCTCGAACTCGCTCCACACCGGTTTGCCCTGGCTGCCGAGCCGGCCCGGTGGCGAGACCTGCAAGGTGCGCGGGCCGCCCAAAGCGCCGTCGCCGTCGAGCGCACCGCCCGTCGTGTCGCTTTGCTGCGCGACATAGAGCCGGCGCTCGAAATCGAGGATGCGCGCGATATCGCCGGCACCGAGCTTGTTCGCAAAGGCCAGGTGCGTGCTCGCGGCATCGCGCATCTGCGCGGTCAGGCTCGGCACGCGTCCATCGGCCATCAGATTGCCGCTGACCGGCTTGCCCGTCTCGGGATCGAGCGACAGCGGCATGCCGGCCTTGGGATCATAGGCGAACCCCATCGCCTCGATGAACTTGAAATTGGCGACCGGGCGCGGGCGGCGATAGACCGAAATGCGCGGGTCGGCGCTGGTCAGGCCCCAGCGCGGGTCGGTGTTGCAGCCGGTCGGATCGCGCACCACCGCGATGGTGAAGTCGGGCGTGATCGGATTGCCCGCCAGGTCCTGTGGCGGCCAGTGCCGCGCGACGCGGATCAGCCCATGGTCGAGCAGCAGCGAGTGCGAGGCGCGCTGGTCCTGCGGCAGGCTCGGACAATTGGATCCGTCGCTCGCCGCGAACAGCGGGTCGCGATAGCCTGCGCGATCCCATTGCCGCTGCACATCGGCCACCGCCAGGCTCATCCCGTCGGCCGGCTGGTGGCAGGTGACGCAGGCGCGGCCATTGGGGCCGAGCGCGGCGAAGAACGGGTGCCCCCTGGTCGCAAGCGGGCCGTTGTCGAGCAACAGCCGCACCGTGCCGCTCGGGTCGGGATAGTCGAGTGTCGCCGGGAAAGTCCGGCCCTCGCCCGGCTGCCACCAATGGTCGCGCTTGTCGGCGTCGCCCGCCGTTGCCACGCCGATGCCGAACAGGCCGATCGCGGCGATGAAAACTGCCGCACGACCGGACGAACGCCTTAACATGTGCTTTCGTCCGGTCATGGGCCCCCTTAGAAGGAAAAGCGGATCGATCCGTAGACTTCGCGCGGCGCGCCCGGGATCGCGACATATTCACCCGTTGGCGCCAGCGTGCCCTTGTAATAGGCATGGTTGTTGTTGGTCAGGTTGGTGCCTTCGACCGACAATTCGATGCCATGCGCCCATACCGGCTTGTAGGCGATGCGCGCGCCGAGCAGGGCATATTGCTTCTGGTACGAGGTGGCGTCCGCCGGGGTGAGGAACTGTGCGCCCTTGTAGCTCAGGTCGCCGCGTAGCGACCAGTCGCCGGCGGCCTGGAAACGATATTCGGCACCGGTGTTGATCGACCAGTCGGGGATTTGCGGCACCCGGCTGCCCAGCGTGAAGCCGCTGGCGATCGCGGCGGCGGTCAGGCTGTTGAACTTGGCGTCGACATAACCGACGCCGAGATTGAAGTTCAGCCCCCGCATCGGGGTCGCAGCGGCCTCAATCTCGAAGCCCTTGATGTTGGCGCCGCCGGCATTCTGCGTCGTGCGGATATTGGCGTTGGTGATCGGATCGACGCCCTGCACGGTTAGCTGGATGTTGCGATACTGGCTGTAGAAACCGGCGAGGTTGAGCGTCAGGCGATGGTCGAACCACGCCGTCTTGGCGCCGATCTCATAGCTGGTCAGCCGCTCGGGATCGTAGCGCGGCGTCGGCGTCGAGGCGACGGTCGAGGCACCGAAGCCGCCCGATTTGAAACCCTTCGACCAGCTCGCATAAAGCAGCGTGTCGGGCGTCGGCTTCCAGTCGATGCCGACCTTCGGCGTGAACGAATCCCAGCTCGCCACCGCGCTCGACAGCGGCACCACCGTCGCGCCGTTCTGCGGGCGGATTACCGAGGTGCTGTAGAGCTTGCGATCATGGTTGAAGCGACCGCCGGCGGTCAGCGTCAGCGTATCGGTCAGCTTGAGCGATTCCTGGGTGAAGAAGGCATAGCTGTCGGCGGTCATGCCGAAGGTGGTGAAGGTGTTGCCGACATCGGCCACGGTCGGCACCTGGCCGGCGGCGATCAGCGCCTCGTAAATGCCCTCGAACGAGCGCGTGAAGACCGACGAATTGCCCTTTTCACGGAACACATAGGCGCCGACCAGGAAGTTCAGCCGGTCGCCGAACAGCGTGCCGCCGAGCTGCAGCTCCTCGCTATATTGGTTGTCGTGCAGCTTGGTCAGCGATTGCTGCAGCGGATAGGGGGTCTGGTCGCCATCGACGTTGATCGTCGCGTCGATCGTCCGCCACGCCGAGATCGACTTCAGCGCGACATTGTCGGCAAGGTCGATCGACAGGATCGCCGAGACGCCGCCGATGTTGGAATCGTCCTGCTGCGCGCCTTGCGAATAGATGCGATAGGGACCGGGCGAGACGAAGCGCCCGTCATAGACCGTGCCCGCGGGCAGGCCGAGCAGGGCGTTTTCATAGGGCGCGGCAAACTGGTTGTAGCGAGCGATCTTCGCCACCGTCGAGCCGGCCGGCACGAAAGCGAGGAGATAGCCGGAAGGCGGCAGCTGGCGCTGGCGGGTATAGTCGCCGTTGATCTTGAGCGAGACGCCGCCGCCGCTGTCGAGCTTGATGCCGCCGCGCACGATCAGGCGATTCTCGCTGGCATAATGCGCCCCGTCGGTCAGCCGCCGGCCAAAGCCCGTGTTCGAGACATAGCTGACCGACAGCTTGGCGCCGAGCAGCCCGTCGATCAGCGGGCCATTGATCGTCGCGCCCGCATCGGCGCGGCCATAGCTGCCGAAGCGGCCATGGACATTGCCGGTCGCCGCGCCGGTGGTGAGCGGCTCGGCGGTCACGACGTTGATCGCGCCGCCGATCGTGTTGCGGCCGTAGAGCGTGCCCTGCGGCCCCTTGAGCACTTCGACGCGCGAAATGTCGTCGAGGCTGAGCAGGCCGCCGACCGAGCGCGCGATATAGACGTCGTCGACATAGAGGCCGATGCCGGGGTCGGTCGGGAACTGGAAGTCGCCCGTGCCGACGCCGCGGATATAGCCGGCAAAGGCCGAGCCGCCGCCCGCCGGGCGGTTGGTCGGGTGGAGTTCGAGGTTGGGCGCGAAATTGCTGACATCGGCGAGATTGTCGATGCCGCGCGCCTGCAATGCCGAGGATGACAGCGCGGTGATCGACAGCGGCGTGTCCTGCAGCTTTTCCGAGCGGCGCTGCGCCGTCACGACGATCTCGGGAACGCCGGCTTCGTCGGTTGCCGCCGCCGGGGGACTGGCAGGTGCCCGGGCGATGTCCTGCGCCTGTGCGACGCCAGGGGCGATCATCATTGCCGCCGCGACCGCGATGATCGACGCGCGTCCGGCCAGGCCATCGCGCATCTTCTTACCGGAAACCTTCATGCCATCCTCCCACTGCGTTGCGGCGCCCCAAGCACCTGAAGTCTGCTGCTTCGGCTAAAATCGCTATAACGCAGTACAAATATTGTCAACAATCTGGTCAGCGATCCTGTGAGCGAAGGATCGCGGTGGTGCGCAACGGCAACACCAGCAGCGCGCCCGCCGCCAGCAGCGCGGCAAGAATCAGGATCGGCGCGGTCAGCGACATGCGCGCTATCGCCCAGCCGATCGCCGCCGGCGCGATGGCGCTGCCGAGATTGCCGCACAGGTTGATCAGCGCGATCGATTGCGGCGTGACCTGCGACAGGTACCGCGTCGGCAGGCTCCAGAAGACCGACTGTGCACCTCCGAGCCCGAAGCCACCCACCACCAGCAATGCCAGTGCCGGCGCGCCACCACCGACCAGCGCCGCCCCGCCGACGCCCAGCGCGGCGAGCATCGCGGGGAAGGCGACGTGCCCGAAGCGCTCCCCGGTCCTGTCCGAATGGCGCGCGTTGAGCCACATGCCCGCGCCGATCGCGACCCAGGGCAGCGCGCTCAATATGCCGATGACGAGCGGGTCGTTCTCGCCGGTCATCTTGATCGCCAGCGGGAGCCAGAAGATGATCGCACTCGCGCCGGTGATCAGCGCGAACCAGATCGCCGCAGCATACCACAGCACCGGGTCGCGCAGATTGGTGCGCGGCTCCGCGCCCTTGGCGTCGGCGCGCAGGGGCGCATTGTTGCCGGCGATCCAGGCGCGCTCGTCATCGTCGAGCCAGCGTGCCTGGTGCGGCGCGTCGACGAACCAGCGGAGCGCGACCAGCCCGGCGATGACGGTGACCCCGCCCTCGACCAGGAACATCAGCCGCCAGCCCGACAAGATGCCAAGGTCGAGCTTGAGCAGCGCCCCGCACAGCGGCCCCCCGATCATCACCGACAGCGGGATCGCCAGCAGCGTAAGGCCGATCGAGCGCGTGCGATATTCGGCCGGCAGCCACTGGCTGACATACCAGACGACGCCCGGCGCGAAGCCGCTTTCGAACGCGCCGAGCAGGATACGCAGGGCGAAGAATTCCCACGGCACGGTGACGAACGCCATCGCCACCGCCGTCAGGCCCCAGCCGCCGACGCTGATCGCGATCCAGCGCCGCGCGCCGATCCGCCGCAACAGCGCCGCACTGGGGATCTGGCACAGCAGGTAACCGACGAAGAACAGGCTCGCGCCGAGGCCATAGCCCTTCGCATCGAGCCCGATATCGGCGTTCATGCGGATCGCGGCGAAGCTGACATTCACGCGGTCGATCGAGCTCAGCACGATCAGTCCGGCCAGGACCAGCACCACGCGCCGCATGACCTTGCGATAGGTTCGCGCCGCAACGTTCATTGTCATCCTCTCGCCGCGACGTCGCCGACAGGCTAGCCATCCCGCGAAAATCCTGTCAACGAGATTGTGAACAATCCGGTGTGAGCATCCATGATCGCCCAAGACTATGATCCGCTGGCGGCGGAGTCCTTCGATACGCCGCATGCCGTTTTCGCCGATCTGCGCCGGCGCTGCCCGGTCGCGCATAGCGATGCGTTCGGCGGCTTCTGGATGCTCACGCGCCATGCCGACATCATGCGCGTGCTCGACGATCCGATCGAGTTCACCACGCGCATCCGCAACGTGGTGCCCGGCGCCTCGGCCTCGGGGCGTCGCCCGCCGCTGCACCTCGATCCGCCCGAACACACGCCCTATCGCCGCGCGATCGACCGCGCGCTCGGGCCGAAGCGCGTCGAGGCGATCGTCCCGGTGATCGAGCGGCATGCCCGCGCCTTGCTGCGCGCTTTCGTCGCGCGCGGCGGCGGCGACATTGTCGAGCATTATTCCAGCCCGCTCCCCGCTCTGGTGTTCGCCGACTGGTTCGCGCTCGATGCGGCGCAGACCGACCTTCTCTGGCGCACCGCCCAGGCGTTCGTGAAGGCGTGGGAGGATTTCGACGTCGCGACCGTCAGCAAGACCAGCGAAATCCTCTACGATCTCGCGCGCGACCTGATCGCCGACCGCCGCCTCGCGCCGCTCGATCCGGAGCGCGATCCCGTCAGTTCGCTGCTGCTCGCGGTCGATGCCGCCGGCGCACCGCTGCCCGACGAGATGCTCGTCGGCTGCGTGCGCCAGATCCTCGTCGTCGGGCTGGTCGCGCCGCCGGTGTTCGTCGGCAGCGTCGCGGTCCATCTCGCGCGCGACAAGGCGTTGCAGGCGCAGTTGCGCGCCGACCTCATGCTGATCCCGGCCGCGACCGAGGAATTCCTGCGGCTCTACACCCCCTATCGCGGCTTCGCGCGCACCACGCTGCACGGCGCAACCTTTGGCGGGCGCGACATCCCGCCGGGCGAGCCGATCGCGCTCGCTTATGCCTCGGCCAACCGCGACGAAGCGGTGTTCGACGACCCCGACAGCTTCCGGCTCGACCGCCCCAATGTCCGCGAACATCTCGCCTTCGGGCGTGGGCCGCATCGCTGCGCCGGCATGGCGATGGCGCGGGTCGAATTGCAGATCGCGATCCGCGAACTGCTCGCCGCGACCAGCGTCATCGAGCTCGATGGCGAGGTGCGGATGAGCGGCATGCCCGAGGTCGGCCCGGTCTATGTGCCGCTGCGGGTCGCGGGGTAGGTCGTTGACCCGTAAACGACGGTTATCGGCACAAGGCTGAGTGGCCCGCTTCGGTGAATTCGCGACGGTCCGCTTTCGGGCTAAAGGGTCAGAAAGCGCACACAGCCCAGCACAGGCTAACTCCGAGCTGGCTCGTGATGCTCATCGTCTTCGGGAAAACGACCCCGCTCGTTGAAGAGCGCGAGGACTGTCTGTGCCTCTGGAGCCAAGCGATCTGGCCAACCCGTTGCGATTAGTTCCTCGTCGTCGTGAATGGGGCGAGTTGCGTCGCACGCTATGTTTACCAAGCGACCAAGATTAGCCAATCCTGTTCGCTCCTGATCTGTCATCGCCGAATTGTCATTCGGCACGCCGTCGCGAACCCAGTCATAGAAATATTCAAAATAATCGTCAGCGCCGACCTCACGCACTCCAGCCCGCCCCAGTGCTAGGGTGTCCACCGCCTCCATAATGCGATTTCTGATGCGCTGATCGACAACTCGTTCGGAGGGGATGTCATTCATAATCGTTAAACAACCACGGATTTTCTAGCCGCGCAATCTGCCCCATCAGACGCGGCGACAATCGTGTATGCGTTAAACATTGGGGCGGCCGCCGCCCGGGAGCATTCCATCCGATATCCGGCCCGGCCGCTTTCAGGCGTGCCGATCGCCGCGTGAGAGCGGAACGGCTCGGCCTGGTGGAACGCCGCCGCTCCGCAAGGCACCGTTGCCTTAGATGAGTCCGTCGGGTCCGATCACCTCTGCATCGCCTTGACGAAAGGTGACGCCGTAAAGTGTGATCTCGCCCTCATCAGGAAGCAGCATTGGCCGCGCACGTTTCCCATGGCCAATCGCGTCGAGTGCCTCGCCAATGGTCCGCCCGACCAAGAACCATGCGGGGTGGACATTGCTACACCCGATAACCTGTCCACGACCGCTCAGATATAGCGTGGCATGACCATCGTCTTCTTCCGCAATGCCGACCATATCTGTTCCCAGTGCTGCCGCCCAAGCGAGCATGTCCGATTCCCCGTCGGTCACGTGCCGAAATGCGATTGAGCATATATGAGGCGCTGGCTTCGTAAGCGTGAGCCCTCCAAACTCAGCCAGAAGCGCGTAAGCCGGGTGATCGATCGGCACGGCCGACGCTACATAAACCTGGCGACCGCTGAACCAGCCTGCGGCTTCGAAGCTTTTCATCATGCTGTCGGGAACCGTGCTCATCGGACAGAACTACCTGATCGGTCGCCACGTCACCGTCATGGGACACTTTGGTTGAAAGTCCGCTCATCGGATTTACCTTGATGCAACGGGTACTGAAACGGTCTTAGCCAAGCGCGTAGCAGTAGAGCAAACCCGAGCAAAAAGCAGCCGATCGCAACCCAACCTGCAATGAACGGCAGGTCGGCGACGCAGTAATCGAAACAGTATTCCGATGGAGGCTGAACCCCGAAGAACGTGCTGAAATCGGACCAGTGTCCCATTACAGCAGCATAGATGTATGCGCGAAGGATGCCTGCCTGGATGAGCCAAGCGATGGCGGAACCGGCGAAGAGCGAGATTGCACCTAGCAGTCGCCTGTCTCTAACCACCTGTCCGCTCCTAAACCGCCCTTCTCGTGTGACACTCTACGCGGTGCGGATCAAATCACGCCGTGACGAATGTCCGCTATTGGGGCGGCTGCCGCCCGGCAGCATTTCATCCGATATCCGGCCCGGCCGCTTTCAGGCGAGCTGATCGCCGCGTCGGGAGCGGAACGGCTCGACCTGGTGGGAAGCCGACCGTCAGCTTTCAATCACAGCTAAGGTAGCTAGCGCGGATCCACATACTGTTTCAGGACTTCAATGGGCGCGAAGGGAGCAGGCCACAGAAAAATGCTATACTGATCGTCACCGTCTAACCCGTCCTCGCTAAGGGTATCTAACCCGCCGAAGTATGCTCTCACGCGGTAAGTTCCCGGCGCGACGGGTAGAACATCGATTGAGCCACCCGTGCATTCGTGAATTTCCAATCGACCGGACGGCAACTCGACGCTCGCCTCCGCGACGTGATCCCAGTTGTCGAATGCTAAAGTTGGAGGACCGTCGGACACCTCGACTTCCACAGGAACAGTCATATTACGCGCGGGTTGGATCACTACCACGAATGGAGCCGCCTTGATTCGGCGCTTAGTGTCCTCCTCCGTGTAATCCGTTGGGGCATCAGGCTGTTCGCGCTCGTCCCACAGATAGAACTGAAAATAATCCGCGAAGACCTCATAACGCTTCTTCAGCGCCTGCGGGACTATGTCCGCGTGATCTGGATTACCGGATTGCTCACTGCCCTTTCTTTTTAACCAATCGAACAAGCTCACCTCCCCGCATCTCGGGCTAGGTCTATCAAGTTCGCGAATGACCGCAACTGGGGCGCAAGCGCAATGGCCGCTCTATGCGTCCACGCCCTAACCCGCGATATCCTCCTCGAGCCGGACGGCGAACTCCATCGCTTCCGCGATATGCGTGCGCATCAGCCGCTCGGCCTCGTCGGCCTGACCGGCGAGGATCGCGGCGGTGATGCGGCGATGATCGGCATTGGCGAAGTCGATGCGCTCGGGCTTGTAGAAGGTCGTGAACAACAGGCGGTAGAGTGGCAGGCGCAGCCGCTCGACAAAGGTGCGGACATAGTCGTTGCGCGCGCCCTCGATGATCGCGAGGTGCCAGGTGTCGTTGATCCGCGTGAAGCGCAGATGGTCGCCGGTATGCTCGCAGCTGTTGAGTTCTTCCTGCAGCGCGGCGATCCTCGCAAGGCAGTCGGGGTCCGCCGCGACGGTGCAATCATGCGCCGCAAGCCCCTCCAGCGCCATGCGCGCGCGATAGATTTGCCGTGTCTCGTCGGGCGTGAAACTGCGCACCGAGGCGCCGCGAAATTCCTCGATGACGATCAGGCCTTCGGTCTCGAGTCGCTGCAATGCCTCGCGCACGCGGCCGCGCGACGCGCCGGTATCGCGCACCACATCCGCCTCGATCAGCCGCTGTCCCGGCGCCACGCGACCGAGCCGGATGCGGTCGCGCAGCCAGGCCGCGACATCGGCGCTGGTCACGTCGCGCCGTGTCTCTGATCGGGAAGTGCTTGCGGGGCTCGCCATGCGTCTAGTTCGGCCCGGGACGGCCATTTTGTCAACAATCCGCCGCAACATCGATCTTGCGGCCGGCGCGCTGATAAGTTATCTGGCATAGCAATTAAGGAGAGAACCGAATGGCAACGCATGTTTCGATGCTCGTAGGCGGGCGCCCCCATGAATCCCTGAGCAGCTTCGAGCGGCGCAACCCGGTCACCGGCGAGGTCGCCAGCACCGCCTCCGCCGCGACCGTCGACGATGCCAATGCCGCGGCCAATGCCGCTGCCGCCGCCTTCCCGATTTGGTCGGCAATGGGCCCCAATGCGCGCCGCGCGCTGCTCAACAAGGCCGCCGATGCGCTCGAGGCCAAGGCGTCGGATTTCGTCGCGGCGATGATGGGCGAGATCGGCGCGACCGAGGGCTGGGCACGCTTCAACCTGATGCTCGCCGCCGGCATGGTGCGCGAGGCGGCGGCGCTGACCACCCAGATCAGCGGCGAGGTCATCCCCTCGGACAAGCCGGGTTGCATCGCCATGGCGCTGCGCGAGCCGGTCGGCGTGATCCTCGGCATCGCGCCGTGGAATGCGCCGATCATCCTCGGCGTGCGCGCGATCGCGGTGCCGCTGGCCTGCGGCAACACCGTCGTGCTCAAGGCGTCCGAGCAATGCCCGCGCACCCATGCGCTGATCGTCGAGGCGTTCGCCGAGGCCGGCCTGCCCGAGGGCGCGGTCAATCTCGTCACCAATGCGCCGTCCGATGCCGGCGAGATCGTCGGCGCGCTGATCGACAATCCCAATGTCCGGCGCATCAACTTCACCGGCTCGACCGCGGTCGGGCGGATCATCGCGGTACGCGCCGCGCAGCAGCTCAAGCCGGTGCTGCTCGAGCTCGGCGGCAAGGCGCCGCTGATCGTGCTGGAGGACGCCGATCTTGACGAGGCCGTGAAAGCCGCCGCGTTCGGCGCGTTCCTGAATTCGGGGCAGATCTGCATGTCGACCGAGCGGATCATCGTTGTCGACAGCGTTGCCGATGCCTTCGTCGCGAAGTTCCAGGCCAAGGTCGGCACGATGCCGGTCGGCGATCCGCGCGAGGGCAAGACGCCGCTCGGCGCGGTGGTCGACCAGAAGACGGTCGATCATGTGAAGGGCCTGATCGCGGATGCGATCGACGCCGGCGCGACGCAGGTCAATGGCGGCGCGGCGGACGGCGTGCTGATGCCGGCGCATGTCATCGACAAGGTGACGCCCGCCATGAAGCTGTTCCGCGAGGAAAGCTTTGGCCCGGTCGTGGCGGTGATCCGCGCCAAGGACGAGGCCGAGGCGATCACGCTCGCCAACGACACCGAATATGGCCTGTCGGCGTCGGTCTTCACGCGCGACACCGCACGCGGCCTGCGCGTCGCGCGCCAGATCAAGTCGGGCATCTGCCACGTCAACGGCCCGACCGTGCATGACGAGGCGCAGATGCCGTTCGGCGGCACCAAGGGCTCGGGCTATGGCCGCTTCGGCGGCAAGGCCGGCATCGACAGCTTCACCGAGCTGCGCTGGATCACCATCGAAACCCAGCCCGGCCACTATCCGATCTGACCTTCTTGCCCCTCCCTGGAAGGGAGGGGTCGGGGGTGGGTGTTCACCACAAGCACCACCGCCCGAGGCCAACCCACCCCAACCCCTCCCTGCCAGGGAGGGGCGAAAGAGAGAAAAAAGATGACCGAGACCAGCCCGCAGGGCACCGTAGCCTATGACGTCGTTGACCGTATCGCCTGGGTGAAGTTCAACCGCCCCGACAAGCGCAACTGCATGTCGCCGACGCTCAACCGCGAGATGATGGATGTGCTCAACGCACTCGAATTTCGCGACGATGTCGGCGTGCTGGTGCTGACGGGCGAAGGCACCGCCTGGTCGGCCGGCATGGATCTCAAGGAGTATTTCCGTGAGACCGAGGCCAAAGGGCTTGGCGCGTCGCGCCAGGCGCAGCGCGAGAGCTATGGCTGGTGGCGCCGGCTGCGCTGGTACCAGAAGCCGACCATCGCGATGGTCAATGGCTGGTGCTTCGGCGGTGGTTATGGTCCGCTGTTCGCGTGCGACCTGGCGTTCGCCGCGGATGAAGCGCAATTCGGCCTCAGCGAGATCAACTGGGGCATCCTTCCCGGCGGCGGCGCGACCAAGGTCGCGGTCGAACTGCTGCCGTTCCGCAAGGCGATGTACCATGCGATGATGGGCGAGAATGTCGACGGAAAGACGGCGGCCGAATGGGGCCTGGTCAACGAGGCGCTGCCGCTCGCCGACCTCGAGGCGCGCGTGACTGCGGTCGCCAACGTGCTGCTCAAGAAGAATCCGGTCGCGCTCAAGGCGACCAAGGATGCGGTCCGCCGCGTCGGCGTGCTGAGCTATGACGATGCCGAGGATTATCTGATCCGCGCGCAGGAAGCCGCCAACAGCTACGACAATGAAGGGCGCAAGGAAGGCATCAAGCAGTTCATCGACGACAAGACCTTCAAGCCCGGTCTTGGCGCCTATGATCGGTCGAAGCAGCAGGCCTGAGCCCGACACCATGACCATCGACACGCTCGCCCCGCCGCGCCTGGGCTCGCTCGACCGCTTACTCCGGCCGCGATCGGTGGCGATCGTCGGCGCGTCGGAAAAGCCCGGCGCGCTCGGCAACCAGGTGCTCGCCAATCTCGAGCGCCACGGTTTTGCCGGCGACATCCACCTGATCAACCCGCGGCGCGGGGTGATCGCCGGGCGCCAGTCGCTCGGCTCGGTGGACGAGCTGCCCGAGGGCGTCGATGCGGCGGTGCTGGCGATCCCCGGCGCGGCGGTGCTGGCGACGATCCGAGCGCTGGCGGCGCGCGGCGTCGGCGCAGCGGTGATCTTCTCGGCCGGTTTTGCCGAGGGTGGTGAAGAAGGCCTCGCGGCGCAGCGCGAGGTGGCGCGGATCGCGGCCGAAAGCGGCATGATCGTCGAGGGGCCCAACTGCCTCGGCCTGACCAACTATGTCGATGGCGTGGCGTTGACCTTCGTCGAGACCTCGTCGGAGCGGCTCGGCGACCGGCCGGGCGTCGGCATCGTCTCGCAATCGGGCGCCATGGCGGTGGTGCTCGGCACGACGCTGATGGCGAAGGAGCTGGGCGTTTCGCTGTCGGTGTCGACCGGCAACGAGGCCGCCTCGGGGGTCGAGGACTATGTCGATTATCTGATCGATGATCCGCATACCCATGTCATCGCGATGATCGTCGAACAGTTCCGCAAGCCTGCCCGCTTTCTCGCACTGGCGGAGCGCGCGCGGGTCGCGGGCAAGCCGATCGTCCTGCTCCATCCCGGTACGTCGAGCGCCGCGCGCGAATCCGCCGCGACGCATACCGGCGCGATGGCCGGCGACTGGCAGGTGATGAAGACCAAGGTCGAGCGCGCCGGGGTGATCCTCGCCGACAATCTCGAGGAACTGGGCGACCTGACCGATCTCGCACTGCGCTGCGGCCCGATGCCCGCCGGCGGATGCGCGGTGCTGACCGAATCGGGCGCGTTCAAGGCGCTGACGCTCGATTTGTGCGAGCGCGTCGGCCTCGCCTTGCCCGCCCCGGGCGAGGCGACCGCGGCGCAACTGCGTGCCGCGATCCCCGATTTCATTCCGGTCAGCAACCCGATGGATTTGACCGCGCAGGCGCTGGTCGATCCCGACCTCTACCGCCGCACGCTCGCGCCTTTGCTCGACGACGAGCGCTTCGCCTGCATCGTGCTCGGCATCATCCAGACCGACCAGGCGACCGCGCGATTGAAGTTCGAGCCGATCATCGCCGCGATCGAGGCGTTACGCCCGGCCAAGCCAGTGATCTTCGCCGGGCTCGACGATGGCGCACCGGTGCCGCCGGCCTATGTCACGCGGCTGCGCGGCCAAAGCGTGGCTTATTTCCCGTCGCCCGACCGTGCCTTTCGCGCGCTTGCCGCGCTGTCGCACGCTGCCGCCCGCGACTTCACCCGGGCCACGGTCGCGCCGCTTGTCATCGACCCGATTCCTGCCGGGGTGATCCCGGAATATCGCGCCAAGCAAGTGCTGGCGCCGCTCGGCGTGCCCTTCCCGCGCGGCGGCTTCGCGACCTCGCTCGATGAAGCGCAAAAAGTCGCTGCCGCGATCGGCTATCCGGTCGTCATCAAGGCGCAGGCGGCCGCGCTCAGCCACAAGAGCGACGCCGGCGGCGTGATCCTCAACCTCGCCGACGCGGCTTCACTGGCGCGTGGCTGGGACGAACTGCACGCCAATATCGCGCACCACGCGCCCGGCATGCTGCTTGACGGGGTGCTCGTCGAGGCGATGGGGCAACGCGGTGTCGAGCTCATCGTCGGTGCCCGCAACGACCCGGAATGGGGACCGGTCATCCTGGTCGGCTTTGGCGGCGTGCAGGCCGAGATATTGCAGGATGTCCGCTTGCTGCCGCCCGACCTGACGCACGCGGCGATCGTCGCCGAACTGCGCCAGCTCAGGAGCGGCGCGCTGTTCGCCGGGTGGCGCGGCAGCCCCGCGCTCGACATCGCCGCGGTGGCCGACATCGTCATGGCGCTCGGCCGGCTGCTCGCCGCGGCGCCGTCGATCCGCGAAATCGATCTCAACCCGGTGGTGGTCTATCCGGTCGGGCAGGGCGCGGTCGCGCTCGATGCGCTGATCTACGGCGTGGACGCCTGATACCGGCGATGCGGCGCCGCGCATGCGCGCCGCGCGCGCTCAGCGTTCCTTCGCCTCGATCCGGCTGAGCAGGTCGATCAGCGCGTCCCGCTCGGCGCTGCTCAGGTCGGACATCAGCCGATCCTCATGCGCGCCGATGCGCTTCAGGCAGTCGTCGAACATCGCCTCGCCGGCGGTCGACAGAGATAGAGAGAAGGCGCGCCGGTCATCGGCGGCGATCTTGCGGTCGAGCAGGTCGCGATCGGTCAGTTCGTTGATCAGCGACACCATGTTGGCGCGCTTGATGCCGAGCGCGCGCCCCGCCGCGCCCTGGTTGATTCCGGGGTTGGCCTTGACGATCGACATGATGCCGAACAGCACCTGCCTGATCCCGGTGCCGTCCAACGCGCGCGAAAAGTCGTTGCTGACCACCGCCGAGGCGCGGCGCAGATGGTAACCGACCAGGCGGTCGAGGTTGCCGATCGAGACCTCGTGCTCGGCGCTCGCCGTTGCTGCGCTTGCCACTATCATCCTCCCTGTTTGCGCCATCATGCTGCCATTGCCCGGCGCGCTCAAGTTGCCGTACGCAGCCGCCGGCGCGCGATGAACAAGGTGAACGCCGCGACCAGCGAACCCATCGCCATCAGCACGGCAACAGTTGCCAGGCCATGGCCGGCCACGAACAGGAAACCGGCAAGTGCCGGTGCCAGCGCCGAGCCGCCGCGGCCGACCCCGATGACGAAGCCCGTCGCCGTCGCGCGCAGATGCGTCGGAAAGGCGGCGGCGATCAGCGCATAGAGGCCGACGATACCGGCATTGGTGGCAAAGCCGGCGATCGCGGCGATCAGCGAGAGCGTGCCGAGGTCGGTCTGCCCCTGGCCGAAGGCGATGACGGCGAGCGTCGAGGCCAGCATCGCGGTGATGGTCAGCGTGTAGAGGTGCAGCCGGGTGGTCATCAGCCCGAGCAACAGCGATCCCGAGGCGCCGCCAACGCTCGCCCATACCAGCACGCCGGCGGCGAGCGGCGGCGCGAAGCCCATGTCGACGACGATCTTCGGGATCCATTTGAGCACGAAATAGAAGGTCATGACATGCGCGAGATAGGCGACCGTCAACGCCACCGTCAGCGCGATGTAAGCGGGGACGAAAAGCTCGGTGATGCGGATGCGCCGCGCCTTTGCCGCGATGGCGGGGAGGGCATCGACGGCGGCATGGCCCATGCGTCCCAGCGTCCGATTGATCCGCGCCAGCGCATCGGGGCGACGTTGTTCCATCAGGAAAGCGATCGATTCGGGGGCGAACAGCAGCACCAGCGGAATGAAGCAGGTCGTCGCGATGCCGCCGAAGATGAACACGGCGGGCCAGCCATGATCGGCCAGCAACCGCGCCGAGACCAGTCCGCCGATGATCGTGCCGACGGGATAGCCGCCCGCCATCAGCACGACCGCGAGGTTGCGGCGCCCGGCGTTCGCGGCCTCGGCGACGGCGGCATTGGTCGCCGCGAGCATGCCGCCGATGCCGAGGCCGGTCACCACGCGCCACAGCGACAAGGTCGTCACGTCATGCGCCGTCGCCGCGCCGAACATGCCGAATGCCATGCCGACGAGACAGGCGAGGATCGTCAGCCGTCGGCCGATACGATCCGCCACGCCGCCGAGCAGCAGCGACCCCGCCGCCATGCCGATCAACTCCATCGACAGGACGATGCCGAGCGCGCCGCGATCGATCCCCCAATCCTTGGCGATGCCGGGCGAGGCAAAGCTGATCGACAGCACGTCGAACCCGTCGAGCGCGTTGAGCCCGACCATCACGGCGACGACCGTCCACTGGAATCGCGACATCGGTTCGCGATCGATGATCGCGCGCGGATCGGTTGCCATTTGCCCCTCCTGGTCTGGCCGGGACTGTGGCGCGCATTGCTATGCCACGCAACAAACTATTCGTGGCTTGGCGTTACCCGACCGCGACGACCAGGCTGGTCGGGCTGCGAAAATTGGAAGAGGGCACCCAGGCGAGCTGCTCGTCCACGCGCGTATAATCGGGAACGACGGCGAGCAATTCGCGGTAAGCCAGCTGCGACGCGAGCCGGGCGATCATTGCGCCGAGGCAGGAATGGACTCCGCCGCCAAAACCGAGATGGGCCTTGGGTCGACGCGCGATATCATAGCTGTCTGGATTTTCGAACTTGCGCGGGTCGCGATTGGCCGAGCCGTAGCACAGCATCACGAAGTCGCCGGCGCGCATCGTCTCGCCGTGGAGCGCATGATCCTGGGTGAGGCAGCGTTTGAAGCGCTGCGCGGAGGTATTGTAGCGCAGCGATTCCTCGATCGCATCGGGAATCCGCGTCGGATCGGCGACCAGTGCGCGCCGCGCATCGGGATGGTCGGCGAGATTGAGCCCGAACATCGCCATGAAGCCCGACAGCGATTCGATCCCCGCCATGATCAGCGTGGTCACGGTCAGCTGCACCTCGCGGTCGAGCAGCTTTTCGCCGTCGATCTCGGAGGTGATGAAATTCGACAGCAGGTCGGTGCCGGGATTCTTCTTGCGTTCGGCGACCAGCGACGCGGCGAAATCGGCCATCCAGGCAAAAGCGGAGAGATGCTCCGGCCCCTTTTGCCGCGTGACCGGATCGGTCTGGACCATCAGGAACGCCTTGTCGCGCACCGTATCGCGCATGTCGCGCGGCATGGCGAAAAGATGGAAGAGCAGATCGACCGTGACCTTCGCCGTGTAATCGCCGACCAGATCGAAGCGCTCACGCCCCGCGAGCGCGGCGAGATGGCCGCGACACAGCTCGCGTGTCGGCTCGAGAATATGGTCGAGCGCGCTGCGCGTCACCGCTTTCTGGATCAGGCCGCGCAGGCGATCGTGGCGCGGCGGGTCGGTCGTCCCGAGCGTCGCGCCGGCACGGCCGGGCAGTTCGTCGATCAGATTGCCCTGCGCCGACGAGAATAGCCGCCAGTTGGTCAGCGCGCCGAGGATGTCGTCGTAGCGCGACAACACCCACATGCCGGCCTCTTCGCTCCAGAAGCAGGGATGCTCCTCGCGCAGGGTACGATAGGCGGGGAAGGGGTCCGCATCGGTTTGCGGCGCATAGGGGTCGAAATGAAAGGCGGGTCGGGACCCGTTCATGCGTGCGATTGTCCCCGCGTCCGACATCTCCGCCTCCCTTGGTCTAATTAGTATGTCCTATAACAAATATTGCGGGGGCGACTTTGACCGAAATCAAACCGGGTGCCCGAGCTGTGTAGCGCCACGCGGCAGTATCCGGCACGTACGGTCGGCGGGTTCAGCCGTGACTTTCGCTTCAGCCGTCAGCCGGCGCAGGATGGAACGCCAGCTCGCCCTGCCGGCGCACCGCGATCCGTGCGATCAGCCCGTCGCGCAGCGCATAATCGACAAACACGCGGCCCTCGATCCGGTCGCCCTTTTTCAGCGGGCGGAGGACGAAGCCCGGCGCGTCGGCGATGGCGGTGAAGCACATCGTCGCGTCGAGGGTGATCGCCGTGTCGCTGGCCTCGACCGAATGGATTGCGAGGCGCTCGCGCACCGTCTCGAACATCGGGCCGTAGAAGCCGACAATGGCGTCGGGGCCGCGGAGCGGTGGAATTTGCGGGTTGAGCGTCAGTTCGACATCATCGGCATAGAAACGCCGGAACCGATCGCAATCGGCGTTGCTGAACGCCGCGACATAGGCGTGGAAGGCTGCGATCTGGCTGGGATGCGCGCCGAGCAGCGGGAGCCGGGTGACACCCTTTCCCGGCGGCCAGGTCATCGATTTGAGTTCGGCGACCTTGCCGTCGCGCAGCCGGTAGGTGACGAAGAACTTGACCGTCACGCTGTCGCCGGGGTGGAGATGGCCGAAGGGAAAATCGGCGCGCTCCTTAATCGCGTGGAAATCCATGTCGACCTCGGCGAAGATGTGTTGGGCGTCGCGCAGGACAAGTTGCGGCCGCATCACCTCGCGCACCCCGTCATGCGCCCATGCGAGGAAGGCGAGCAGCTGATCGCTCCCCTGATAGTCGCGCGAGCCGCCCGTGAAGCGCACCTCGTCGCAGAAGAATTGCGCGACCAGCGCTTGATCGTCGCCGGTGTTGAACAGCGCCTCATACGCCGCATAATCCATTTTCGCCTCCCCTTCGCCGGTCTACGCGGCACGCCTTGAGGTGCACGCTAGGGGCGGCAGTCGACGCTCGCCAGCCGGCGGGAGATAGAATTCCGGCTGGCAGAAAACCGGTAAGCAGCCTGTTACAGTTCGCGCAGCGCGTCGGCCGGTTTGGCGCGCAGCGCCGGCAGGCTTCCCGTGACCCCGACGCCGAGCGTGACGAGCACCCCGGCGGCGAGCGTTGCCGCAACGACGATCCAGTCGGGCGCCCAGGGGAGTTCGAATACCTTCACCACGACGAACCAGCCGCCGATCGCGCCGACCGCCAAGGCCACGACGACGACGATCAGCGACAGCAGCGCATATTCCAGCGCCTGTGCCGTCAGCACTTGCCGCGCACTGCCGCCGAGCAGCTTGAGGATCACCGCATCGTAGCGCCGCGCGCGCGACGAGGCGGCGACCGCCCCGACCAGCACGGCGATCCCCGCCGCGACCGTCACCGCCGCGGCGGCGCGGATCGCCAGCGCGATCTGCCCCAGTGCCACGCCGATCTGGCCGAGCAGGTCGCCGACGCGGATCATCGTCACCGAGGGCAGCGCCGTCGCGACGTCGCGCGCCACCGCGCCGTCGCGCGACGGGGTCGAATAGACGCTCGCCAGCAGGCTGTGCGGCGCTTCCTCGATATAACCGGGCGAAAAGACGATCGCGAAATTGAGCCCGAGCGCACCCCAGTCGATCTTGCGCAACGCCGCGATGCGCGCCGGGACATCGACGCCGAGTACCGTGACGGTAATCGTGTCGCCGATCTTCAATCCCAGCGCCGCCGCCGCGCGATCCTCGAGCGAAACCAGCGGCGGCCCGCGATAATCGGCCGGCCACCATCTGCCCGCGATCACGTCGTTGCGCGGCGGCACGCCCGTCGACCAGGTGATCGTCCGGTCGCCGCGCAGCACCCAGGCGGCGTCGGGCAACGTCTTCATGTCGGCGACGCGCACGCCCTTCACCGCGGTAATCGCGCCGCGCAGCGACGGCACCGCCTCGATCCGCGCGCCCGGCGCGGCGGCAGCGACGGCGGCGCGGAACGGCGCCGCATCGTCGGGCTGGAGGTCGATCGCGAAGAAGCGCGGTGCCTTGGCCGGGGCGGCGCCGGCCAGCTCGGCCGACAGGCTGGTGTCGATCACCGCCAGCGCGACGAACAGCGCGAAGCCGAGGCCGAGCGCGACCACCAACCGGTCGGTCTCGGCGCCGGGCCGGTGGAGATTGGCGAGCGCCAGCCGCAGCAGCGGCGTCCGCGCGCGTGGCAGCCGCGCGACACCGCGCCGCACCAGCAGTCCGATCAGCCACAGCAGCAGGATCAGTGCGCCGACCGCGCCGACGAACCCCAGCGCCAGCGACATGTCGGACGCCGTCAGCACGGCGAGCGCGACCAGTGCCGCGACCAGCGCGAGCATCACGCCGATCACCCGCCACGACGGCAACCCGCCCGGCGCCAGCGCGTCGCGCAGCAGCGTCGCCGCCGGCACGTGGCGCGCCCGCGCCAGCGCCGGGAGCGCGAACAGCAGCGCGACGAGCAGCCCCAGCGCCGCCGCCGTCGCCAGCGGCAGCGGATAGAGCGCGAGCCGCGGCGGCACCGGCAGCGCATCACCCGCCACGGCGACAACGATCGCCGGCACCAGCGCGCCCAGCGCCAGACCACCGGTTATCCCCACCGCCGCCACCACACCGAGCTGCGTCAGGAAGATCGCCGCGATCGTGCCCGTCCGCGCGCCGAGCACCTTCAGCGTGGCGATGATCCGTGTCTTGCCGGCGAGATAGGCGGCAACCCCGCTGCCCACACCGACGCCGGCAATGGCCAGCGCGGCGAGGCCGACGAGCAGCAGGAACTGGCCGAGCTGGGCAATGCCGCGCCGCAGCCCGCCGGCGGCGCGGTCGCTGCTCTTCACCGCGAAACCGTCGCGCCCGAAGCGCTTGGCGAGCCTGTCGCTGATCGCCTTGGTCGTCTCGACGCGCGGTAGCACGATCCGGTAGTGGCTCTCGTACAGGCTCCCGGGCTGTACCAGCCGCGTCGCATCGAGCCCCGCCATGTCGACCAGCACCGGCGGGCCGAGCGTGAAGCCCGCGCCGAGTCGGTCGGGCTCGGCCGCGATCAGGCCGATCACCTTGAGCCGCGCCACGCCGAGCCGCAGCGTGTCGCCGACCTTCACGCCAAGCCGATCGGCCAGCGCCGGTGCGATCGCGATCTCGTTGCCGCGCGGCCGGTCGGCGATCGCGCCGGGTGCCAGCCGGAAGGCGCCGACCATCGGCCAGGCGCCGTCGACGCCGCGCAAGTCGACCAGCACCGGCCCGCGCCCGGCATCGGCCATCGCGCGCATCCCGACGGTTTCGGAGACGCGCCCCTCGGCGGCGAAGGCCGCCATTTCCTCGACCGTCGCGCGGCGTTGCGAGACGACCAGTTCGACATCACCGCCCAGCATCTGGCGCCCCTGCGCGTCGAGCGCGGCGATCAGGCTCGCCGACAGGCTGCCGATTCCGGCCAGCGCTGCGGTGCCGAGAAACAGGCACAACACGAGCAGCAACAGCCCGCGCCCGCCGCGCCGCAGGTCGCGCAGCGCCAGCCGCCAGGCGATGCTCATGCCGCGCGCCGGTCGGCGACGATGCGGCCGTCGGCCAGTTCGATCACCCGGGCGCAGCGCGCCGCGAGCGCGGGGTCGTGCGTGATGACGAACAAGGTCGTGCCGCTCGCCGCGTGGCGCGCGAACAGCATGTCCATGATCGTCACGCCCGTCGCGGTGTCGAGATTGCCGGTCGGTTCGTCGGCGAAGACCAGCGCGGGGCGGGCGATCAGTGCGCGCGCGATCGCCACGCGCTGCTGCTCGCCGCCCGACAGCTGTGTCGGATAATGGCCGGTACGATCGGCCAGTCCGACCGCCGCCAGTTCGGTCGCGGCGCGGGCAAAGGCGTCGAGCTCGCCGGCGAGTTCGAGCGGTACCGCGACATTTTCCAGCGCGGTCATCGTCGGCAGCAGGTGAAAGGCCTGCAGCACGATGCCGATCCGCCCGCGCCGCGCGACGGCAAGGCCGTCTTCGCTGAGCGTGGCGAAATCCAGCCCGGCGACCCTGACGGTGCCGCCGCTCGGCCGTTCGAGGCCGGCCAGCACCGCCATCAGCGAGGATTTGCCCGATCCCGACGGGCCGAGCAGCGCGACGCTCTCGCCGGCGACGACATCGAGATCGATGCCGCGCAGGATGTCGACGCGGGCGGGCGGCTTCCCCAGCGATAATGTCACGTTGCGCGCGGCGATCAGCGCGCTATCGGCGGGGGATGATGATGTGGTCACTGTGTCGACGATATGGAGCGCGACGCGCGTTTGTCCATCTCGCCCTGTTGCTGGCGAGCTTTATTGCCGCCCCCGCCATGGCCGAAAAGCGCGCGCCGCTGATCTGGGCGTTCGGCGACAGCCTCGCCGCGGGCTATGGCCTGCCACCGGCGCAAGGTTTCACGACGCGGCTCGAGGCGGCGCTGCGGCGTGCCGGTGTGGCCGCGACGGTACGCAATGGCGGCGTCGCCGGCGATACCGCGGCCCAGGCCCGCGCGCGGCTGCGCTGGGGCCTGCGCGGGCTCGGCGCGACGCCCGACCTGGTGATCGTCGAACTCGGCGCCAACGACATGCTGCGCGGCCTGCCGCCGGCGCAGGCGCGCGCCAACCTCGACGCGATCCTCGTCGAGCTGCAACGCCGCCGCATCCCCGTGCTGCTCGCCGGCATGCGCGCCGCGCCGAATCTCGGTCCCGATTATGTCCGCGCGTTCGAGGCAATGTATCCCGAACTCGCCGCTGCGCACCGCGTGCCGCTCTACCCCTTCTTCCTTGACGGCGTCGCGGCGCAGCGCGACCTGCTGCAGGGCGACGGCCTGCACCCCAATGCGCGCGGCGTCGAGATCATCGTCGCGCGGATCCTGCCGGCGGTGCGCAAGGCGCTGCGCTGATCGGGCAGGACTCGACTTTCCCCGATGGCGATCTTATATACCGACCGTTATGGAAACTTTGGCATGCACCGCGACCAAGGGTCGCCCGCGCGAGTTCTGCCTCGACGCTGCGCTGGCGGCGGCGCTGCGCGTCTTCTGGTCGAAGGGCTATGAAGGCGCGTCGATGGTCGATCTGACCGAGGCGATGGGCATCACCAAACCCAGCCTCTACGCCGCTTTCGGCAACAAGGAAGCGCTGTTTCGCAAGGCGCTCGACCTCTATGAGCGCGAGAAGATGGCCTATGTCGGCCAGGCGCTCGACAAGCCGAGCGCGCGCGAGGTTGCCGAGCATCTGCTGCGTGGCAGCGTCGAGAACCAGACCAGCAGCTGCGAACCGCGTGGTTGCCTGGGCGTGATCAGTTCGGTCGCGTGCGGCTCCGAAGCCGAGTCGATCCGCGAGGAAGTGCTCGAACGCGGCAAGGTCGCCAAGCATGCGCTGATCGACCGCATGGAACGCGCCAAGGTCGAGGGCGACCTGCCCGACCATGTCGATGTCGAGGCGCTGACCGGTTTCCTCTATGCGCTGATGCAGGGCATGGCCGTGCAGGCGGGGGCAGGGGCCAACCGTGCCGAGCTCGACCGCCTGGTCGACACCAGCATGATGATGTGGCCGAGCCGATGGCATCTGGTTGAAGAGCGACGAACCGCTCTGGGCGATGCGACCGCAAAAGCACAAAAATATTTCTAACGACCGGTACGAAATGCTGTTGACGCAGCGCAATACGACTTATATACCGATGAGTATAGAACGTGGGGCTCGTAACGAAGCCCGGGCTGCGAAGGAAGCCGTCATGCGTCAGCATAGTCGCGAGGGGCCCGTTACCGGGTTCTGAGTGCCTACCCGATTGTCGGCAGGTTTCCGGTCGCGCGCCGTTGTGCGCGGCGTGTCGGAATGCGTCCTGCCGCATCGCGTTACCCCATCAGAGAAACACCGCCGGCGACGCGTGTCGCCGGCAGCGGACGCGCATGCCCGCGCCGCAACGCAGGGAGATCACATCATGGCATATCTTGCCTTTGCCGAAACCACCGGTGGCGACGTCGTCGAAACCGCACTGCACCAGTTGCTCCGCCCGCCGGTCGGCGAAAGCCGGCTGAGCGCGCTCGAATGGTCGATCGTCGCGCTCGCCGGGCGCGACACGGTTGCGACGCTGCGCACCCCGGGCCGCATGGCGATCGCCATGGGCGTGCTGTTCGGCGGGCGTCCCAATCCGCGCCTTGCCGACGAGAAGCTCGAGGCGCTGCGCCGCATGGCGGTGCTCGCCTGGCATCACGGCTATGTCGTGCCGTCGTGGGAGATCCGCGCCTTCGTCGCCGCCGGCTACACGATCGAACAATATGAAACGCTCCTGAAGAGCATCAGCGCCGGCCGCGCCGCGCGCCAGCAAAGGATCCGTCGGCGATGACGCGCTCGATCCCGCCGCTCAATGCCGCGGTTGCTTTCGTGGCGTGACTGCGCGCTATGCGGCGGGTGGCAGACTCAGGCGTGACTCAGCGCACTACCAGCCGCGTGTAGAGATGCCAGGTGGCATAGCCGAGCCATGGCAGCACGACGGCCAGGCCGATCGCCAGCGGGATCAGCCCGATCAGTAGCAGCAGCGCGACGCGCACGCCCCAGCCCGCGACCTCGCGCGGGTTGCGGCGCACGGCCTTCCATGACGTGCGCAGCGCCACCCCGGCGTCGACCGGCTTGTCGACCACCATCGGGAACGCCACCACCGCGCAAACCAGGGTGACGACCGCGAACACGCCGCCGGCGAGATTGCCGACGACGATCAGTGACCAGCCTTCGCGCGTGCTGAAGAGCTGGCTGCCGAATTCCACGAAATTCGCCCCCATCTGGCTGCCGAAGCTGGCGTCATAGGCGGTCTGCGCGCCGAAGGTGGCGCCGTAGATCGCATAGGCGACGATCAGCCAGCCGGCGAACAGCGCGAGCAGCCCGACGGTCAGCGTGAGCAGCGCCGTGCGGCTGCGGCCACGCAGCGGATCGAAGAAATGCCACCAGCTCGCATCGCTGCCTTCCTCGCGGCGACGTGCCAGCTCGTAGAAGCCCGCGGCAAGCGCCGGGCCGGCGATCGAAATGCCGGCGACGAGCGGGAAGAACAGCGGCAGCAACGGCGCGTTGAAGGTGACGAGCGCGGCAACGAGGAAAATGACCGGATAGAGCAGCCCGGCGAAGATCAGGTCGCCGCGCTTGGCGATGAAGTCCTTCCACCCCTCGGCCAGCGCCCATCGCAGATCTTCGTTCGAAATACGTCTGACCTCGGGAAGATCAGCATCGACGGACGTAGCTTGGGCGGCAAGGCTGGACATCGCGCTCTCCTGGATCGGTCGGCAGTTCCTTTTGCTCGTCCGTGCAGACTACACCCGTTCGGGCTGGCGCTCAAATCCTATCCGCGCGCAAAGGGCCGGTTGAGGCGCACGATCGTCGCGTTGAGCACCGCCGCAAAGCTGACCCAGGCGAGATAGGGCATGATCATCACGCTGGCGACGTGCGCGATCGGCCATAGCCCGACCACCAGCACGACCAGCGAGACCCACAGGAACACCACCTCGATCAGCGCCCAGTCGGGCCGGCGCAGGCGGAAGAACAGTGGGCTCCACAGGAAATGGCACAGTGCATTCACGCTGAACATGATAATGATGTCGCGCTGCGTGTCGGCGTCGGGCGCCGCGCGCCATGCGATGATCGCCGACCAGGCGGCCAGTCCGAGGATGATCGTCCAGGCCGGGCCGAATGCCCAGTCGGGCGGTTGCCAGCTGGGTTTGCGCAGCTGGCGGTACCACACGCCGATCGGCGTCATCAGGCCGCCCGCAGCGCCGAGGAAAACGGCCACGCCCACGGCAACGATGATCGGCATCCACATCTCAACGGCTCTCCATCGCGTGTCCAGGTCACACTAAACACCCGGCGAACGGATTGGGCCCGAGATAGCGCTAATGCGTGCCGTGGTCGATGGTCGAGTCGGCCGCCCGGTTCAGGCCGCCATGGCGCGGCGCGACAGCGCGCATTGCGACCAGATATCGCTCAGCGCGGTGACCAGCCGGTCGATATCGCCATCGCTGTGCACCGGCGAGGGCGTGATGCGCAGCCGCTCGGTGCCGACCGGCACGGTCGGATAGTTGATCGGCTGGACATAGATGCCGTGATTGTCGAGCAGCCAGTCGCTGATCATCTTGCACTTCTTGGCATCGCCAACCATCACCGGGATGATGTGGCTGGGATTGTCCATCGTCGGGATGCCGATCGCATCGAGCCGGCGGCGGACATAGGCGACGCGCTCCTGGTGGCGCGTGCGTTCGACCTGGCTGGTCTTGAGATGGCGGATGCTCGCCGCGGCCCCGGCGGCGAGTGCGGGGGGCAGGGCAGTGGTGAAGATGAAGCCACTGGCGAAGCTGCGCACGAAATCGACCAACGCGTCGGACGCGGCGATATAGCCGCCCATCACGCCGAACGCCTTGCCCAAAGTCCCCTCGATCACGTCGATCCGGTCCATCAGCCCTTCGCGCTCGGCGATGCCGCCGCCGCGCGGGCCGTACAGCCCGACCGCATGGACCTCGTCGATATACGACAGCGCGCCATGCGCCTCGCACACGTCGAGAATCTCGGCGATCGGCGCGATGTCGCCGTCCATCGAATAGACGCTCTCGAACGCGACCAGCTTGGCGCGGCCCGGCGCGACCGCGGCGAGCCGGCGGTCGAGGTCCTCGGGCGAATTATGCGTGAAGCGCTGGCACTCGGCGCGGCTGTGGCGGATGCCCTCGATCATCGAGGCGTGGTTGAGTGCGTCCGACATCACCACGCAGTCGGGCAGCTTCGCCGCCAGCGTCGACAGCGCCGCCCAGTTCGAGACATAGCCCGAGGTGAACAGCAAAGCGGCATCCTTGCCATGCAGGTCGGCGAGCTCGCGCTCGAGCTCGACATGGGCATGCGTCGTGCCCGAAATGTTGCGCGTGCCGCCGGCCCCCGCGCCGCACTTGTCGAGCGTCGCGTGCATCGCCTCGAGCACCACCGGATGCTGGCCCATGCCGAGATAATCGTTCGAGCACCACACCGTCACGTCGCTCACGCCATCCGCCGTATGGTGGCTGGCGCGCGGAAAGGCCCCCGCCTTGCGCTCCAGCTCGGCGAAGGTCCGATAGCGCCCGTCCTCGCGCAGCGTGTCCAGTTCGCCTGCGAAGAACGCTTCATAGTCCATGATGGGCCTCCCCTGTATAATCCTTGATCGCGGCCTTTGCCGCCCTGTTGTTATCGGCCCAGCGCCACAACGCGCTGTCGCGCACCGGCAGTACCAGGAAGATATGCTCGACGAGCCCCAGCACCGCCAGCCCGGCGAGCAGCGTCGCGGTCGCGGCGGCGCCGCTGTTCTCGGGTGCGGCTTCCGCGGCGGACCATGCCCACCACGCCAGGCCGCCCGCGCCGATCGCTGAGAACGGGAACAGCGCATTCATCGTGCGCTTGCGAAAATAGCTTTTGAGATAGGCGAGGTGCGCGGGAAACACCTCGTCGCTGAGATTGGGCACGCCGAGGAACAGGTTGAACTTGGCGCTCAGCCGCAACACGAACAGCAGCAGGAAGGTCAGCGGTGCCGCCTGGTTGGCGCCGCCCCAGCACAGCGCGAACAGCAGCAGCGCGTTCGAAGCGATGGCCAGCTCGTGATGGATCACGGTCGCGGTCGCCGCCTTGAAGCGGGGCCAGCCCTCGGCACCTTCGGGGCAGGGCTCGCGGCGCGGGCCGGCGATGAAGCCCATCAGGAAGCCCATTTCGTGCCAGCCCCAGATCAGGATCGCCGCGCCGAAGCCGAGATAGGCACCGGTGGTTCCGCTATCGTCGCGGTACAGCCACACCATGACCATCGCCGCCACCGCGACGATGCCGGACAGGCGGTGGCTGGTGCGAAAGGTGCGCATCGGGCGGCTGTCGAGCCACACCACGGCACCGGTGCCGATGAACCACATCAGCAGCGCGAACAGAAGCGGCGGGATCGTCACCAGGCCGGCGCCAGCCGAACGGTGGCGGGCAGGACATTCCTTGGTGCGCGGTGCAAATAGAGCCGCGCAAAGGCGACGCCGGCGGCGGCGATGCCGGCGACGCGTTTCACCCCGCCGACCACGCCACCCTGTGCCTTGCCCGCGCGGATCGTCAGCGTCGCGCGGCGCATCGCCTCCAGCCCGGCGACGAACGCCGGCGCATCGGTGTCGAGCGTGATCGGGAAGACCTGCCGGGTGATCTGCGTGCAGATGCGGAAGACCTTCGCGTCATAATCCGACGGCGACATCTTGATCGCCTCGTAAAAGGCCGGGCGATCGTGATCGCGGACGTACATCGTGGCGTAGACCGCGACGAGGAAGAAACGGATCCACAGCTTGTTGTGCCCGCTGAGCAGCTTCGGGTCGGCGCGCATCAGCAGCGCGAACGCCTCCCCATGCCGGAACTCGTCGTTGCACCACTCCTCGAACCACTGGAAGATCGGGTGGAAGCGCAGCTCGGGATGCTGCGCGAAATGACGGAAGATCGTGATGTAGCGCGCATAGCCGATCTTTTCCGACAGATAGGTCGCGTAGAAGATGAATTTCGGCCGGAAATAGGTGTATTTCTTGGTCTTGGTCAGGAAGCCCAGATCGATGCCGATCCCGGCATCCTTGAGCGTGTCGTTGATGAAGCCGGCATGGCGGCTCTCGTCGCGGCTCATCAGCTTGAACAGTGCCTTGGCGTCGGGATTTGTCACCCGCTTGGCGATTTCGGCATAAAGGATGCAGCCCGAGAATTCCGCCGTCAGCGAGCTGGCGAGAAAGTCGATGAACTCCTCACGCAGGCCATCCGGCAGGTTCTCGATCACGCCGTCGAACGCGGCGGTGCGCTTGAAGTGGCGCTTGTTGGGGTCGGCGACCATCTCGGCGATCAGCGCGTCCCATTCGGCGCGGACCGACGATACGTCGAGCCGGTCCATCGCGGCGAAATCGGTGGTGTAGAAGCGCGGCGACAGCACCGTGTCGGCGCGCGCGATTTCCATGGTGTCGGGAATGGCCGGGGCGGCCTGGATCGGCGTGATCGCGTTCATCGCATCGCTCCTGCACTGAAACTGACTTCGTAAAGTTCGGTCATCTCGAAATGGCCGGCGAGCCTGGTCCACAGCCGGCGCAGCGCGCTGGCGCGTTGCACCGTCGCCATGCGCTCGATCACGCAGGATTGGCCGAACGGGATATGGATCGGCGCGCCATGCACGCGGACCCTGTCGCCGGGCCGGATCTCGACGCCGCCGGCCAGTTCGACATGCGCGGCGAGAAACTCGTCGCTATGCTCGATGGCGATGCGGCAGGGCGTGTCGAAGCGCTCACCCATGATCATTTCGCGGCAACCTCCAGCGGCGCGCCGTTGGCGGGCTTCAGCAGCGCGGCAAAGTCGGCGCGGTTGGTGCCGCCGAACGCGCTCACCTCGAGATCGCGGCCGGTGGCGGTATCGACCAGCGACAATTCGCCGTCCTTCCACAGGGTCAGGACGAAGGGCGGCTGGTCGCCGATCCCGCGCATATGGCGGTCGCGGGCCAGCCCGCGCATCACGCCGCGGATGAAGCCGGACTTGCTGCCCGGTGCGACCATGCCGGCAAACCCGCCATCCTTGACGTCGGTGATCACCACCGCGCCGTCGGCGCGGTCGCTGAAGCGTAGCGTGCGCGACGCGACCGGCGTGACATGTCGGGCAGCGCGCAGCGCCTCGGGCGAGGCCGAGGGCGCGATGTTGCCGACGCGGACGATTGTCGTCACGGCGAGCGAGAACAGCACGAGCGCGCAGGCGGTGACCAGCGCGCCGCGTGGCAGCATATCCTCATGCTTGTGGACGACGGCGGTCATGCCGCCACCGCCGCGTCGGGTGCCGTGCCGCTGCGCGCGGCGTCCAGCTGCACGACATTGCCGGCGGCCTGCGCGGCCTGGCAGGTCTTGACGATCAGCGCCGCGACCTTGGCACCATCGGGAACGGCGCGCAGCATCGGCTGCGGCTCGGCAACGCGCCACGGCCGGGCGTGCGGCCACAGGCTGAGATAGCCCATCTCCTGCCGCGCGACGACCGTCATCGGCAGGTCGGCCGTGCCGTCGCGATTAAGCTTCATGTCGACCGCGCCGATCACCCCGAGCGGGAGGTTGATGCATTTCGGCAGCGCGATGCCGATGCGCATGACGAGGCGCCGGTTGGTCAGCGTGTAGATCGTCGAGCGCGCGGCCAGCAGCGCAAGCCCTTCGAGCAGGCCAACGCCCAGCGCGCCGAGCAGCAGCGTCATCCCGACGCCGACCAGCGACCCGCCATTTATCGCTGCCGAGACCAGCGCAACCGTGGCGAGCCCGCCGAAATACAGCGCGATGTGCCGGGTGTGGAATGCCGTGCGCGCCAGCGTCGCGCGGCGCGGTGCGCCCTGCCACAGGATGCGCTCGCCGCGCGGCAACCGACCCGGCAGACCCGGGATCGGCTCGACCTCATATTCGGTGATCACAGGAACGGCTCCTGGCGGTTGCGGTTGGCATAGAGGTAACCACCGCCGAAATAGCCCTGCACCCGGTCTTCCTCGTACAGCGTGATGCTGTCCTTGGCCTCGATCACCGGCGCGTTGGCGAACTGGGCGGCATTGATCGAGTCGGTGACGACCTGGTGACGGCGGCGGTTGACCTTCGACATGGTCATCGGCAGCAGCACATGCTTGCCGACGATCCCGTCGACCTCGACCTCGATATAGCGGATCAGCCGGTCGGCGCGATCGATCCAGATGTCGGTGACCTTGCCCGCCACCGCGCCATCGGCGCCGATCACGGTCATGCCGCGCGGATCCGGGTCACGACCGACGATGTGGAAATCGCCCGCGACGCTGATCGGCACGATGCGCGCATGACCCTCCCAGTCGAGATCGGGGCGCTTGGCGCGCTCGGCAAAGGCCGCCGGCCCGATGCCGTCGACCAGCGGATCGCCGGTCGGCGCATAGGGCGCGCCGGCAAAGCGATCGGTGCGGCGCGCGGCGATATTCACCGGCTCGCGGCCCTTGGTCGGGGCGGTCACGGTGCCGTGCCCGAACGGCAGCTTGAACGACTTGGTCGGCGCGGTGTGCAACGGGCCGCCGATCGTCTCGACCCGGCCGGTCACTTCGTCTTCGAGCGGATAGCCCTCGCGACGATCCTCACGGCGGAGATAGAAAATCAGGCAGATGAAGAACAGGACGAAGGCCGCGAACACCAATTGCGCGACGTCGATCGTCTGGGTGAGCTGGAGGTGCATCGGTCTTCTCCCTTCAAATCGGAAATTCGCTGAGGCCGAAGCGGGTGGGCTGGTCTTGCGACCCGCGCACGAGCGGCCCCAACGCCACCACGGTGCCGAACAGCAGCACGATTTCTACGCAGTACACAAAGGCATAGCCCGTCTCGGGGCCGGCCAGCGTCGGCCCGAGCTGGCGGGCGATAGCGGCCGAGGAAATGAGGTCGCGTGCAAAGGCGCCGATCGCGATCGCCGCGCCGGCGCAGGTCGCCTGGACCGCGCCCCACGCGCCGAGTGCGAGGCCGGTGCGGCCCTCATCGGCAATGTTCATCGCCGCGGTCAGCGTGCCGACCGAGAATAGTCCGCCGCCGAAACCGATGATCGACGCGCCGATGCCGAGCAGCGGCGCGCTGTGCAGTGGGCCGGCGAAAATGACGCAGAGAAAGGCGGCGACGCCGGCCACGGCACCGAAGCCGGCGAGGCGGTGCGGGTCGGCCTGGCGGCCCAGTTGCTGCGCGGCGATCGCGAAGCCCGTCACCATGCCGACCGCCCACAAGGCGGTGAGCGAGGTGGTCGCGCCGACCGACAGGCCGAGGATCTGCCCGCCATAGGGCTCGAGCAGCACGTCCTGCATCGAGAAAGCGGCGGCGCCGAGCCCGACCGCGACGAGCAGCCGCATCGTGCGCGGTTGCGCAATGAAGATTTTCCACACTTCCCGGAAAGCCGGGCGATCTTCGCTGGCGGTTGCGGCAGTGCTGTTGCGTGCTTCCTGCTTCCACAGCGCGACGATGTTGAGGACCATCGTCAGCGCCCCCGCGCCCTGCACGATCTTGACCAGCTTGGTCGGCGAGAAGTCGGTCAGCAGCCGGCCGATGACGATCGCGCTCAACAGGACGCCAACGAGCAGCATGACGTAGAGCAGCGCGACGACGCGCGGGCGCTTTTCCTCGCTGGCGAGGTCGGTCGCCAGCGCCAGCCCGGCGGTCTGCGTGGTGTGCATGCCCGCGCCGACCATCAGGAAGCCGAGCGCCGCAGCGATATGGCCCAACGTCGCCGCACCGGTCTGGTTGATGGTCATCACCAGCAACGCAAAGGGCAGGATGGCAAAGCCGCCGAACTGCAGCAGCGTGCCGAACCAGATATAGGGTACGCGCTTCCAGCCCAGCACCGAGCTGTGATGGTCCGATTTGAAACCGATCAGTGCGCGCAGCGGCGCGAACAGCAGCGGCAGCGAAACCATGGCGGCGACGAGGCTCGCCGACATGTTGAGCTCGACGATCATCACGCGGTTGAGCGTGCCGGTCAGCAAGACGGCGGCCATGCCGACCGAAACCTGGAACAGCGACAGGCGCAGGATGCGCTTCAGCGGCAATTCGGGCGAAGCCGCATCGGCGAACGGCAGGAACCGCGTCCCCACCTTGTTCCAAAAGGCTTGCCGGCGGCTGCTCATCTCGGGCGCAGCTCCAGTGCCTGGCTGGTATAGAATCCGGCGGAAATCCGCTCGCAACGCCCCATCCGCGTGGTCGGCATCGCGCCGCCGATCAGCGTCCGGAGCAGCCGCTCCTTGACCGGCTCGATCGCTGGCGCGCGGTCGCCGCACGGGAACAAGGCGCCGACCGCGCGGAACATTTCGAGCGCGCGGGTCGACGGTACGAAGGTGAACACCATCGAACCGCTGGTCCGCTCGGTCAGCGCCTGCAGCACGGTCACGATGTCGAAGGCGCGATAGTGGATCAGCGAATCCATCGCCACGACATGGTCGAAGCGGCCGAGCATCGGGTCGAACATGTCGCCGACCCGCCAGTCGATCTTGAGCTCGGCAGGTGCGCGCTGCGCGGCGATCTTCACCAGGCTGCCCGCCACGTCGATCGCCACGACATCGGCGCCGCGCTTCGCCGCCTCGACCGCCAGCGCGCCCGTGCCGCACCCGGCATCGAGCAGGCGCAGGCCGGTCATGTCCTGCGGCAGCCACGACAATAGCGTCGCGCGCATCCGGTCGCGCCCGGCGCGCACCGTCGCGCGCACCCGGCTGACCGGTGCATCGCTGGTCAGTTGTTCCCAGGTCTTGGAAGCGGTGCGATCGAAGTAATTTTCGAGCCGGCCGCGGCGATCGACATAGGTGTTGGCCGGATAGGTCGCGCTGTTCATCATTCGAACCCCAGAAACTCGAAGATCTCGCGATCCTTCATCGGCATCGCGTCGAGCGCGTCGGTCCCGGCCCAGAGCTGCGCGGCGAGGCGCTTATATTCGAGGCAGGCGGCATCGACCTCGGGGGTCGAGTCCATCTCGAACAGCGTGCACTTCTTGAGCCGGCTGCGGCGGATCGCGTCGAGATCGGGGAAATGCGCGAGGCGCTTGAGGCCGGTCGCGGCATTGAAGCGGTCGATCTCGTCGGTCGCCGCCGAGCGGTTGGCGATGACGCCCGCCATGCGCACTTCGTAGTTCTTCGACTTGGCCTTGATCGCGGCGACGATGCGATTCATCGCGAAGATGCTGTCGAAGTCGTTGGCCGCGACGACCACCGCGCGCTCGGCATGCTGCAACGGTGCGGCAAAGCCGCCGCACACCACGTCGCCGAGCACGTCGAAGATCACCACGTCGGTCTCTTCGAGCAGATGATGCTGCTTGAGCAACTTCACCGTCTGGCCGACGACATAACCGCCGCAGCCGGTCCCGGCCGGCGGCCCGCCCGCCTCGACGCACATCACGCCGTTGAACCCCTCGAACATATAATCCTCGGGGCGCAGCTCCTCATGATGGAAGTCGACCGTCTCAAGCACGTCGATCACCGTCGGCATCAGCTTCTTGGTCAGCGTGAAGGTGCTGTCATGCTTCGGGTCGCAGCCGATCTGCAGCACGCGCTTGCCGAGCAACGACAAAGCGGCGGAGAGATTCGACGAGGTGGTCGACTTGCCGATCCCGCCCTTGCCGTAGATCGCGAAGACCTTGGCGTTGCCGATCCGGTCCTTGGGGTCGAGCGCAACCTGAACGCTGCCTTCGCCGTCCTTGATGGGGTCGTGAAGTGCCATGGTCTGTTCCTTCTATGCCGCGACCGCGACGACGCCCTCCAGGGCGTCCTCGATCTCGTCACTGGCGGCGTGGAGTGCGGCGAGCGTCGCCGCGTCGGGGGTCCAGTATTGGCGCTCGCTCGCCTCGATCAGCCGGCCGGCGACGCGGGCGGCGGCGCGCGGGTTGAGCTGCGCGATGCGGTGGCGCATTTCGTCGTCGAGCACATAGGTCTCGCTGATCCGCTGATAGACCCAGGGATCGACCTCGCCGGTCGTCGCCGACCAGCCCATCGTCGTGGTGACATGGCCCTCGATCTGGCGGACGCCCTCATAGCCGTGGCGCAGCTGGCCCTCGGTCCAGAGCGGGTTGAGGATGCGCGTGCGGGTTTCGAGCGCGACCTGCTCCTGCAGGCTGCGCACCTTGCCCGTCCCTTGCGTCTGGTCGCCGATATAGACCGGTGCCGCGACGCCCTTGGCGCGCGTCACCGCGCGGCTGATCCCGCCCAGCGTGTCGACATATTGGTCGATGCTGGTGATGCCGAGCTCGACCGATTCGAGATTCTGATAGGCGCAATCGACCGTCTTGAGCGCCGAGCCGAGGATCGCCGCCTGGCGCACCGGCACGCCCTTGACGCCGTAAGCATAGCCCTTTTGCCGCTCGAAGCTGTCGGCCAGTTCGTTCGGGTCGCTCCAGCTGCCATTGTCGATCATCAGGTTGACGTTGGCGCCATACGCACCCTGTGCGTTGGAAAAGACGCGCAGGCTGGCGGTCTCGATGTCGCAGCCATGCTCGGCCTGGTGTGCCAGGCTGTGCTTGCGGACGAAGTTCATCGTCTCGGGCTCGTCGGCCTGGCTCGCCAGCAGCGCGGCTTCTGCAAGCATGCGCGTCTGCAACGGTAACAGGTCACGGAACACGCCCGACAGCGTCGCGATCACGTCGATGCGCGGCCGGCCGAGTTCCTCGAGCGACATCAGTTCGGCGCCGGCGAGCCGGTTATAGCTGTCGAAGCGCGGCCGCGCGCCCATCAGCGCCAGTGCCTGGGCGATCTGCGCGCCCTCGCTCTTGAGATTGTCGGTGCCCCACAGCACCATCGCCACCGTCTCGGGCAGGTGCCCGGCGTCGGCGATGCCGCGATCAAGCAGCCGCTGCGCCTGCGCCGCGCCGTCCTTGACCGCAAAGGCCGAAGGCAGGCGGAACGGGTCGAAGCCATGGATGTTGCGGCCAGTCGGCAGGATCTCGGGGGTGTGCAGCAGGTCGCCGCCCGACACCGGCCGGATATAACGCCCGGCGAGCGCACGGACGATGCCGTCGAGTTCTTCGTTACCCGACAGCGCGGCGTCGAGCGCGGCGAGGTGCTTGAGCACGGGCGAGTCGGCCTTAATCACACCATCGACCAACGCCTCGATCACGTCGTGCGCGACCTGATCGCCCCGGCTCGACGCGGTCGCGGCGAGCATGTCGATCCGCTCCGCGCGTGTCGCGGCCTGCCCGGCGACGTGCAGCCCTTGCGGGATCAGCGCGCGCTCGATCTCATAGAGCCGCGCGGCGAGGGCGGGGACATCGCTGCCGTCGAGGTCGAGTGCCTCGGCCTGTGCCGCGATCAGTTCGGCAAGCGCCGGCGCCGCGTCATCGCCCGGCTCCAGGCTGCGCCAGCGATCGACCGACGCCTTGAGATCGGCCAGCCCCTTATAGACCCCCGACCGGGTCAGCGCCGGGGTCAGATAGCTGACCAGGGTCGCGCCCGAGCGGCGCTTGGCCAGCACGCCTTCCGAAGGGTTGTTGGCGGCATAGAGATAGATGTTGGGCAGGTCGCCGATCAGCCGGTCGGGCCAGCATTCCGCACTCAATCCGGACTGCTTGCCGGGCATGAATTCCAGGCTGCCATGCGTGCCGAAATGCAGCACGGCATGCGCGCGGAAATCCTCGCGCAGCCAGCGATAGAAAGCGGCAAAGGCGTGCGTCGGGGCGAAGCGGCCCTCGAACAGCAGCCGCATCGGGTCGCCTTCGTAGCCCAGCGCCGGCTGGATGCCGATGAAGACATTGCCGAAGCGCTCGCCGAGGATCTGTACCGCAGTGCCGTCCGATTGCAGCTTGCCAGGTGCGGGGCCCCAGGCGGCTTCGATCTCCTTGAGCCAGGTCTCGCGCGCGACGATCGTGTCGGCGCTGACCCGGGCATGGACATTCGCCTCGCTGCCATAGCGCGCCGCGTTGCCGCCGAGAATGCGCTCGCGCAGCGCGTCGACTGACGCCGGGATCTCGACCTGATAACCCTCGCTGCCGAGCCGCACGAGCGTGGCATGCAGCGATTCGAACACCGCGAGGAACTGCGCCGTGCCCGCCGCGCCGGCATTGGGCGGGAAGTTGAACAGCACGATCCCCACCCGCTTTTCGGCCAGCGCGGCGCGACGCAGCTCGATCAGCTTGATCACCCGCCCGGCAAGCGCCTCGGCGCGTTCGGTGCAGGGCTGCATCGCACGGACATGGCTGGTCGCGGGGAAGGTGCAGCCGCGCTTGCAGCCAGTGCACGCATCGGTCGAACCATCCGAGCGGCCGCCGAACACCATCGGCACGGTGCCGCCGTCGAGCTCGGGGATCGCGACCATCATCGTCGATTCGAGCGGCAACAGGCCCTGGCGATTGGCGCCCCAGCCCTGCAAGGTCTGGAACTCGACCGGGTGCGCCGCGATGTACGGCAGGTCGAGCCTCGCCAGCATTTCCTCGGCGAGCGCGGCGTCGTTATAGGCCGGGCCGCCGACCAGGCTGAACCCGGTAAGGTTGACCACCGCGTCGACTACCGGCTTGCCGTTCCGCAGAAACATCGCTTCGATAGCCGGGCGCCCGTCGAGCCCGCCGGCAAAGGCGGGGATGACGTTGAGGCCGCGTGCCTCCATCGCCGCGATCACGCCGTCATAATGGCCGGCATCCTTGGCCAGCACATAGGAGCGCAGCATCAGCAGCCCGACCGTGCCCTTGGCGCCGCGCTTCATCGGCAGGTCCGCGGCGATCGTCGCGATGCGGTTCTTGAGCGCGGGGTGATAGACCCCGACATCCGGATAATCGCGCGGCGCCTCCGCCCTGGTCGCACCGCGCAAGCCCCGGCGCGGGCCGTCGGCATAGCGGTCGATCAGCGCGCGGATCATGTCGACGACATTGTCGTCCGATCCGGCAAGCCAATATTGCAGCGTGAGGAAATAGGCGCGCACGTCCTGTGCGGTACCGGGCACGAAACGCAGCAGCTTGGGCAGGCGCCGCAGGATCGCCATCTGGCCGGCACCCGAGCTGGCGCCCGCCTTGTTGGTACCGCGCATCTTCTTGATCAGCGCCAGCATGCCCGTGGCGGGCTTATCCATGCGATAATCGCCCATCCGCGTCAGCTTGACGATGTCGGCGGCCGACATCAGCCCGACGATCGCGTCGCAGCTGTCGCGCCGCGCCTGCAGCTGCGGCAACACGGCACGGATATGGTCCTCGAGGAACAGCATCGTGCACAGGATGATGTCGCCGCTTGCGATCGCCGCGCGCGCGGCGTCGAGCGTGCCCGGCTTCTCTTCCCAGTCGGCCGCGGCGTGGAAGCTGATCGTCACGCCCGGGCAGGCGCGGTCGAACTGCTCCTGCGCGCGCTGCACGGCGCCCGACAGATGATTGTCGAGCGTGATGATCACTACCCGGACGGGCACGCTGCCGATCGGCGCGGCGACGGTGCGATCAGCGCGCATAATGGGCCTTCGCGTCATAGAGGGTGTCGAGCGTGATGCTGGCCAGCCCCTGCTCGGCGGCGTATTTCTCGGTGTTGCGCCGTGCCTTGCCGCGCACGAAGAACGGGATCTTTAGCAACTCGCGCTCGGCGTCCTTGCTCCAAAGCTCCTCCCCGGCACGGGGAGGGGGACCAGCCGCAGGCTGGTGGAGGGGGGCCTCCGCGAGCGCTTCGTCCGGGGTTAGCCCCCCTCCACCGCCGGCTTCGCCGGCGGTCCTCCTCCCCGTGCCGGGGAGGTGATGCCCCAAATGGCTCGCCCCGCTTGCATCCGAGAATTCGAAATCGTCGCGGAACATCGTCAGCAGATGCTCCTCCAGCCCCATCACCAGCGGATGGACCCAGCTGTCGAACAGGACGTTCGCGCCCTCGAAGCCCATCTGCGGGCTGAAGCGGGCCGGGAAGTCCTGGACATGCACCGGGGCCGAGATCACCGCGCACGGAACGCGCAGCCGCTTGGCGATGTGGCGCTCCATCTGCGTGCCGAGCACCAGTTCGGGCTGCGCGGCGGCGATCGCCGCCTCGACCTCGAGATAATCGTCGGTGATCAGCGGCTCGACGCCGTACAGCTTGGCGGCATCGCGCACGTCGCGGGCGAATTCGCGATTGTAGCAGCCGAGCCCGACGACCTGGAAACCAAGTTCGTCGCGCGCCACGCGCGCCGCGGCGACGGCATGCGTCGCGTCGCCGAAGATGAAGACGCGCTTGCCGGTGAGATAGGTCGAGTCGACCGAGCGGCTCCACCACGGCATGTTCGAGGTATCGAGCACCGCCGCCGCATCGACCCCCGCCACGGCGGCGACCTCGGTAATGAAATCGCGCGTCGCGCCATGCCCGATCGGCACCGTGCGCACGGTCTTCTGGCCGAAGGTCTTGTCGAGCCAGCGCGCCGTTGTGTCGCCGATTTCCGGATAAAGCAGGATGCTGAAATCGGCCGCGCCGATCGTCCTGATGTCGGCCGGCGACGCGCCGAGCGGGGCGACGAGATGCACATCCACGCCCATCGCGTCGAGCAACCGCGTCACCTCGATCACGTCGTCGCGGTGGCGGAAACCGAGCGCGGTCGGCCCGAGCAGGTTGGCGCGCGGCCGGCGGCCCTCGCGCGGCGCGGGACGCAGCTCCTTGTCGGCAAGCGCGCGGACCAGCTGGTAGAAGGTCTCGCCCGCGCCCCAATTCTCCTTGCGGCTGTAGCTCGGCAGTTCGAGCGCAACGACCGGGATCGGCAGGTGCATCGCATCGCACAGCCCGGCGGGGTCGTCCTGGATCAGCTCGGCGGTGCACGAGGCGCCGACCAGCAGCGCTTGCGGCTTGAAGCGCTCATAGGCGTCGCGCGCCGCCGACTGGAACAGCTCGGCAGTATCCTTGCCGAGGTCGCGCGCCTGGAAGGTGGTGTAGGTCACCGGCGGGCGGGCGCCGCGCCGTTCGATCATCGTGAACAGCAGGTCGGCATAGGTGTCGCCCTGCGGCGCGTGGAGTACGTAATGCACGTCTTTCATCGCCGTCGCGATGCGCATCGCCCCGACATGCGGTGGTCCTTCATAGGTCCAGACGGTCAGCTGCATCGCCTCAGACCCTCAGCACGTCGCGGCGCCGCAACGGCCGCGCGAACAATTCGGCGAGGTCGCCGGCCTGGTCGAAGCCGTGCACCGGCGAGAAGACCAGCTCGATCGCCCATTTGGTCGTCAGCCCCTCGGATTCGAGCGGGTTGGCGAGGCCAAGGCCGCACACCGTGATGTCGGGCCGGGCGGCGCGGACGCGGTCGAGCTGCTTGTCGACGTCCTGCCCCTCGCTGATCACCACGCTTTCGGGCAGCAGCGCGAGTTCCTGCGCCATGTGTCGGCGGTGCAGATAGGGCGTGCCGACCTCGATCGCGTTCATCCCCAATTCGTTGACGAGGAAGCGCGCGAGCGGGATTTCGAGCTGCGAATCGGGCAGGAAGAAAATGCTTTTGCCGGCGAGTCGCGCACGCTGATGTTCGATCGCGCGCTTGGCGCGCTCGCGGCCCGGCGCGACGGTGCGGCGGAAATGCATCTCGTCCACGTCGAATGCCTGTGCGGCGGCGTGCAGCCAGGCGGTCGTGCCCTCGGCGCCGAACGGGAACAGCGCGTCGAGCCGCACCGCGCCGCGATCTTCCAGCGCCTGCGCCGTCGCGCCGAGAAAGGGCTGGGCGAGCAGGAAGCGCGTGTTCGGCCCGACCGGCGGCATCGCCGCCGCGCTGCGCGCCGGCAGCGTGTGGACGCGCGCGATGCCGAGCTCGGCGAACAGCCGCAGGAACTGGTCCTCGACGATGTCGGGCAGCGCGCCGACGATCATCAGGCTCGCTTCGGGCGAGGTGTCGGCGGGAAGATCGGGGACGAGCGCGGCAAGGCACGCATCCTCGCCCTCGGTGAAGGTCGTCTCGATCCCGCTGCCGGAATAGTTGAGGATCTTCACCGCCGGATTGTGCTTGGCCGACAGCCGCTGCGCGGCGCGCGACAGGTCGAGCTTGATCACCTCGGACGGGCATGAGCCGACGAGGAACAGCAATTTGATGTCGGGTCGGCGGTCGAGCAGCCGGTCGACCACGCGGTCGAGCTCCTCGTTGCAATCGGCGAGACCCGCCAGGTCGCGTTCCTCGATGATCGCGGTGCCGAAACGCGGCTCGGCGAAGATCATCACGCCCGCGGCGGACTGCAGCAGATGTGCGCAGGTGCGCGAGCCAACGACGAGGAAGAAGGCGTCCTGCACCTTGCGATGCAGCCAGATGATCCCGGTCAGCCCGCAAAATACCTCGCGCTGGCCGCGTTCGCGCAGGATCGGCCGCACGCCCGATTCGTTCGCCCCGCTGGTGCGCAGCCCCGTGCCGCAATCGCTGCCCGGCAGCATGGCGGGGAGCGCGGGGGTCATCCCGCCACCGCCGCGGTCACCGACATCGACGCCGCCGCGATGGATGGTGCGCCGCTGCCCTGCAACCGCGCGGCGCGCAGCTTGAGCAGGAACTGGGCGGCGTTGATCACGTAACTGGCATAAGCGGCGAGCGCGAGCAGCATGCGGCCACGCTCGCTGCCATAGCCGCCGACCAGCGCGACCAGATAGGCGCTGTGCAGCGCCAGCACGAGCATGCTGAACACATCCTCCCAGAAGAAGGACTCGGCGAACAACCATTTGTCGAACACGACCTTTTCCCAGATCGAGCCCGTGATCATGATCGTGTAGAGCGTCGCGGTCTTGACCACGATCGACAGCGTCGCGGCGCCGGCGCCGTCACCGGTGGCGAGATAGCGCAGCACCAGCGTCAGGCTGATCAGGAAGACGAGGAACTGGACCGGTGCGAGGATGCCCTGGACCAGTGTCCAGCGCGTCGCATCGCGGCACCGGCGTTGTTCCGGGGTATAGAGCGGCGAGGCACCGTAATCGGGCCTGTTCGCATCGGATGGGTCGTGCCGCATCGCTCCCCGCCTGCTGTTTTCCTTGCAAGGAGAGTAGGCTGTCCATTCGCAAAGTGTCAATAAAATTTGACGTAAAGAAAAATGGACAAATGTTGCAGCGCAGAAACTTTCTCATATTGTCAGTTGTTCCAAACAGGCATAGGCTTCGAGTCGTCGGGGCTATCAAAACATTGCCGCTCTGATCGGTAACTCGCGTCGATACCTGGCTTTTTGGGAGAGCCGAGGCATGGGATCGTCACTCGGATACGGGCAGGCCGCGCCCCGAATTTTCCTTCGCGACCCCAATCAAAGGCACCGGTTAGCGCCGGGCAGCCTGACCGCATTGCGCTCGGTATTGGCGCCGCGCGACGATGAAGAACGGTCGCTGAGCAGCCTGATCGAGAGCGAGATCATCCCGCGCCTGATGGTGGCCAGTGGCGGCCTGCGCGACGCGATCGTCGATGCTCCCGTGGCGGGCGAGGGCGCCGCCGAGATCACCGAAGCGGAGGTTGCCGCGCTCGCTCCGCTCGCCTTGCAGATCGAGGCCGACGAGCTGATCGACTATGCCGATCGCATTCTCGGTCGTGGCGTGCCCGTGAGCAATTTGCTGGTCGATCTGCTCGCGCCTGCCGCGCGCCTGCTCGGCGAATATTGGGAACAGGATCGCTGCGATTTCGTCGATGTGACGATGGGTCTGTGGCGTCTGCAGGAAGTCGTCCATGAGGTTGCCGGCCGCGCGAGTTCGGCGCGGCGGCTCGGCTCGGCGGGGCGCCGCGCGCTCTTCGCGGTAATGCCGGGTGACCAGCATAGTTTCGGCACCGTGGTGATCGACGAGGTGTTCAGTCGTAAAGGCTGGATGACGGATCGTCTCGGAGAGGGACCCGCAAGCGACCTGCTCGACCGGGTCGCCGGGACATGGTTCGATCTTGTCGGATTGACGGTGAGTTGCGACTGCCATACGGCGGCGGCGACTTCGATCATTACGGCGCTGCGGAACGTGTCACGTAACCCGCGGGTGCGAGTGATGGTCGGGGGACGGGTCTTTGTCGAACAGCCCGATCTGGCCAGCCAGGTTGGTGCGGACGGCACGGCCCCGGATGCGAAGATCGCGCTGACCGTCGCCGAAGATCTGGTCAGCGCCGTCGAACGTGAGTGCCTGCCCTGCGGTTAGGCGCTTTGGACATGGGAGCGTTGCTGCGCCGCGATGAACAAGCACCACGCGCCTTCCGGGCTTCACGCCTTTACCGCTCCCGACATCAATCCGGGTGCGCTGGCGGCTGACGTTTCGGCAGCGGTGCTCGGCGCGGTCGGCGATGTGACGCTCGTTCTCGACCTGAACGGCAAGATCCTCGACACCGCGATCTCGGAACGCGAACTGGTGGCATTCGGCCTCGGGGGCTGGAACGGCGGCGACTGGATCGATACCGTCACCGTCGAGAGTCGGGGCAAGATCGTCGAGATGATCGAGGAAGCGACCGTCGGCAAGCCGGCACGCTGGCGCCAGGTCACGCACATGACGCCCAATGGCGACGTCCCGATCCGATACCTTGCGCTCCGGCTCGGCGATGGCGACCGGATCATCGCGATCGGTCGCGACATGCGCAGCGCCGCGACCGCGCAACAACGCCTGCTCCAGACGCAACAGTCGCTCGAACGCGATTATATCAAGCTGCGTCAGGCCGAGGCGCGTTATCGTCTGCTGTTCGACATGGCGCGCGAGGCGGTGCTGATCGTCGATGCCGGCAGTCGTCGCATCGTCGAGGCCAATCCCGCGGCCTATCGTCTGCTCGGCGCACGCGATGGCGCGCTCACCAGCCAGCCGGCGACCGCGATGGTCGATGCCGAGGATCGCGAGGCCTTCCTTGCCCATCTCGGCGCGGCCGAGGCGACCGACGACATGACGCCCGTCACGCTGCGTCTGCCGCGCGGGCGCGGCGACATTCGGCTGGTGTCGCGCCTGTTCCGTCAGGCACGCGTCGCATTGCTGCTGGTGCGAATCGAGTCGGCTGCCGAATCGGCGGCCGGCAGCGGCGGCGACAGTCGCCTGGCCGATGTGGTCGAGCGCATGCCCGATGCCTTTGTGCTCGCCGACGGCGCGCTCAACATCCTCACCGCCAACGCCGCCTTTGTCGAACTCGCCGAGGCGCCATCAGCCGATCGTGTGCGCGGCGCGTCACTCGGCACCTGGCTGGGCCGGCCCGGGATCGACCTGGAACTGATCATGGGCCAGCTGCGCGACCATGATTCGGTGCGCAATGTCGCCACCATCCTGCGCGGTTCGACCGGCGGCCAGGAAGAGGTCGAGGTATCCGGCGTCTCGGCGCGCTTTGGCGAGGAAGTCTGTTACGGCTTCACGATCCGCAATGTCGGCCGTCGCCTGCGCTCCGTACCCGATCCCGGTCTCGATCTGCCGCGTTCGGTCGAGCAGCTCACCGAACTGGTCGGGCGCATGTCGCTCAAGGAAATCGTCCGCGAATCGACCGATCTGATCGAGCGGCTCTGCATCGAGGCCGCGCTCACCTATACCGACGACAATCGCGCCTCCGCTGCCGAGATTCTCGGTGTCAGTCGGCAGAGCCTCTATTCGAAGCTCCACCGCCACGGCCTCGGCAGTCTGGTCCCCGGCGAGGAATAGCCTGGGCCGCCGACCGATCGGTCCGCCCGTAGGTCATCACGCAATGTGACACGCGCCGCCCAGTGTTTTGAACTGTCAATTTTGTTTGACGCTTCGAGATGTAAAGCATAGCTTTCCCGGCATGGCGCGTTCCACGATTCCGGCCACTGCGGCGCCGTTTCCGGCACTGCGCGACATTGTCGAACTGTCCAAGCCGATCACTTGGTTTCCGCCGATCTGGGCGTTCCTGTGCGGCGCGGTATCCTCGGGCGCGCCGATCTCCGGGCGGGTTCCGTTCATCATCGCCGGCGTGCTGCTGACCGGGCCACTGGTGTGCGGCACGAGCCAGGCGGTGAACGACTGGTTCGATCGCCATGTCGATGCGATCAACCAGCCCGAGCGGCCGATCCCCTCGGGGCGGATCGGCGGGGCTTGGGGCTTGTGGATCGCCTGTATCGGCACCGCGCTCGCCGCGTTGGTCGGCTGGGTGACTGGTCCTTGGGTGTTCGCCGCGACACTGGTCGGGCTGTTCTTCGCCTGGGCCTATAGCGCGCCGCCCTTGCGGTTGAAGATGAGCGGCATCTGGGGGCCGGGCGTGGTCGGGCTGACCTATGAAGGGCTGACCTGGTTCACCGGCGCCGCGGTGATGGCCGGCGCCCTGCCGCCGACGCCGGTGCTGGTCGTGCTGCTGCTCTACAGCCTCGGCGCGCATGGCATCATGACGCTCAACGATTTCAAGGCGGTCGAGGGCGACCGCGCGATGGGCATTCGTTCGCTGCCGGCGCTCCTCGGCGTGGATCGCGCCGCGCGCATCGCCTGTGTGGTGATGGCCGTGCCGCAGATCGTCGTCGTGGCGCTGTTGTGGCACTGGGGGCATCATGTTTCGGCCGGGATAGTCGCGGCGCTGTTGCTGACACAGTTCGGCTTGATGGCGCGGATGCTCGGCGACCCCCTCGCGCGCACGCCGTGGTACAACGCCACCGGGACCAGCGCCTATGTGCTGGGCATGCTCGCTGCCGCCTGCGGGTTGGGCGGAGTATTCGGGCTGTGACCGGGCGGACGCTCGGCTGGCCGTCGATCGTCCGACTCGGTCTGGTGCAGAGCGCGATCGGCGCGGTGGTGATGCTGGCGACTTCGCTGCTCAACCGCGTGATGGTGGTCGAATATGCCCTGTCTGCAGCGATTCCCGGCGGGCTGGTGGCGTGGCATTATGCCGTACAGCTGTCGCGCCCGATCTGGGGACATGGTTACGACAGCGGCAAGCGTCGCACGCCGTGGATCGTCGGCGGCATGGCGGCGCTGGCGAGCGGCGCGCTGCTCGCCATTGCCGCGCTGCCGCTGCTCGGGGCGCGTCACTGGGCCGGCTTGCCGCTCTCGATCTTCGCCTTCGCGCTGATCGGTGCCGGGGTCGGCGCGGCCGGAACCTCGCTGCTCGCGCTGCTGGCAACGCGCGTGGCGCCCGAACGGCGCGCCGCGGCGGCGGCGATCACCTGGATCATGATGGTCGCCGGCATCGCCATCACCGCCGGCGTTGCCGGCGCGCTGATCGAGCCCTTCACCTTGCCGCGGCTGGTGCGCGTGGCGAGCGGCGTTGCGGTTGGCGCCTTCCTCGTCTCGCTGTTCGCCGTGCTGGGGGTCGAGCGCGGTGCCGCGCCCGAGGTGGCTGCGCCGCGCGCGGCAACCGATTTCGCCGCCGCGCTGCGCGAGCTATGGGCCGACCGCGACGCGCGGCGCTTCACCATCTTCGTGTTCGTGTCGATGCTGGCTTATTCGATGCAGGATCTGATCCTCGAGCCCTTTTCGGGCCTGCTGTTCGGCTTCACCCCCGGAGCATCGACGCAGCTGTCTGGGGTCCAGCATGGCGGCGTGCTGGCCGGGATGATCCTCACCGGCATCGGCGGCAGCGCATTTGCCGGGCGCGGCACGCGCGACCTGCGGCGCTGGATCTTCGGCGGCTGCCTCGGCTCGGGGCTGGCACTCGCCGGCCTCGCCTTTGCCGCGCATGTCGGGCCGGGCTGGCCGCTCAGCGTCAATATCTTCCTGCTCGGTTTCGCCAATGGCGTGTTCGCGGTCGCCGCGATCGGCTCGATGATGCAGCTCGCCGGCGCTGCCGGGCCACGCCGCGAGGGGATACGGATGGGCGTGTGGGGTGCATCGCAGGCCGTCGCCTTCGGTGCCGGCGGGCTGATCGGCGCGGTCGGCGTCGATCTCGGCCGCCACCTGCTCGGCGAGACCGACCGCGCCTTCGCGCTCGTCTTCACCGTCGAGGCGATGCTGTTTCTCGTCGCCGCCGCGCTGGCGGTCGGTGCCGCGCGCGTGACACGATCGGCGCCGGTCGAGGCGACGGCATGACGATCGCCGCGTTCGATGTCGTGGTGGTCGGCGGCGGCCCGGCCGGTGCCACCGCTGCGACCGATCTCGCACGCGCCGGGCGTAGCGTGTTGCTGCTCGATCGGGCCGGGCGCATCAAACCGTGCGGCGGCGCGATTCCGCCGCGCGCGATCGCCGATTTCGCCATCCCCGATCATCTGCTCGTCGGCAAGGCGACCGCCGCGCGGATGGTCGCGCCCTCGGCGCGGCAGGTCGACATGCCGGTCGGCGATGGCTTTGTCGGTCTGGTCGATCGCGACGTGTTCGACGAATGGCTGCGCGCCCGCGCCGCGCTCGCCGGCGCCGAGCGTCGCACCGGGCTGTTCGACCGGATCGAGCGCGACGCGGCGGGTGGCTCGGTGGTGGTGTACAAGGACGGGCGCGGGGGCGGCGAGCATCGTGTCGCCGCGCGCGCGGTGATCGGCGCCGACGGCGCACGCTCGGCGGTGGCGCGGCAGGAGCTGACCGGCGCCGAGCGGGTGCCGTGCGTCTATGCCTATCACGAGGTGATCCGCTCTCCCGCAGCGAGCGACCCGAGCTTCGATCGGTCGCGCTGCGACGTCTATTATCAGGGCCGGATTTCGCCCGATTTCTATGGCTGGGTGTTCCCGCATGGCGACACCGCGAGCATCGGCGTCGGCAGCGCGATCAAGGGCTATGCGCCGCGCGCGGCGGTCGCGGCGCTGCGCACGGCGGCCGGGCTCGACGGTTGCGAGACGCTGCGCCGCGAGGGCGCGCCGATCCCGCTCAAGCCGCTGCGCCGCTGGGACAATGGCCGCGACGTCGTCGTCGCGGGCGATGCCGCCGGCGTGGTCGCGCCGGCCTCGGGCGAGGGCATCTATTATGCGATGGATGCCGGTCGCCATGCCGCGCGTGCGGTCGACACTTTCCTCGCGACGGGCAAGCCCCGGGCGCTGCGCGCCGCGCGCCGGGCCTTCATGCGCGCGCATGGCCGAGTCTTCTGGATCCTCGGCGTGATGCAATATTTCTGGTATGCGAGCGACCGGCGCCGCGAACGCTTCGTGGCGATCTGCGAGGATCCCGACGTTCAGCACCTCACCTGGCAGGCCTATATGAACAAGCGGCTCGTCCTTGCGCGCCCGGTCGCGCATGCCCGCATCTTCCTCAAGGACATGCGGCATCTGCTGGGTTCGGTGGCGTAAGCGCGGTGGGGCGGGCGTGGCTGTTCCCGATGGTCATTGCCGGCGCGGGGGCGATTCTCGTTGCCGCGTTGGGCATGACGATCACCGAGGTCGGGCCATGGTATCATCATCTCATCGAGCCGCGCTGGGCACCGCCCGAGGCGATGTTCGGCGTCGCCTGGACGATCATCTTCGCGCTCACCGCCATCGCCGGCGTGACCGGCTGGCGCGCAATGCCGACGCCGCGCGCGCGTGACCTGCTGATCGGCCTGTTCGCGCTCAACGGCTTCCTCAACATCCTGTGGAGCCTGATCTTCTTTCGCCTGCACCGCCCCGACTGGGCGCTGGTCGAACTGTTGATCCTGTGGCTGTCGGTGCTCGCGCTGGTGCTGGTTACGTGGCGCCACTCGATCGTCGGCGCGGTGCTGTTGCTGCCCTATCTCGGCTGGGTGACCTTTGCCGGCTATCTCGACATGACGATCGTCAGGCTCAACGGACCCTTCCCCTGAACGCGGCGATCGACTGGCTGTTCATCCGCGGCCATGTCGCGGAGCTCGTCCTGCTGGTGATGCTCGGCGAAGGCCTGTGGCTGGTCGGGCGCGGCGGCTGGGGCGTTACGGCGGCGGTGCTGCGGCTGTTGCCCGGCGCGCTGATGATGCTGGCGCTGGGGGCGGCGTTGCGCGGTGCGCCCTGGCCATGGGTCGCGCTGGCGCTGTCGCTGTCCTTCCCCGCGCATCTCGCCGATCTACGGCGGAGATGACGCGAGGTCGGTGACACAGCGGGATGCGAAAAAGTGGGAACCGGTTTTTCGCAACAAATCCCGCGACAACAAGTAGCTTAGTTGGCCTTGAGGTAGGCGATCACATCGGCGCGCTTCTGCGCGTCGGACAGGCCGGCAAAGGTCATCTTGGTGCCGGGCACGATGCGCTGCGGCTTTTCGAGATACTGGAACAGCTTCTCGGGGCTCCAGGTGATGCCGCTGTTCTTGTTCGCGGCGGAGTAGGTGAAGCCGGCGACGGTGCCGGCAGCACGGCCAACCACGCCCTTGAGCATCGGGCCGATCTTGTTCTTGTCGAGCTCATGGCAGGTCTTGCACTGCAGGAAGACGATACCGCCCTTGGTCGCGTCGCCGGTGAAGCTGGCAAGCTTGGTGCCGTCGACGGTGTCGGTGTTGCTCGCCGCCGGTGCGCCGCTCGCCGCGGGCGTCGTTGCAGCGGGTGCCGCAGCGGTTTCGTTGGTGGGGGCGGCGGTGGTGCTTGTCGTCGTCGTGGTGCTCGAGGTCGTGTCGGTGTTCTCGGCCTTTTTGGAACACGCCGCCAGTGCCAGGGCGGAAACCGCAATCGCCAGCGTCAGCCGGCCGTAGCGTATCGCATGCATCCTTTGCTCCTATTACGTGAGTCGTTACTCCCGAGATCGCTATCCCACACCAATCTCCGACGATTGTCCAATTTCTTTGACACTATGTGGGCCGGGAATGCGCAACAACCCTCGATCGACCGTACAAGGCGGGCGTGGCCATCGCCTCGCCCGGTCGAACCGCAGCGCCGGCATTCGTCGGACACGCGTCCACGCGTCACCAGATTGCCGGGGAAGAGGCGCGGCGAAGGGGGGAATGGTGCCCGGGGACGGGGTCGAACCGCCGACACTGCGATTTTCAGTCGCATGCTCTACCAACTGAGCTACCCGGGCATATCCTGGCGAACGCCGGACAAGGCGGGCCTCCTAGCCAGACTCGGCATCGCTGTCCAGCCCGCTTGAATCCCTTTCATCGGCGGCACCTGCGGGCATGCGATATCCCTCGCCCAGCCATTGCAGCAGATCGCGCGCACGGCAGCCGTCGCTGCAGAACGGGGCGAAGGCGGGGACGGGCGGCTTGCCGCATAGCGGGCAGGGTTTCGTTCGGCTCATGATGGCGTGAATGTAAGCGCTGTGCCGGCCCGGCGCGAGGCCTCGGCGACCCATTCGGGATGTTCGGCCAGACAGGCGTGGACGCGCGCGCCGACGCGGTGGCTTTGCGGCACCGGCGGCGGGGTGCGCTCAATCGTGCGCAGCAACGCGCGCGCGGCGGCGCCGGCGGGATCGGCGCGGAGCAGTTCGGGGAGCGACGCGCGGCTGCGGCGGCGGACGATCTGGAGAAAGCCGAAGCCGTTCAGCGCGGTGCGCTCGAACGGCGGCGGCAGCACCGCGTCGATCGCCTCGCCGATCGCCTGCCGCGCCGCCTTGCCGGCGATGGTCGGGAAGTCGATGCCGATCGACCCGCCAATGTCGTGGCGGCGGATCGCGCGAGCGACGGCACTCGCGGCGGCGATGGCGAGCGGCTCGAGCGGTGGCTCGCCATCGACGTCGAACAGCACCATTGCCGGGGTCGGCGTCATGCGCAGCGCACCGCGCGCGAAGACGATCTCGCCGCTTATCGCCTCATCGAGCAGTTCCGACCAGCCGGCCTGCTCCAGTGCATCGGGCTGATGGGCGAGCAAACGGCGCACCGGCACGCCGCTCGCGGTGATCCGCGCGAGCAGGTCGGGGGCATCGGCGGGCGGTTCGTCGGTCGGTACCGCGCGGGGCAGTTTGGCGCGACCGGGTTCGGGAATCGCCTCGCGGACGATCTCGACGGTCAGCGCCGCACCCTGCGTCACGCCGCGCGCCGGGGTATTGAGGACTGCCTCGCCGCCGCGATCGAGCGTCACGCGGCCTTCCCGGGCATCGACAAGCCGTCCGGTCAGGCGGTCGCCGACCCGCGGCGCACCATCATCGAATTCGATCCGCGCTTCGAGGATCTCGCCGTCTTCGACCAGCGCGGCGCGCGCCTCGCCGATCCCGGCCTCGTACAGCCACTCAGCCAAGCGCGATCCCGCTGGCGAGAAGCAGCGCGCGGGTTTCGTAGAGCGGCAGGCCGACCACGCCCGAATGGCTGCCCGACAGCCAGCGGACGAAACCCTCGGCATGGCCCTGGATGGCATAGCCGCCAGCCTTGCCCATGCCCTCGCCGGTCGCGACATAGAAATCGATCTCGGCGGCGCTGAGCGGCTTGAAGATAACGATGGTGTCGGAAACCTTGGTGCGCTGCGTGCCCGTGCCATCGATCGCGCACACCGCCGACAGGCAATGATGGCGCCGGCCCGACAGCAAAGTCAGCATGCGGCGTAGGTCCGCCTCATCCTCGGGCTTGCCGAGAATGCGCCGGCCCACCGCGATCGTCGTGTCGCCGGCGAGGATCACCTCGCCGTCGCCACGCGGCACCGCCTGCGCCTTGGCCTCGGCGATGCGCACGACATAGGAGATCGGCGGTTCCGCCTTGAGCGGCGTCTCGTCGACATCGGGGCTGGCGATGCGCGACGGCACCACGCCGATCCGCGCGAGCAACTCGCGGCGGCGCGGCGACGATGAGGCGAGGACGAGGTTCGTCACCCCGGTGGTTTCAAACTGGATCCCGGCCGGCGCCGGGATGATCCGCATGGCGGATCACTTGAAGCGATAGGTGATGCGGCCCTTGGTCAGGTCGTAGGGCGTCAGCTCGACGAGCACCTCGTCGCCGACCAGCACGCGGATGCGGTTCTTGCGCATCTTGCCCGCGGTGTGGCCGAGGATTTCATGGTCGTTCTCCAGCCGCACGCGAAACATCGCATTGGGGAGAAGCTCGACCACCTGGCCGCGCATTTCGAGAAGTTCTTCTTTTGCCAAACAAGCCTCTGGTGTGTTCCGGGATTTCCGAAAAGGATGCGCGGCCTTAGCGGACGGTGCGGCAAAAGGGAAGACGGGGCGGGAGTGCGCCGTGTCGCACCGCCGTCGTGGTCAGGCGGGATTGTGCTTTGCCAGAAAGGCTTCGACGCGCCGCAGATAGTCCGCCATGTCTTCGGGCTTGGTGAAGCCATGCTCGGCTTCCTTGTAGAACACCGATTCGACATCGGCGTGGCGTTTCGTCAGCGCGTCGACCATTGCATGTCCCTGGCGTGGCGGAACATTGCTGTCCTTCTCGCCCTGCGCGATCAGCACCGGGATCGTCAGCCGCGCCGCCTGCGCCAGCGGCGAGACGGTGTCGAGGTCGATCTTGTCCTCACCGGCGATCTTGGTTCGCCATTGGCGGAAATAGCGCGGTGCGGAAAAGGAGCGACGATCGTAGCGCAGGATCGCATCGATATCGGTCACCCCGGCAAGGCTGATCGCGCAACGATATTTCTCGGGATTGCGGATCGCGCCCCATAAGGCGGCGTAGCCGCCATAGGAGGCGCCCATGATGCAGACGCGCTTCTCATCGACCTTGCCGCTCTTGACCAGCCAGTCGACGCCATCGTCGATATCGTCCTGCATCTTGCGGCCCCATTGGCCATAGCCCTTCTCGACGAACGCCTTGCCATAGCCGGTCGAGCCGCGAAATTCAGGTTGCAGCACGACATAGCCGCGATTGGCGAGGAACTGGACGAAGGGGTCATATTCCCAGTCGTCGCGCGCGAACGGTCCGCCATGCGGCATGACGATCAGCGGCAGGCCCTTGTCGCCACGATGTAGCGGCATGGTCAGATAGGCCGGGATGGTCAGGCCGTCGCGCGCCGCATAGCGGACCGGGGCGACTGGCGCGAGGTGGACACCTTCGAGCTTGTCATAGGGCTGGGCGAACGGCGCCATCCGCCCGGCGGCGAGATCGAAAAGGTAATAGGTCCCCGGGTCGGCAGCGCCGCCCGACCAGACCAGCACGCGCCTGGCGTCATTGCTCTGGCTGACGACGCTGTTCTCCGCGCCCGGCAGCAACCGGTCGATCCGCGCCTGGATCGCCCGCATCTTCGGATCGAGCCACGCCACACGGCGTCGATCGTCCTCATAGTTGACGCCGGACACGACCCCGGTGATCGGATCGAACATGACACTCCCGATATCGACGTCGGGATTTTCGTAGATCGCCTCGCCCACCGTTCCGGTCTTGAAGTCGTAATGATAGGCGGCGAAGCGCCCGGTTCGGCCATTGGTGACGATCAGGCCGGTGCTGTCGCCGGCAAGGAAGCGCAGGCTGTCGACCGAGCCGCTGTCGTCCTTGCCGACCTTTCCCTTGATCGCACGCAGCGGCTCCGTGGCCGTGGCGCGATACCAGATCTTCCAGCGATCATCGTCATAGGCGATGCCGGCGCGCACCACGCCTGCGCCATCGGCATACCAGGACCAGACATCGTCGCGGGCCTTTTCCACCGTCGTTGCCACGCCTGTGGCGAGATCGACGCGCTTGACCGATGGGGTCGAAAAGACGTCGTCCTGGCTCGACACCAGCAACCATGCGCCGGCAGGATCGGTGTAGAGAACATCGCCGCCGAACAAGCCGCGGCTCTTGCGATCGAGCCGGGTGACAGCGCCGGTTGCCGTATCGACCGAAAACAATCGCGCGACCGGCAGCTCCATGCCGTCATAGATCGCCTTGCTGCCAAGCGTCACCAACACCCGGCGCGGCCCGGCCCAGTTGAGGTCGAGCACCTTGTTCTCGCCGGTCGGGATGAATCGCGAGTCGTGCGCCGCATCGGCGGGATCGAAAATGACCAGCCCGGTCTTGTCGGTCTCCAGCGATCGTGCCGCGACATGGGTGCCATCGGGTGAGATGACGGGGGCATCGAGAAACGGCAGTTGCGCAAATGCCTCGATCGGAATGCGTGGCGGCGCGGCGGGGTCAGCCGCGCTACTGCCGGTTGCTGCGAACAGGCACAGCGCCACCGGCCAGATTAGCTGGGCGAGCTTCATGTCATTGCCCTCTGCCCCGCCGCGTGGCGGAGCATGCCCCGCGCGTCGCGGACGGCATCGCCCTGTGAGACCACCCGATCACGCCGGATCGTTTTTGGCGAGAAACGCCTCCAGTTCCTGCAGGAACTGCAAGCGGTCGGCCTGGCGCGAGAAATGATGGTCGCCGAGCGGCTGCTCGACATAGCGATAATCCTTGCCCGCCGCTTTCAGCCGGTCGGCCATCTGGCGCGATTGCTTGACCGGCACACGCCGGTCGGCCTTGCCGTGCATCAGCAGCACGGGCATTGAGAAATCGGCGGCGAAATTGAGCGGCGACACGTCCTTCAAATCGGGTGCCTGTTCGCGCCAATAATCCTTGCTGCTGCCGCCATTGAGGAAGTTGCCGTCGTAGCGCAGCATGCCGGGCATGTCGGCGACCCCGGCAAAGGATACCGCGCAGCGATAGACGCCCTTGTCGCGCTGCGCTGCGCGGAGCGCGGCATAGCCGCCATAGGAGGCGCCGGCGATGCACACCCGGGCGGGATCGGCGATGCCCTGGCCGGCCGCCCATTTGACCGCATCGATCAAATCGTCCTGCATGCCGAGGCCCCATTGGCCCTTGCCCTTGGCGGTAAAGGCCGTGCCATAGCCGGTCGAGCCGCGATAATTGGGCTGCAGCACGGCATAGCCGCGGCTGGCGAGGAACTGCACCCACCAGTCATAGCTTTCGTCGTCGCGCGCATAGGGGCCGCCATGCGGCATCAGGATCAGCGGCAGATTCTTGCCCGGCCGGTTCTTCGGCAGCGTCAGCACCGCCGGAATGTCGAGCCCGTCGCGTGCCTTGTAATGAATCGTCGAGACGGTGCCCCAGGTCTCCTTGCCGAAATGCTCGTCGGCATTGGCGAGCACGTGCATCACGCCCTCGGACGGGCGATAGGTGTAATAGACCGTCGGGCGATCGGTCGATTCGAGCGCGATGATCAGGACCGAGAAGTCCTTGCTCCACGAAATGATGTGCGCGTTGCGCTTGCCGACCGCGCCGTCGAGCTGGCTCTGCACCAGCGCCAGCGCCGGTTCGAACCAATGCGTGCGCGGCTTGGTGTCGGTGTAGCGCACACCGATCATCCTGCTGCGGTCGTCCGAGGCGATCACGCCGCGCAGGTCGTAGCCGGCCACGCCGAACAGCTTGTCGCCGGTCTTCAGCGTTGTGAGGTCGTAATTGTAAAGCGCGTTGAAGCCGTCGGTATCGTCGATCGCGACCGCCTTGCCCGGTTCGCCGAGAAACATCGCCGGCAAGGTGGCCAGCGACGAACCGCGACCCTTCGTCTTGATCACCGTGTGGAACGACTGCCCGTCCTTCTCGCGATACAGCACGCGGTAGCTGCGCGCATCGTCATTATACGCGATGCCGATCCGCACCGCGCCCGCGCCGTCGCTAAACCAGTTCATCACCTGGTCGGTTGACGGCACGATCAGCGTGCTCTTGCCGGTCGTGACATCGAAGTCGCGCACCTCGGGCCAAAAGCCTCCGACATTGCTGTAGATCGAGGTCTGCAGTGCGAGGCGGATGTGCGGGCTGCCGTCATGTGCGATCCACAGCACGTCGTCGGCGCTTTGCGCGGCGCGATCCTGGCCGAGGACCTTCATCTTCTGGCCGTCGACGCCGACCGCGACGGTGCGGGTGAGATACCAGGTGTCGCCCTCGACCGCGCTGGACTGGCCAAGCCTGAGGATGAGCCAGTCGTTATTGACCCAGTCCCAGCCGTTGATGTCGGCCGGGCCCGGGCTGATCAGTCTGATATGTGCGGGATCGCCGAGCGGCGCGATGGCGAAGCGCAATTCGCCGTTGACCGCTAGCCGCGCCGCGATCTTCTTGCCGTCGGGGGAGAGCGTCGGTTGGAGGATGAACGGCAGGCGCGCGAACAGTTCGGCAGGCGGTGGCGCGTTCGCTACCGAGGCGCCGGTCGGTGGCGTCTCCGCTGCCCTGCCCGGGCTCGCCGCCAGCAGTAGTGCCAGCGCCATCGTCACCATTGTTCGCATCGTTCGCCCCCACGCTCGTCGCTTTGGACATGCGACAGCGATGACAGGTTAGGCAACTGTTTTTAAAACTGAAATGGACCTAATTTGTCCGCTCGCCGATCACCCGGACGGCGTCGCGCCGAGACCCTTGGCGGCCGGCGAGACGATCGCCGGCCGCGGTCAGGCTGGTCAGGCCGGGTTGTGCGCCTGGAGGAACTTGCTCACCTCTTGCAGCACCTGGACGCGATCGGGTTCGCGCAGCAGGTTGTGGGTGTTGAGCGGCTGCTCGATATAGACGAAGTCGCGCCCCTCGACCTTGCCGGCGCGCTTCAATCGGGCGACCAGCTCGCGTGACTGCGCCGGCGGAACGCGCACGTCCTTCGCGCCCTGGATGATCAGGATCGGGATCGAGTATTTCTCCGGGTGCAGCCCTGGCGAGGCATCGACCAGGTTAGCGCTGGCTGATCCCATGCCCATCTTCGCACCATAGCGCCCGAGATAATTCTTGTCGTAACGGATCATCGCCGTGAGATCGTGGACGCCCGCCCCGCTGATCGCGCAGCGATATTTGTCGCCGTCGCGCTCGGCGGCGCGGCTCGCCGCATAGCCGCCATAAGACCAGCCGAACATGCAGACGCGCTTGGCGTCGACGGTGCCCTGGCCGGCAAGCCAGGTGATCGCATCGTTCAGGTCGTCTTGCATGCGATAGCCCCAGGCATTCTCCGAAGCCTTCTCCCAGTCTCGGCCATAGCCTGTTGAACCGCGGTAATTGGGCTGGATCACGACATAGCCCTGCTCTGCCAAAGCCTGCGCCCAGCCATAGGGATCCCAGTCTGCACTATCGCGGGCCCACGGACCGCCATGCGGCAATACGACGAGGGGCAGATTCTTCTGCCCGGCGCGGTGCCGGGGCATGGTCAGGATGGCTTCAATCGATTTCCCGTCACTTGCGGGGTAGTGGACCACCGATACGGGGTTGAGCAGGGCGTCCTTGAGCGTGTCATTATCATAAGCGATACGTCCGATGCCGCCCGACACGGTATCGAACACGTACCAGCTTTGCGCCTGCCCCATGGCGGCAACGCGAAACACGATCTTTTCCCGCGGCGCATCGGCGCTGGCGATCTGCACGTTCCCCTTGCCATAGGTTTCCTCGAGCAGGGTCTGGATTTCCTTCAGCCGCGGGTCGAAGAACACGCGGCCCTCGCGGCCTTGGGTAAATGCAACGCCATCGAGATGGGTGCGATCGGGAGACAATTGTGCGCCGTCAATGTCGTATCCCGGGACGCCAAAGACCCGCTTGCCGATCTGCATTGTCGCGAGATCATACTCGTAAAGCGCGCGGAACCCGTCCTTGCGGCTGTAGGCATAGGCTTTGGCGGAGCCGCTGAGGAACATCGCCGGCAGCGGGACGCCATCGTAACGGTCGGGCGCATCGTTTACGATCGTCCGCATCGGCGTGCCCGCGTCTGGCCGGTACAGGACCCGCAGCTTACCTGTGTCGCTATCCTGGCTCGAGCCGAGTCTTACGACGCCATCGGAATCGGCGTCCCACCCGGAAACCAACGGGTTGGGGCGCATGGCGGTCTTGTAAGTACCGCTGTTCATGTCGACGTCGATGACTTCCGGAAAATTAGCGAGCTCGGTGCCATAATCGAGATTGCGCCGCTGCAGCAGCAGATGCGGCGCGCCGGTGTGGGAGGTCCACAGCACCTCGGTTCCGGTAAACGCCTTGTCCCAGCCGAGCGCGGTCACCTTCTTGGTCGCGCGATTGTAAGACGCGTAGCGCATGTTGTCGAACCATTGCCCCGCGTAATTGTCACGCGAAGCGATTGCGATCAGCAAATGGTCTGAATCGACCCAACGATAACTGCTGATCCGCTGTTCGCCTTGTTTGTCGGTACTGAAATCCCCATCGTGCGCGATAATCATCGGCGCCATGCCAGCTTGGCCAACGGCGAGAATGGCCAAAACCTGCTCGCCCCCCGCACGAATCTTGGCCGCGATCCACTTACCGTCGGGGGTGATGCGCGGGTCGTCGATCATCGGAAATTGCGCAAAAACCTCAATCGGCACGACCTTTTGGGCCCATTCTGTCGATGCCTTGACCTGTGCGTCGGCTGGCAATGTCCAAGCGTACGCCGCAGCCAGCAACAACATGACCTTGCGTGATTTCATCAGTCTTCCCCTGCCCGGAATCGTCGCGCGAGGATAGCGCGCGCCGCCGCCCTGACAAGGGTGTCGGCATTGGGGCGCGGAACCCCGCGTAAGTCGCACGGGCAGCGTTGTCGGCAGCCGGGAGAAGCATGGTTGCAAACAAGAAAAGCCCCGCCGCGTGCGACACGCGGCGAGGCTTCGTTCACCCGACGGACGGGAGCGTGGTGGGCTTAGCCGACCACCCCGGCATGGGCCGCGAGTGCTGCGAGCAGCAGCAGCGCGACGATGTTGGTGATCTTGATCATCGGGTTGACCGCAGGACCCGCAGTGTCCTTGTACGGGTCACCGACGGTGTCGCCGGTCACCGCGGCCTTGTGGGCTTCGCTGCCCTTGCCGCCGTGATGGCCGTCTTCGATGTACTTCTTGGCATTGTCCCACGCACCGCCGCCCGAGGTCATCGAGATGGCGACGAACAGGCCCGAGACGATCACGCCGAGCAGCAGCGCGCCGAGCGCGGCGAAGCCGCTCGCCTGGCCGGCCACTGCGGTGATCACGAAATAGACCACGATCGGCGCGAGCACCGGCAGCAGCGACGGGATGATCATTTCCTTGATCGCCGCTTTCGTGACGAGATCGACCGTGCGGGCATAGTTCGGGCGGCTGGTGCCGGCCATGATGCCCGGATCGTCGCGGAACTGCGCCCGGACGTCCTCGACGACCGACCCGGCCGCGCGGCCGACCGCCGTCATGCCGAACGCGCCGAAGCTGAACGGCAGCAGCGCGCCGAGCAGCAGCCCGACGATGACATAGGGGTTGGACAGCGTGAAATCGACCTGCAGGTCGGGGAAGTAGATCCCGAGATCGGTCGTATAGGCGCCGAACAGCACCAGCGCGGCGAGCGCCGCCGAGCCGATCGCATAGCCCTTGGTCACCGCCTTGGTGGTGTTGCCGACCGCGTCGAGCGCGTCGGTGCGCTGGCGCACGTCGTCGGGCAGGCCGGCCATTTCGGCGATACCGCCGGCATTGTCGGTCACCGGACCATAAGCGTCGAGCGCGACGACCATGCCGGCCAGCGCCAGCATCGCGGTCGCGCCGAAGGCGATGCCGATGATCCCGGCGAGCTGGAAGCAGGCGACCACCGCGATCGAGATGACGAGCGTCGGCAAGGCAGGGCTTTCGAGGCTGACCGCGAGACCCTGGATGACGTTGGTGCCGTGGCCGGTTTCCGAGGCCTTGGCGATCGAGCGGACCGGGCGATAGTTGGTGCCGGTATAATATTCGGTGATCCACACCAGCGCGCCGGTCAGCGCGAGGCCGACCATCATGCACCAGAACAGCGCCATGCCGGTGAAGCCGCTGTCCTTCACGGCATTGCCGTCGAGGAACGAGCCGCCGCCGATCTTGCTGTGCATGTCGCCAAGGACATATTGCGTGGCGAGATAGATCGCCGGAATCGACAGGACGACGGTGGTCCAGAAGCCCTTGTAAAGCGCGCCCATGATCGTGCCGCCGCCGAGGCGGACCATATAGGTGCCGATGATCGAGGTGATGATGCACACGCCGCCGACGAGCAACGGCAGCGTCATCAGCGCCATCAGATGGTCGGCATTGGGCAACAACAGCGCGATCGACGCCATCGTCACGCCGATCGTCACGACATAGGTCTCGAACAGATCGGCGGCCATGCCGGCGCAGTCGCCGACATTGTCGCCAACGTTATCGGCGATGGTGGCGGGGTTGCGGGGGTCATCCTCCGGGATGCCGGCCTCGACCTTGCCGACGAGATCGGCGCCGACATCGGCCGCCTTGGTGAAGATGCCGCCGCCGAGCCGCGCGAAGATCGAGATCAGCGAGGCGCCGAAGGCGAGCGCGACGAGCGTGTCGACGATGACGCGACGGTCCGCGCCGACGGTGAGGTCCTTGTGGCCGATCGCGATCAGCCCCCAGAACATGCCGCTGATCGCCAGCAGACCGAGCCCCGCGACCAGCATGCCGGTCACCGCGCCCGAGCGGAACGCCATGGTCAGGCCGCCCTGCAGCGAGGTGCGCGCAGCTTCCGCGGTGCGGACATTGGCCTTGACCGACACGTTCATGCCGATGAAGCCGGTCACGCCCGAGAGGATCGCGCCGAGCGCGAAGCCGCCGGCCGAGATCGGGCCGAGGAAATAGCCCACCAGCACGGCGACGACGATGCCGACGATGGCGATGGTGCGATACTGGCGGCCGAGATAGGCCTGTGCGCCTTCCGCGATGGCGGCGGCAATGTCCTGCATCTTCTCGTTGCCAGGGCTGGCGGCGAGAATCTGTCGACTGGTGATCAGGCCATAAAGCACGGCAATCACGCCGCAAATCATGGCCGCATAGACGATGTTCATATGCGAGCAGTCCTTCCCCTATTATGACGGATCGCGCCGACCCATGGCGCTTCCGACGGTTTGCCGGGCTGTATAGGGCGCAAGGGGGCGAGCGCAAGCCGCTCAGCGTGCGTGTTCGAACCCGAGTCGCGGCGGGAGCGGGACGGCGGCGCCGGCGTCGCGCACCGTGAGGCCGGTGCCGGCGACGAACGCGCCGACACGGGTTGCGGGGGACGGCGGCACGAAAGCGGGGTCGGCCGCGAACAGCAGCTGATAATCGTCCCCGGCGGTAGCGGCGGCGAGCCGTGCTGTCTGGTCGTCGCCGCGAAAGCCGCGATACGTGTCGGACAGCGGAAGCGCGGCGAGATCGATCGCCACCGCCAGCCCGCTCGCAGCGGCCATGCGCGCTGCGTCGATCAGCAAGCCGTCGGACACGTCCATCATGGCATGGACGTGGGGGGCGAGCGCGCGGCCATCGGCGAGGCGCGGCTGCGGGCGGCGATAGGCGGTGAGCAATTCGGTCGGGCCGGCTTCGCCCTGCGCGATGGCGAGGCCGGCGCCGGCATCGCCGATCGTGCCGGTGACCCACAACGCATCGCCGGCGCGCGCGCCCGAGCGCGGCGGAGCGGCGGCGTCGCGGCCGATCGCGGTGAGCGTCAGGACGCGGGGCGCGCCGGCGGGCAGGGTGACGGTGTCGCCGCCGAGCAGCGCGCAACCGAAGTGGCGCAGTGCGGCGTCGAGCCCGGCGAGGAAGGCGCTGTCCCATGGGCCCTCGGACAGCGGATAGTTGAGCAGCACGGCCTCGGGCATTGCGCCCTTGGAGGCGAGGTCCGACAGGTTCACCGCCAGCAGCTTCCACGCCACGTCCTCGGGCGGGTCGCCGGCGAGGAAATGCACCCCTTCCGCGATGGTGTCGGTGGTGATGGTCAGGCCGGCGAGGCTCGCGGTGTCGTCGCGCAGGTCGGCCGCGCCGGGATGGAGCGGCAGCGCGCGGAGCGCGGCGAGGAAGTCGGATTCGGTCACTTCCAAAGCCCCTCCCCTTCAGGGGAGGGGTTGGGGGTGGGGCCTCTCCCCAGACGACGGGGCAGGAGACACTGCCCCACCCCAACCCCTCCCCTGAAGGGGAGGGGCTTATTAATTCCGCACATCCTTGGACACCGCATCGAGCAGGCCGTTGACGAAGCCGGCCTCGCGCTTGTCGAAAAAGGCGTGCGCGACGTCGACATATTCGGTGATCACCGTCGCCGCGGGCACGTCGGGGCGGGCGAGCAGCTCATAGGTGCCGGCGCGCAGGATCGCGCGCATCGCGCGGTCGAGGCGTTCGAGGCTCCAGCCCTTGGCGAGCTTGGCCTTGATGATGCCGTCGATCTCGTCGCGCCGCGCGGCCGCGCCCTTGACGATATCGTCGAAGAACTCGACCTCGGCCTCGGCATATTCCGCATCCTCGATCGTCGCGCCGAGCCGGTGCTGATGGAATTCGTGGAGCAGCTGGAGGACGGGCGTGCCCTCCATCTCGTGCTGATAGAGCGCTTGGGTGGCGGCCAGCCGCGCGGCGGCGCGGGCCTTGGACCTGGTGGCGGTACGTTGGGACATGGCGGTGCCTTTAGGCGAGGAGCGGCCGCGCGTCACCCTCGTTCATCGTCTCACCTGCCGTCCTTCCCCGGCGAAGGCCGGTGCCGAGCTACGGAACGTTGGTTTAACAAGCGCTACGCGTCGTTACCTTGAACTTCCCAACTGGACCCCGGCCTTCGCCGGGGAAGGACTAGAAGGGAAACTAGCGGGAGGTCTGCCCCAGCCGCAACGCCACCGACCTCGCATGCGCCGGCAGCCCTTCGGCCTCAGCCAGCGCCACCGCCGCCGGGCCGATCGCGCCGAGCGCGGCGGCGTCGCATTGCAGGAAGCTGGTGCGTTTCATGAAGTCAAGCACCGACAGCCCGGAGGCGAAGCGCGCGCGCCTGCCGGTCGGCAGGACATGGTTGGGCCCGGCGACATAGTCGCCGACCGCCTCGGGCGTGTGGCGGCCGAGGAACACTGAGCCGGCATGGCGCACGCGATCGAACAGCGCCTGCGGATCGTCGCACGCCAGTTCGAGATGCTCGGGCGCGAGCCGGTCGACCAGCGGCATCGCCTCGAACAGGTCGGCGGTGACGATGATCGCGCCATTGGCGTCCCAGCTGGTGCGCGCGACCTGCGCGGTCGCCAGCGTGCCGATCTGCAGGTCGACCGCCTCGGCGACGGCGCGCGCGAAATCGGCGTCGTCGGTGAACAGGATCGACTGGCTGGTCGGATCGTGCTCGGCCTGGCTGAGCAGGTCGGCGGCGATCCATGCGGGATCGTTCCTGCCGTCCGCCACGACGACGATCTCGCTGGGTCCGGCGACCATGTCGATGCCGACCACGCCGAACAGCTGGCGCTTGGCCTCGGCGACCCAGGCATTGCCGGGGCCGGTGATGACGTCGACCGGGGTGATCCGGCCGGTGCCATAGGCCAGCGCGGCGATCGCCTGTGCACCGCCGACGCGCCAGATCTCATCGACGCCGGCAATCTGCGCGGCGGCGAGCACCAGCGGGTTGATTTCGCCCTTCGGCGTCGGCGTGACCATGACGAGCCGCTCGACGCCGGCGACCTTGGCCGGAATCGCGTTCATCAGCACCGAGGAGGGATAGGCCGCGCGGCCGCCCGGCACATAGACGCCGGCGGCATCGACCCCGCGCCAGCGCGCGCCGAGCCGCACGCCGGCGGCGTCGATCGTGTCGCTGTCGGCGGGGCGCTGCTTTTCATGATAGGCGGTGATGCGCGCGGCGGCGAGGTCGAGCGCGGCGCGCAACTCGGGGGTCAGGCCGTCGAGCGCGGCAAGCCATTCGGCCTTTTCGATCCGCCAGCCGGTCTCGTTCAGATCGTGCCCGTCGAACTTGCGGGTGAAAGCGTGCAGCGCGGCATCGCCCTCATCGCGCACGCTGGCGACGATCGTGCGCACGTCGCGCGCGACATCGGCATCGGCCTCGCGCCGCGCATTGACCAGCGCGGTGAAGGCCTGGGCGAAGCCGGGATCGGCGGTGGAGAGGCGGATCATGCTTCTTCTCCCTTCCCGCTTGCGGGAGGGGGCAGCGGGTTGGCGCCCGCGCGCCGTTGAACGCATCGCCCGAGGAGGGCGGGTGCCCGCCCCTCGGTCCCCTCCCGCGCGCGGGAGGGGAGGAAGAAGGAGGCGCCCATCACGCCAGTGCCCGCCGGAACGCATCCACCAGCGCCACCACGTCCGGCCGCGTCTTGAACGCGGCGCGGTTGACGACCAGGCGGCTGGTCACCTCGGCGATCACCTCGACCTCGACCAGGCCGTTTTCCTTGAGCGTGCGGCCCGAGGATACGAGGTCGACGATGCGCGGCGCAAGCCCGAGCAGCGGGGCAAGTTCCATCGCGCCGTTCAGCTTGACGCATTCGGCCTGCACGCCGCGCGCCTCGAAATGCTTGGCGGTGACGTGCGGATATTTGGTCGCGACGCGGACATGGCTCCAGCCGCGCGGATCGTCGGTCGCGGCGAGCGCGGCGGGTTCGGCGACCGACAGCCGGCAATGGCCGATGCCGAGGTCGATCGGCGCATAGAGCTCGGAATAATCGAACTCGGCGAGCACGTCCGACCCGACGATCCCGGCATGCGCGGCGCCGTGCGCGACGAAGGTCGCGACGTCGAAGGCGCGCACGCGGATCAGGTCGATGCCGGGCTGGTCGGTGGTGAAGCGCAGCGCGCGGCTGTCCTCGTCGCCGAACGCGGCTTCGGGGGTGATGCCGGCGCGCATCAGCAGCGGCACGGCCTCGACGAGGATGCGCCCTTTGGGGACGGCGATGATCAGCGGCTCGGCCATGGTGAGGGGGGCTTTACTGATGGGTGTTCGCAGGCGCAACAGGCGCCACCAAAGGACTCCGAAAGGATATCTTTCGATGGCGAGCGAAGAAGCCAATCGCGGCGGGTTCAAGATTCAGCAGCATTATTGCGGGATCATGGATGCGCCGATCTATGCGCGGCTGTGCGGCGCGATTGCCGCCGGGCTGACGCGCGACAGCGTCGTCGGTCGCCACATCCTCGACTGGCCCGGCGAGCCGACGCGCGATGCCTTGCCGTTGCGCTTCATCGGCGGGCTGCACGCGCTGGTGCTCGCCGGGGCGGACGACGAGCTGGCCGATATCTTTTCGGGCCGGATCGCCGCGCCGGACGCCATCGCGGCGGCGCTCGGCCGCGTTCTGCTGCGCCACGATGCCGCGCTGCTGCCCTGGCTCGACGGCCCGCCGCAGACCAACGAGCCGGGCCGGTCGGCGGCGCTGATGACCGGGCTGCTCGAGATCGCGCGGCGCCACGGCCCGCGCATCGAGATTCGCGAAATCGGGTCGAGCGCCGGGCTCAACCTGCTGATCGATCGCTATCGCTTCGATCTCGGCGGGGTGATGGTCGGGCCGTCCGACGCGCCGGTGACGATCGTGCCCGAATGGCGCGGTCCGCCGCCGCCCGGAGTGCCGATCGAGATCGTGTCGACGCGCGGCTGCGACGTGGCGCCGATGGATGCGACCGATCCTGCGGTCGGCGCGCGGCTCGCCGCCTATGTCTGGGCCGAGACGCCGCTACGGATGGCGCGCCTCAAGGGCGCAATCGCTATGGTGCGCGAAAAGCCCGTCGACCTCGTCCGCGCCGACGCCGCCGACTGGGTCGAGGCGCGGCTCGCCGCGCCGCAGCCCCAGGGCGTGACGCGCGTGCTGATGCATTCGGTGGTGTGGCAATATCTGCCCGCCGCAGTCGCCGAGCGCATCAAGGTCGCGATGTCCGAGGCGGCGGCGCGTGCGACGCCCGAGCGGCCGCTCGGTTGGGTCATCCAGGAGCCCGACCGTGCCGTCGCGCAACAATTCGTCCGCGTGCGCAGCTGGCCGGGCGACGGCGGGTGGCAGGCGGTGGCGACGGTCCATGCCCATGGCGCGTGGGTCGATACCAACCCGATCGCCGATGCGCGCGCTGGGCACGAATTGCCCGAGCCGTCGGTCTAGCGAGGAGTTGGGCGAGGATATGGAGCGGGTAACGGGAATCGAACCCGTGTATTCAGCTTGGAAGGCTGCTGTACTACCATTGTACTATACCCGCATATCAAGGGCTTAGCGGCACCTCGACGAAATTTGGCTCTTTTCTGGCTCCTAAATCTCGGCGGTTCTCATATCCGCTGGCACGTATGTGGCAAGTGATTTCGAGGGAGCCAGACGATTCGCACTCGGGTTAGTCGCCTCTTGGTCTTCAGCGACTGAGAGGCAGCGCCTCGTCCCGAACGCGGCTGAAATCTGTCCGGTAAATTGAGTGCAGGGCAACCCGAGGGCGGCGTCAGTGCGCTGAGCGCTCACCCGAAGTTGTGCCGGCGCGCACTAATTGAAGAAGAAGAACTCCAGCGACCAGCAGCCCCGAAATCGGCAACAAGCCGATCCGTTGCGACGCGCTCGCTTCAGTCGCGATCTGAACCAGCAGCGGCCCCAGCCACATCGTCGCGCTTCCGGCGATGACGAACAAACCGAAGAATACGCCGATCTTGTGCGGCGGCACGACCCGTGTGAGCATCGTTCGGCTCGAGGCATAGGCAGCGGTCACCGTAACCGCGCCAAGCATCCCGCTGATGAGGAGGCCGAGGTCGGGCGCCGTGCGGAAGATCGGGCCATTCCACAGCACAGCATGCGCTGTCGGATCGTAAGGTGCATAGAACAAGCTCGTTCGCGTGTTGCCCAGCATCATGATCTGGGATGCGACCACACCGACGATCTCGATCGTCAGCGCGCGCTTCGGTCCAATTCGGCTGTCGAGCCATCCAGCCAACAGACCACCCCCGACGGCATAGACGCAGAGGATCAGCCCATAGGCCAGCAGCGCCAGGGTCTGCCAGCCCATCGCGCCTGCGGCGTACACGCCCGTAAAGATCAGGATCCCCGTCAGTCCGTCGGTGAACAGCATGCGAGCGGCCAGATACACCAGGCCATCGCGATATCCCCGCGCGTCGACGATCAAGCCCCACAGGTCGCGTACTGCCATCTTCAGCGCTTGTGGCAGCTTTGTCCCCGTCCGCGGCACGTCGGGCGTAAGCCGCAGTAACGGCAGGGTGCCGAGCGTGAGCAGGATCGCGCACAGGACCGGCACGATCCGCTCCTGTTCGTGCGCCACGGCATCCAGCCCGAACAGCGGCTGCGCCGGAACGAGCGCCCATGATACCTTGCCGGGCAGCGAGAAGGCCCAGAGTACGAACGCCAGCATCGCCACCGAGACGAAATTGCCGAACGCGAGGCCGAGGCCGGAGGCGGCGCCGGCCTTGGTCATGCCCGCGGCAGGCACGAGCAGAGCGTTGTGGAGCGTCTCGGTGTACGCGAACAGGGCGCCGAGTGCGGCCAGGATTGCGATCACCATGCCGACACTCAGGCCGGTCGCGCCGGGCTTCGCCCACCACAACAGCACCATCAGCGGAACCATCAGGGCGATGTTCGCGCCCAGCCACGGCTTGCGCGGACCCATCCGGTCCACCACCGCCCCCAGCAGCGGCGCGGTGATCGCGACCAGCCAGCCGGCATATTTGGCTCCGCCCGCAACGATCGACTGGCCGTGGACCGGGTCCGCGATCACGCTCGTCACCAGATAGGGGACGAAGACGTAGATCGTAACCAGGATGATGTACGGGTCGCGCCCGCCCTGGAACATGGCCCAGCACCAGGCGGCTCGACCAAGCTTCAATGATGAGCTTTGCCGGGCGTCCGTGTCCGCTGTCACGGGGTTCCCGACAGCAGCCATGCAATGGCCTCCGCCTCGTCGGTGAACAGGCGTTGGTTGCCGATCGCGATGCGCTCGACCTGGCGTTTGAACAGTGCGCTCGAGACCAATGTCGCCAGACGCCGCGGGGCGAGATCGCCGCCGCCGAGCCGCTCCTTATAGTCCGCGATGACATCCTGGGACTGGGCGCCTTGTTCGCGCGCATCGACCAGCGCGACAAGGCTGCCGCTCTCGCATCCCGCGGCGATCATCGCGTTGACGGCCTCGACCAGAGCGGCCTTGTATTGCGACACCATGGCCACGTCCCAGTGACCACGCATCACGATCCGAAGCAGGCCATGCTCAGACTCTTTTATGATCTCGAACTGCGGTGACGTTGCGGTCACGATCCCCCCAGCACAGCCTGGACGATGCCGGCCGCCTTTTCATAAGGCGCGTAGAATGCGTCGATCATGTCGCCCTGTCCGCGCACCACGACCCCGCGCTGGTTCGAGAATTCACGGAACCCCTCGATGCCGTGATGGCGTCCCATCCCGCTCATGCCGGAGCCGCCAAAGCCCATCGAGGGCAGCGCGCTCTGCACCGCACAGGTGTTGACCGCCGCTCCGCCCGATGTCGTCGCGGCAAGCACATCTTCGGTCACTGCCGCATCGTCTCCGAAGACATAGAGGCCAAGCGGGCGTTCCCCGGCGTTGATGCCCGCGATCGCGTCGTCCAGCGTGTCATAGGGTATGACGGGAAGGATCGGCCCGAAAATCTCCTCCTGCATGATGCGCAGGTCGGGTGCCGGATCCACCACCAGCGACAATGGCATCCGGCGTGTCGCGCGATCGACGACGTCCTCGTCCTGCAGCACGACGATCCTGTTCTGCCGGTCGCGCGCTTCCTGCACCATGGCCAGCGCGCGATCGAGATGGCGCGGCGAAATCATCCCTGTGCATTCGTCGCCGTGCGAATAGTCGGGCGCCGCCCTGGCCATGAACGCTTTGGCTTCGTTCACGAACGCCTCGACCTCGCCGCGCTGGACCAGGCAATAATCGACCGAGACGCACATCTGGCCATTCTTGATGATCTTGGTACCGATCACCGCCTCGACATTGGCTGCGTTCACCGAACCCGGCGTCATCACGGCCGGACACTTGCCGCCGAGTTCGAGGGTGACAGGTGTTAGATTTGCCGCGGCGGCTGCCATGACCTGCCGCCCGACGCCGGGGCTACCGGTGTAGAGCAAATGGTCCCACGGGGTCGCGGAGAAGGCGCGCGCCAGATCAAGGCCGCCGACGGCGACGTGGACAAGGCTGGGATCGAAGGTCGCGGCAACCATCTCCGCCAGAAGCGCGGCGCAGGCGGGGGTGTATTCGGACGGCTTGACGATCACCCGGTTGCCGGCAGCGAGCATCTCGACCATCGGCCCGACGGAAAGATCGAACGGGAAGTTCCACGGCACGATGTTACCGATCACCCCTTTGGGCTGGTAGCGGACATGGGCAGAGGCGGTGCCGAACAGCGCAGGGTCCACATGGCGCGGATCCGGGCGCATCCAGTCCTCCAGATGCTCCAGCACATATTGCGCGCGACCGATCACGCCGAGCACCTCGATCAGTTCGGATGCGGGCACGGGGTGCGCCCCGAAATCGCTGGCGATGGCGGTGCTGATGCGTTCGCGGTTGCCGATCATCATGCCGATCAGCGCCGTCAGCCGCTCCCGACGCTCCTCGATCGACGGATCGCGGTTTGCCGCAAAGGCGGCGCGTTGCGCGTCGAATGCACGCGCCAGACCCGCGACCGCGGCATGGTCGTCACGTCCGGCCAGCAATGGCTCGGGGGCAATTTCGAGGATCGACATCGGAAAAATTCCCTCTCGCTTATTGCGCCATTGCAGCCATCAACGCGGTGCGTTCCTCGCGGACGACCTCTGGCTCGGCCACCACCTGCATGTGGAACGCGCGAAGTTCCTCGGGCACGTACCAGTGCAACTTGTCCTCGTGATAGGCGGCCCATACCGTCTCGGCGACCTCGCGCGGCTTCACCAGCCGCCACATCCCTTCCGCCGGCGCCATCGCGCGCATCGTGCCCGACAGCAGCGGCGTGTCGATCAGGCCGGGGAGCAGGTCGGCGGCACGCACGCCGTAGCGCTTGAGTTCGATCGACAGCGCCTCGGTCAGTCCGCGTACCGCATGCTTGGTCGCCGAATAGATCCCGATCCCCGCCGTCCCGAAGATCGCCGAAGAGGATGACGTGATCAGCGACAGAGACCCCGGTGTCGCCTTCAGGAGCGGAATGCCGGCACGCACACCGATGATCACGCCCATCAGGTTGATGTCGATGATGCGCCGGATGTCGTCCCATGATTGTTCGTCGAGGAACCCGCCGGTGCCGATACCGGCGTTGTTGAACAGCAAGTCGAGCTTGCCGTCGGTTGCCTCCCCGAACGTGGCGATCGCGCTCTCGAACGCCGCCACATCGGTGACGTCGAGCGGGGCGAAAATACCGTTCGCCGCGCCGATCTCTTCGCGCAGCGCATTCAGGCCGCTCGTGTTCACGTCGTAAGCGCCCACGAACCAGCCCTTCTCGGCGAACAGCAACGCGGTCTCGCGGCCCATGCCCGATGCGGCACCGGTGATGAAGATCGAACGGCGCCCGTTGCTGCTGCTCACCGCGACGTCTCCACTTTGGCGCGAGCGTGCGCACCGTTTATTTCAAGGCCGGACAGGTCGCCGTTCTCGCGCCACTCCCGCAAATGTTGAACAAAGGCGACCGGCCCGGCGCCGAACGGCACGTTGCGCGCCGCCGCCTCGGAGATACGGCCTTCATTATTATAATAGCCAGGCGTGCAGCTTTCGACGAACGCGCGCCGCCCCTCGCCGAGCGTTACGATCGTCTCGGTCCAGCGGGCCTCCGCTTCTTCCGTCGGCTCGATGGTGACCCAGCCCTTTTTCCGGCATGCCGACACGATGTGCGCCAGATGCAGCGACTGCTCGCTCAGCATGTGCGGAAAGTTGGGCGACATGCCGGACTGTGCCTGGCTGATGATGAAGCAGTTGGGGAAGCCGCGCGTGTGCATGCCGTGCAGCGTCGCCATGCCGTCCGCCCATTTGTCCGATAGTGACAGTCCATCGACCCCGTGGATCGTCATGCCGGAACGCTTGGCGTAGCTCGTCGCCACCTCGAAGCCGGTCGCGAAGATCAGGCAGTCGAGTGGATATTCGCGGCCAGCGACGACGACTCCGGCGGGCGTGATCCGCTCGACGCCGCGCCCGGCGGTGTCGACCAGCGTGACATTCTCGCGATTGAAAACCGGGAGATACTCGTCGTGGAAGCATGGCCGCTTGCAGTAGAGGCTGAACCACGGCTTCAACGCCTCGGCGGTCGCCTCGTCCTCGACGATGTCGCCAATGCGCGCGCGGATCTGCTCCATCTTCTCGAAATCGGCCTGTTCGAGCAGCGCGCCCGGGTCGAGGCCCAGCGGATTGTTCGCCAGCTTCTCGCGGACCGCGCGGGCGAGCACGGTCCAACCGTCCTGCACCTCGTCATGCGGCGGCAATTGCGCGGTGAATTGCGCGGTGAAGTTTTCCATGCGCCGCTGCTGCCAGCCGGGCTGCAGGCCCGCCGCCCAAACCGGATCGGTCTGCGCATTGTCGCGTGCATCGACCGACGATGGCGTGCGCTGGAAGACGTAGAGATGCCTGGCGGACCGCGCGAGCGGCGGGATGCACTGGATGCCGGTGGCCCCTGTACCGATCACGCCGACGCGTTTGTCACGCAGGCCATCGAGTGGTTCGGTCGCGCTCCCGCCGGTATAGGCGTAGTCCCAGCGGCTGGTGTGGAAGCTGTGACCCGCGAAGGTCTCGATGCCCGGGATGTCGGGTAGTTTGGGGCGATTGAGCGGGCCTGTGGTGAGCACCACGAACCTCGCCCGCATGCGGTCGCCGCGGTCCGTCGCGACGAGCCATTGCGCCGCTGTCGCGTCCCAATCAAGGCTCGTCACCTGGGTCGAGAACAGCGCATTCTCATACAGGCCGTAATGGTTGGCGATCCGCTTGGTATGGGCGCGTATTTCGGCCGCCCTGGAGTAGCGCTCGACCGGCATGTACCCCGTCTCTTCGAGCAGCGGGAAGTAGATGTACGATTCGATGTCACAGGCAGCGCCGGGGTAGCGGTTCCAATACCATGTCCCGCCGACGTCGCTTGCGGCGTCGACGATGCGCACATCCTCGACGCCGGCCTCGCGCAGGCGCGCCGCCGCCATCATGCCCCCGAACCCGGCCCCGATGACGAGTACCTCAACCTCGTCCTGCAACGGCGCGCGCGCGGGGGCAGTGCCGTAGGGATCGGCCAGCAAATGGGCGAACCCCTGCTCCACGTCGCGGTACTGGCGCTCACCCGGGTTGGACGCCGAGCGCCGATCACGCTCGGCGCTGTAGCGTGCCCGCAACGCCTCGAGATCGAGATTTTCCGAACCTTCGGCCAAGTCAGAACCTCTTCGTAAGTGTGGCGCCATAGGTGCGCGGATCGTTGACGTAACCGGTATAGCTGCCGTCCTGCGCCACGGTCGGGAAAGCACCGATCAGGCTGTTGTTCTTGGTCAGGTTGCGGACGAAGAAAAGCAGCTCGAGTTTCTGCGGCGCGAGGGCGAAACCGAGGCTCGCATTCACGTTGTTGAGCCCATAGGTCGACAATTCGGGCGGCGTCGTCTCGGTCAGCTGGACCTTGCTGGCGTAATCATATTCGCCGCGAAGGAACGCGCTGAAGCCACCCGCGAACTCGTGGCTGATCGTCGCCGAGGCCGAAAGGCTCCATGTGGAAATGCCGGCGGGCCGTTGGCCTGAAAGGTCGCGGAATGCCGGGCGCTGCCCCGTGGCGGGGTTCAGCGGACACCGCGCCGTGTCGTAATTGACGCACGGCGCGCGCAGGAAGGAATCGTATTGGGGATCGAGGTAGGTCGCGCTGCCCGTTAACGAAAGCCAGGGCATCGGCCGGTACGCGGCATCGACCTCGAAACCCCTGACCGACTCCTTGCCGGCATTGACCAGGCTGTAGCCGGTGCCGGTATAGGCGTTCGACTGGAAGCCCTTGATCTCCTGCTTGAACACCGCGACGTTGAGAAAGCCGCCGTGGAAAGACGCCTTGGCGCCGGCCTCGTAGAGCGTGACGTTCTCCGGATCCGCTGTACGGCCGACATTGTTGGCATCGGGCGCGCGCGCGTCGGTGGACAGATTATAGGCGCCCGCCTTCCACCCGGTGGAGTAGCTGGCATAGACGTTGATCGCGCCAAAATCATATGTCGCGCGACCGAGATAGGTGACCTTGCTGCCCTTCAGAATGCCGGATTCATTTGCGTTCGGGTAGTTGACCGGGCCGTGGGTCGGCGCGTTGCCGTAGAAGAATTGCAGCGCACCCAGGGCACCGAAGGCGTTGGCCGGTACCCCGATGAGCGGCAGTTGCGGCACGTTCTGGAGGTTGAGCAGCGAGAAGGCGTCGGTCAGCACGACGTTCGAGGTCGATGCCTTGCGATCGTTCAGATAGGAGATGCCGCCCGTGACGGTCAGCCGCGAGGTGATCCTGAAATCCACTTGGCCGAAGATCGAGTAGGAATCCTGCTTTAGCGTGTACGGCGCCGTTACCGCCTGGCCTGCGGCAAAATAAGTCGAGCCGGGACGGATCGAGGGCGTCACCAGGCTCTGCAGATATTCGAGTGCGAAAATATTCGAGCGGCCTGGCAGCGCCGCTGACGGGCCGCTTAGCCCATCGGCATAGGCACGTATCTGGCTGCCAAAGTTGATCGTGCTGCGTGTGTCCAGATTCTCATGGTCGTAGAATCCGCCGACCAGCCAGCTGAGGGGCCCGGCGCCTGTGGAAGCCAGGCGAAATTCCTGGGTGAACGTCTTGGTGCGGGTCCGGTCGGAGCGGTCCGCGAGGTCGGCGCCGGTGAAATCGACATCCTGCGATCCGCTGTCGAGCTGGTCGCGATACGCCGTGATCGACGTTATCCTGGCAAAGCCCGCGTCATAATCGATCTGCCCCGAGACGCCCTTGCCGACGATATGATTCAGCGGCTCGCGGTTGAACACGGTGTTCCGGTCGAACTTCGTTGCCGGGTTGCCTACCGCACCCAGACTGCCGGCGATAAACTGCGTGGCGGGACCATTCAGCAGTTGCACGGTGCCACAACATGTTTCGGTGATCGCGTTATAGTCCGCGATTACCCGAATCGTCAGCTTGCTGGTCGGCTTCCACAGGATGTCGCCTCGCACCGAGCCCCGGTCGCGGTCGTTGACGTCCTGGCCAGTCACCGTGTTGTGATAAAAGCCATTCCGTTGATTGATCGTGCCCGACAGCCGCACAGCCAGGTTATTTGCGATCGGCCCGGTAGCGGTCGCCTTGGCGATCATCTGACCATAATTGCCAACGGTCAGGTCCGCCCGCCCGCCGAAATCAAATTGGGGCCGCCGGGTAACGATGCTGATCGCGCCCGCCGACACATTCTTGCCGAACAGCGTCGACTGAGGCCCGCGCAGCACTTCGATCCGCTCGATCTCGGGCAGATCGTTCAGCGAGGCGGCGCTCCGCGAACGATACACACCGTCGATGAATACGCCGACAGAACCCTCGATCCCGACATTGCCGTTGCCATTGCCAAAGCCCCGGATGATGAAGTTCGTCTGGCCAACTGCGTTAAACTGCGCGACCTTCAGCGACGGCACGACGGATTGAAGGTCGATCAGGTCGCGGATCTGCGCGCGCTGGATCGTCTGCTCACTCGTCACAGAGACCGAAATGGGCACGTCCTGCAGCGTCTGCTCACGCTTGGCGGCAGTCACGACGACATCGTCACTGGATGCCGCAGTGGCGGGCTGCGCGCCGTCAACAGGTGCCTGCGCGAATGCGGGGGCGCTTGCGATGAGCGCAAGGGCCGAAATTCCGAAGCGATGGTGATGATGCATGATTGCCTCTCCTAAACCGCGCCCTCCCGAATTTGCCGGGTTCAGCCACCATCAATCTATTCCATACTCAATAATCTAGTACAAGCTAGATTTTTGACATCAGGATGAAGGTTGCGGTTGCAAGGAGGTCACCCCACACTGCATGTGCGACGGGAGTAGGTGAGGACTTAATGGCATTGACGAACGCAGCCGGGGCCAAACCCAAAGCTCGAGGGCGAAAGTCGGCCGGCAAGCGCGATGCGATCATGCGGGCCGCCGTCGAGGTCATCAACGAACGCAGCTATGCGCAGGCGACGATGACGGAGATCGCCGCCAGCCTCGATCTGCGCGATGCCACGCTCTATTATTATTTTCCGAGCAAGCAGGCGCTGGCGTATGCCTGTCACGTTCGGTCGATGGAGTTGTTCGAGCGGCTTCTCGTAGAGGCGGACCGCAGCAGCGGCACCGGCCTTTCCAAACTCACGCTGTTCATCCGCGGCATGCTCGAAGACGCGGAAAGCAATGGGCCGCAGCTCTACTTCGGCGACTATTCCTACCTGGCCGACGACAATCGCAAACATATCGGGGAGTGGGCGGCGCGCCTCACCACAATGCTCGAGCAGTTCCTTATCGACGGAATTGCCGAAGGGTCCGTCGTCCCGTGCGAGCCTCACGTGGTCGTGCAGCTATTGCTGGGAATGTTGATCTGGCTGGCGAAATGGGTTCCGGCGATCGACGGCATGACGGTTGATCGTCTCATGTCCTCCATCGGCGTGGTTAGCCTTGATGGCCTAGCTGCCAAATGTGTACCTTTCACGTTAAAAGCATAATTCGTGGGGTCCCCTGCCGCCATAATCCAGAGCGTTCCAGAACGCCATGAACGTTAGTTTAATCAGATAGTTATGATACTGATGCGTGCAGGGATGCCCCGGAAATTCTATCAAGATCTCACTCTTCAGGTGGGACGAAACGCGGGTCGAAGAGCTATGGCCGATGGCTAAAAAAGAACGAGAATTGTTTGTGCTAGCCGTATCGAAGTTCCGGGAAGAGGGCGCTTGCAGTAGGCGGTGCGGACGGGCTTCACCTCCGCATTTGTGGCGGTAGCCGCGCGTGGGCCTGCGTGTCCAGATCGGATCAAGGTGAAGTGATCTCGGGCTTGGCGCCTACCCTGAGGTATCTCTTGCCTAGGCGCGTGAGGTTGCCGGGGAATGCACAAGAAGATGCGCGCCGCCATCGATCCGCGTTCGGAGAAACAGGACGCGCGCGCCGCGATAGTCGTCGCGAAGGCGAAGGCAAAGACCTTCGAGGAGTGCTCCAACGCATATATCGAAGTGCAGCGGCCCGGCTGGAAAAGTGAGAAACATGCGCCTATCCTGAAGTCGGCCGAGTTGGATAGGGCGGGCTCAGCCGTTTACTTCGGACTGGGCAAAAGTTTCCGAACTGCGTCGACGCATCTATTCCGCCGGCGGCTGGCGGTAACCGTCCCTATCGCGCCTTCGTCCGACCCCGATGCGCCGCAGCCCACCCCGCCCGTCAAACCACTCATGCTTGAACGCTCCGAGTAAATGCAGCGCGAGCAATAGCATCATCAGGTAACCGCCCAGCGCATGCACACTCACGAGCCGCCCGTGCAGCGCGCGCTGTCGCGGCTTGCCGTCACGTTCCAGCGCGATGGCCTGGATCGACTTGATCGGGATCAGCGGTACCAAGCCCCAAATCATGATGCGTTTTGGTTTAGCAGCCGGCGCTGTTCCTATAGCCACCCGGGCGGAAACCACCTGCGGCGGGTTTGCGGAAATGATGGCCCATCCCAGTAGCGGCATTGCAACCATTGCGACATAGAGTGTCCCGTGCACCGCTTTCGCGGCCACCTGTTCCCACCACGACAGCCTTGGGTCGAGCCGCGGTGGCCGATGGAACACACGCCATACGATCCGCACCACCGTGAGCAGCAGAATGGTGATGCCGGACGACTCATGTAGGCGTGCCAGCGTCGTACGACAGGGCTCGGCAAAGCTCTCCATAAAAGGACCGATAGCGAGGTTGAGCAGGATTAATGACGCAGCCACCCAATGCAGCGCTATAGCTATGCGAGTGTACCGCGCATCGGCTTCCGGCAAATCCTCGGTCGTTGTCATCCTCCCGACCTCTAAAGCTTGAAGCGCAAGCCGACCCGATAAACGCGGCCGAGCACATCATAGATGTTGCCGTTGGTCCGCGGCGAGAAGAACTGGTTTGAGTTGGGCACCTGCGCGGGATCCTTATTGGTCAGATTGCGCACATTGAAAAACGCCTCAACTTGGGTGTGACCTGAGACCGTGAAGCCGTAGCTGAGCGAGGCATCGAGATAGAACGTTCCCGGCAGGCGGTTGTAATTATAGGTCGGGTTTGCCGTGGTCGAAGTCGGGCATGCCGAGTTGCACTCGATGCCGTTAGGGTTGAAGGGCCCGCCGCTCGAAGTGCGCGCGGTCAGCGCTCCACGAAAGGTATTCAGCTGATACGCGAACGTCGTCGTCGTAACCCAGTTGCGGGGCAGGAGACCGAGCGAGCTGCTGATCGTGACCGGGGTCAGGCCATTGTTGGTGCGGTTCTCGAGATAATGCGTGATGTTGGTATGGAGCGAGATCGACCCGGGCAGAGATCGAGCGATAGCCGAGAGAGGCGTGCGGTAGCTGGCCTCAAAATCGATGCCGCGCGCGTCTTGGCGTGCCTGGTTGAACGAACCGCCGGTGACGAAGGTGATCACGCCATTCGTGCGCTGGATCTGATTACAATAAGTCTGATTGCCGAGGAAGCATTGGTTGATCACATCGGCTGCCGTGGCATTGCCGATGCCGTCCTTGATCGCCACCGTCCAGTAATCGACCGAGGCGCTGAACCCAGGCAGGAAGTCGGGCTGGAGCACCACGCCGAAGGTGTTACCATCGGCCTTTTCCGGTTTTAGCAACGGGTTGCCGACGATCGTCGAGCGGATTGACGGCGAGGTGTTGGTAAATGGATCGAAGAAATTGCCCGCCGACACCGAACCCTGAGCGTAAAGCTCGTTGAGATATGGCGCGCGGATGTCGCGAGAATGGGTGGCGCGAAAACGAAGGCCCTTGAGCGGTTCCCACACGCCCCCGACCTTCCAGGTCGTCGCGCGTCCGGAGGTTGAATAGTCGGTCACCCGAACGGCCGCGCTGAGATCTAGGCTATGCGCCCAGCTTGCGTTGCGTGCCAGCGGCACCACCGTTTCCAGTGCGCCCTCTGTCACCTGATAGCGCCCGTCGATATTGGAGAAATTGCCCGCCAGCCAGCCTGCGGCAAGTGCGATCGGGTCAGCGACGCCGCTGATCGATTCTGCACGATGCTCCAGCGAAAGAGCGACAGATACCGGGCCCGCCCAGGTTGAGAATGGCTCACCAGTGATGCTTCCCGACCAGACCTGCTGCTGCTGGCGCAGCGTCTGGCTCGAGCTGCCCTGAACATATGCCAGGGCCGCCGGACTGTTCACGCCGATCCCCATGGCATTATACGGCACGCAGCCATCGGTCGGCGCGGCCAGGGTCGAGCGGCATACGATGCTGCCGGCAGTAATGCCGGAGATACCGGCCGGTGCGAACACCGCATCGGTCGCCTGCTTGTATTTGGCGCGGTTGAGGTTGCCGATCGTCAGGCTGTCATTGGTCGAGATACCGAGCTGGTAATAGACATCCCATTTCCAGTCGGTGCCAAGCGCACCGAATTTGCCGTTCGCGCCGACCACGTAGCGCTGCACGGTTCGAACATTGTCTGCATAAATCGAACCCATATCAAGGTTCAGTGTGCCGATCTGGAGGGTCTGAGTTGGCGTCAGCTGCGCGCGGATCGAGGCGGGGAGAAAAGCATTGTCGGCCTTGATCAGGGGCCCCGCGGTTGTCGGCAGGAATACGTTCGAGCCCTTGCCTAGGATGTGCGCCCGCGCCCATGACACCTGGGCATAGACGTTGAAATTGTCGCTCACGTCGAAGGACAATCTGCCAAAGGCGTTGTTGCGGACTTCGCGCGGCGCCAGCGATATTAGATTGGTCAGCTGCACCTCGTTGGCCTGCCAGTCGCCGCCCCGCATGAACGGATAGGATACGATATCGCCATAGGTGAGCTGATAGGGCGTGCCGCCATGGCCGAACGCAGTGCCCGTCAACGGACCGGATACGACGATGCCACCAAAGGTCGCGCTCGCCATGCCGACATTGTTGAGCAGCAGATGCTGCGGCTGGCCATTGGTCGCGGTGTAGGCCGGGTTGATGATGTCCTGATAACCGGTGCGGTTCCATTTCCGGTCGCCGACCCCATTGAGCACGCCGGGATCGTAAACGTGGGATCCCGACAGCAGCAGGTGTCCGCGACCTTGGGCGAATTTCAGGCCCGCGGAAATGTCGATCTTCCAGTTGCGATCGTCCCCATAGCTTGTTTCGCCGCCCGAGATCTCGGCCTTCAGCCCGGAAAACTTGTGGTCGAGGATGAAGTTGACGACGCCTGCCACGGCGTCCGAACCATAGACCGATGAGGCGCCGCCGGTCACGATATCGACGCGCTGGATAAGCTGCTGCGGGAAGCTGTCGATATCGACGCCGCCGGTGATTAGCGACGCGACCGAACGCTGGCCATCGAGCAGCACCAAGGTACGCTGCGTGCCGAGGTTGCGCAGGTTAAGGACGTTCGCGCCTGACAAGCCGATCCCGACGCCGGTCTGGCCGCTCTGCGCCTGGATACTACCGGCGAGAACAGGCAGCGTGGTGAGGAATTGCGCGACATTAGGGCTGGCCGTGCCCCCGATTGCCTCGGCCGAAGCGACGGTCAACGGTGTGGGCGCCTGATAGCCCTCACGCACGATACGCGAACCCGTGACTACGACTTCACCCGCTTCCGGAGCAGGTGCCTCTGCCTGCAAAGCGACCGGAGTGGGCAGCGTCTGCGCGTGCGCGGTCACCGGCATTGCGACGAGCGCACCAAGGCTCGATCCTAACAGCAGCGCGGTCGTCAGTTTGATCGAAGTCATTTGTTTAGTCCCCCAAATATCTGCCGCCATTCGATCGGCGCACGTGTCGGTATTGGTGTTTCGGATTGACCGATGAGCGGTCAGCGCCGCATCGATTGCTCATAGACAACGCGGCCATCGACGATCGTCAGGGCTGCCCTGGTCGTCCGGATCCGGTCTTCGGGCACGGTGAAATAGTCGCGGTCCAGCACGACAATATCGCCGAAGCCGTGCAGCTTGATCGTGCCGATCTTGTCGTCCTGCATGAACCAACCGCTGTTCACGGTATAAAGCCGTAGCGCCTGCACCCGGGTCAGCGTCTGGTCCGGCTGAATCACCTGACGCCCCAGACTGTCCTTGCCCGTGACCATCAGCGCGATGTGCACCCAAGGGTCGACCGGCATATAATTGGGTCCGTCGGAGATGCCGGCGACTGGGATTCCCGAGCCGATGATCATGCGATAGGCCATCGCGGTCTTTGGACCCATCTTCAGATCGGCATAGAGGACCGGTCCGACGTTCACCCCGGCCCCGAGAGCGCGCAGGCGTGTGAGCGAGTCGCTATCAATGTCCCACACATGCGCCAGTCGCCAGTGCCGGACCTTCAGCGAGTATCTTGCGTTGATGCGCTCCCAGACGTCTACGAAGCTGCGGATGTTGGCGGTCCCGGTCGTGTGTTGCTCGTGGCACCAGCCGCCGCGCGCGGCGACAGCGGAGGCGGCCTCCTTATATTTGGCTGGCGTCGTCGAAATGAACTCGCCGAGGCATAACGTCTTGAACATGTCGCTTCCGAACAGCGGAAACTGGTATTTCAGGCGTTCGGGCGTGTGCTCCGGACCATCTGGCACGTCGAGCATGCTGATCCGTACGCGCGTGGAAAGGCGATCGGCCTGTGCCAACGCGAATATAGGGTCATAAGCGGTAAAGACGTCGACATGGCCAGAATGCCATGAGCGCTCCGCTGGGCGCGTGCCGGCCGGTGCCGCATTCACCCCGGCATCGGCCGCAGTGGTGATACCGACCGAGGCGAGTTGCGTCATTGCCTCCAGCGTGCCGCGCTCGGCATTGGTTTCCTGATGGGCGAGGGTCGAATAGGCAACTGCCGCCATCCCGCCGGCCGGCGTGATCGTGCCGTCACTGGCGACCGTCAGGCCCTTGGCCTCGAAGAACGCGCGGCCTCGAGTGTTGGTCACTGCAGCCATTCCGTCGCGTTCCCAGAAGAACACCGGATTGCGCGGTGCTGCCTCGTCGAGTTCGGCCAGCGTCGGCAGCCGGTCCTCACGCAACTGCGTATGATACCACCCGCCTACGGCTGTGACCCACTCGCCCGGCGCCATCCCTGCGGCGCGCTCAGCGACAATCTTTTGGACGTCGGCGATAGAGGTTGCGAGGTCCAGCCGCACATCGCGACCGGGTCGAAACCCCCATGTTACAAGATGGATATGTGCATCGGTCAACCCGGGGATAGCAGTGCGCCCCTTTAGATTGATCACGCGGGTACAAGGCGTGAAATATCGCTGACTGCCGGAGCCGAGATGAACGACACGCCCATCGCGGATCACTATCTCCGATACCGTCGCTGGGGAGGACATGGTCACGATCCGGCCGTTGCGCAGCGCGATGTCGCGCGCGCCAGCGCATTCCGCGCGCCGCGTTGGTGATGTCGTAGACTTTGCGGCGTTCGCTGTAGGGCTGGCGACGGCCACTGCTGCTGAAAATGCCGGTACCAGTGCCGCACAGAAGGAGAATGAGGAAAGCTGGTGCTTCCAGCGCAATGTGCGAGAAACGATCATATCCCTCCCTCGGTGGCGCGCTTCCGCGCTTATAGTTTTCGTGCTGTCGGTGATTTCCGGTCAGCTATCGCAAGCACGCCGTTGAGGCATTCCCGGGCTGGCCCTTTGCCGAGCTTGCCGCCGCTCAATGGTTGAGACGAGACGCGGCCATAAGATGGCATTTTGGTGGAGGTGTTACCCAAACGATATAGGTTCGTGGTGCTGGTCTGGTGGGCTGATTGCCTGGAACCTGTCTTGCTTCGCCGATGAAACCGGCGCGCCCGGGCCGCAACTGTGCTCGTTGCCGTTGTCCTTGGGATGCTCTTCACGCGCCCGGCGGGCCGCTTGCACGCGCGGCGCTAGAAAGCTTCGGGTTTTATATGAAGCACTTACGCATTGACGTCCGCGGGTTATCTTTTCGTGCCGGCCATAGCGGCCCGCGGGGCTAGCTGCTGGCTCCTGCAAAAAGGCGGCAGTTCGGCCCCTGTTCTCAAGCAATAAGGAGGAGATTGCGGCAATGTGAGCCCATATGCCGACCAGAATTTCCATTTCCGCAAGAGCCTTTGTCCGGACCATCGCGTATCTGGCGCCAGTCGGGCGCGCTACCTTCGCCCCAGTTCATTCGGCCGCAAGTCAGCTGCTGGACACATGACGCGAAGGAGAGGTTCGATGATTCTACCTGAGCGCGCCGCATCGTCCCGCCTTCGAGATTATGGTCACCCCGAAATTCGCGTTACGTTGGCTGGGCATCGTCACGAGCGGACGAGGCACGCAGCGTGGCAATCTTGGCGGTCTCGGTGACCAGGAGATTTGCCTCGCCTGGTCCCTCTGCGAGCCACGCCTCGCTCGTTACACGCAGACACGTTCTACCCCCGCCGGCGCGGCTTTCGCCGCCCCACATCAAACGATCCCCTCGGATGCAGCCGCAGTCTATTCTCCGGAGTTGAAGATGATGACACCGACCATTCTACTCCCGACGTCGCTGGTGGGATCCTACGCGCAGCCCGATTGGCTGATTGACCGACCGCGCTTGCAAGAGCGTTTTCCGCCCCGCGTGCGCGCACTTGAACTTTGGCGTCCGGCGCCAGAGTTTCTTGAGGAAGCCCAGGACGATGCGACGATATGGGCCGTGCACGAACAGGAGCGAGCCGGTCTCGATATTATTACGGATGGCGAGATGAGGCGGGAGAGTTACTCCAATCGCTTTGCCACCGCGCTTGATGGCGTCGACATGGACAATCACGGTATCGCCCTCGACCGCTCAGGCCACCCAAATCCTGTGCCGCGGGTTGTAGGTCCGATTTCGCGGCGCCACTCGGTTCAGGTGCGCGACGTGGAATTCCTGCGGCAACATACAAACAAGCCGATCAAGATCACCGTCCCTGGCCCATTCACGATGAGCCAACAGGCTCAGGACGATCATTATTTCGACCCTGAGGCGCTCGCGATGGGATATGCCGCCGCCGTCAACGACGAGGTCAAGGACATGTTCGCGGCCGGCGCTGACTATGTTCAGCTGGACGAGCCGTACATGCAGGCAAGACCTGACGCAGCCCGGCTATATGGTCGCCAAGCGCTGGAGCGCGCGCTGGACGGCGTTGTTGGGAACACGGCGCTCCATATCTGCTTTGGCTATGCGGCGATCATCCATGAACGCCCGAGCGGCTACAGCTTCTTGACCGAACTCGAGGATACGTCTGTGCAGGCGATTTCCATCGAGACGGCGCAGCAAAAGCTCGACACATCGATCCTCAAGGGCTTGCCGGGGAAAACCATCATCCTCGGCGTCATCGATCTCTCGACCGATTTTGCTGAAAGTGCGGAAACCGTTGCGGACCGGATTCGGCGAGGCCTCGTGCACGTCGCCCCGGAGCGCGTCATCGTCGCGCCTGATTGCGGCATGAAGTACCTTCCACGCAATCTCGCTTATGCCAAGATGAAGGCGATGGTCGAGGGGGCCGCGATCGTGCGCGCGGAAATCACATCACAGGCCTAGGTTAGGCGCTCGCACGGGTTTATGCGGTGGGCGTGGCCTAGCGATCGTCGTTACTCCCGTTCCAGAAGCGCGCGTAGTCCGGCGGTCGTTTTTCGACAAAGGCCGTCGTGCCCTCGCGCCACTCTTCTGAATCCATGTCGCCAAGTATCGACCGAATTGTAGCCCAATCCGGCCCCCGGCGCAGGCTTCGCTTGGCGGCGGCAAACGCTGTCGGCGGAACCTTGTCGATAATATCGTTTGCCGTCGCCACCGCCCGATCGACCGCGCTCAGATCGGTTACCAATTCAGTGATCAGGCCTAGCCTAAATGCTTCGGCCGCATCGATCCGCTGCCGGGTCATGATCAAACGTGCCGCCGCGCGGGCGCCGACAAGATAAGGCAGCCGGGCGAGTGCGGTGTTGGGCAGAACGCCGAGGCCAAGTTCGGGAAGCATGAACGTGGATGTCGGCGTCGCGATGACCAGGTCACAAGCAAGACAAAGTTCCACACCGCCACCAAAGGTTGCTCCGTCCACCGCAGCCAAGATCGGCCGTCTATCGGTCTCGATAGCTTCGAAAAGATCGGGAGGCGTAAGTCCGGCCGCTCCGGATCGAGCCTCGAGCCAGCCACTGTCGAGCATGTCACGGATATCAGCCCCTGCACAAAAAGCCTTTTCCCGCGACGCGATGACGACCGCATCTGCGCCATCCGCGCTACTCGAAGCCAGGGCACCCAGCAATTCAGTCACTAACTTCACGGACAGGGCATTGCGACGCGCAGAATCCGTCATCCAGATTACGGCAACGCGCCCCCGGCGTTCTACCTCGATGAGTGACAAAGCACGCTCAGTCATGCGGCGAGCAGCGCCCGCGCGATCTGGATGCGTTGCATTTCCGACGTGCCCTCGCCGATGCGGAAGGCGCGCGCGTCGCGGTACATTCGTTCGATCGGGAGGTCGCACATATAGCCGGATCCGCCAAAAATCTGCAGCACACGATCGGCAACCCGGCCAACCATCTCGCTGGCATATAATTTGGCGCGCGAGCCTGCGATGCGAGATGCTGGGTCCCCCCGGTCGGCCAGATCGGCTGCCTGATATGCAAGAAGTCGGGAGGCCTGAAGCTCGCAGTCCGAGTCTGCCAGCATCGTCTGGATCATCTGGTGCGACCCAAGCGGCGTGCCGAAGGTCTTGCGGGTATTGCAATGCTCGATCGCCAGCCGCATCAATTCTTCCGCCATGCCGACATAGCGACCGGCATATTCAATACGCGTCGTGTTGATTGTGGCCATCATGCCGCCGAACCCGCCGCCGACTTCGCCCAGGACGTGGCTATCCTCGATCACACAATCCTCGAGCGAAAAGGCGCCGAGCTGGTAGCCGCGCCAGCCCATCTTCTTCATTGTGCCAAGATAGTGGAAACCCGGATTGGTCCTCTCCACCAGGAACAGCGTCTGGCGCGTTCTAAGCGAGGCATCCGGCTCCGTATTCACGAGGAGAATGATGAAATCGGCATAGTCGGCGCCGGAAATGAATTGCTTGCCGCCGTTCAGAACCCACTTGCCGCCTTGTCGCGTAGCGCGGGTTCGGATGCCGCTCAGGTCCGACCCCGCATCGGGTTCGGTCAGCGCATAGGCGACGGTCTTGTCCCCACTGACAACGGGATCGATAAACCAGTCGCGCTGCGCATTCGACGCGAGCGTCATCGTCGCGGGCAGGAAGCCGATCGCGTCGGCGAGAGGCATCGAGGTCCTGCCGATCTCTTCGCCAATGACCACCTGAGACATGACATCGAGGCCACCGCCTCCGAGGCTTTCGGGCAGATTGTGCGCGTAGAGGCCGAGTTTGACCGCCTCCATTCTGAGGCCGCGGAACACATCGTCATCGAGATGATCGGCTGCTTCGACATGCTTTTCCAGCGGCTTCAGGAAGGTCTCGACATATCCGCGCGCAGTGGCCCGCACCATGTCCGTCTCGGGCGAGAAGGTAAAATCCATTTAATTGCTCCGGTCCGATGTCACGCCAGGTCGTCGGCGCCCTGATAGGGGATCTCATGTTCGGCAAATGCCCAGATCGCGCGTGCCGCGTGGGTACGATGTTCCTCCACGACATGGCCAATCAGGCCGCTCGCGCGTGACACCACGGCAAGTCCGCGCATCACCCCCGGTTCCAGGCCAATTTCGAGCAGGAGCGCGCCAATTGCGCCGGTCGCGTTGATTGTGATGTGTTTGCCGAAGGTTGCATCGACCGCGCGTCCGAGGCGGTGGAGCAGATCGACATAAGGGCCATCAACACCAGCGTCGCGCGCGACCGCGAGCAGCCGCGCAGTGCGCGGATCGTCAGGCTTGTGCAGCGGATGGCCGAAGCCGGGAATAGCGGCACGCCGGCTACGGAGGTTCCGAATTGTCTCTTCGCAAAACAGGTCGGGATCAGACGCGGCGACGCCCGCCTGTAGAAGTCGAGCGCACGCTTCTGACGTGCCCGCATAGATCGGGCCGAGCGATAGGAGCCCGGCTGCGATGGCCACCTGCGAGTCTTCGGGCACGCTGTCCGCCATGATCCGCGCGATGATCGACGATGGCGTCCAGCCATGCTCCATTAGCGTGACAAGGCAGGCGTCAAGCATGCGTGTCTGCGCCTCGGTAGGAAGGATCCCGGCACAGAGGAAATAGGTCATTTCGGTGAAGCTGAGCTTGCCGATGATGTCATCGACCAGATCCAGCCCGCGGATCGTCACGCCTTCTGGCCGTGCCGCTGCGATGGCCGTTGTTACGTTGCTCATGCGATCGCTTTCTCAATTTTGATTTCATCGATATGCGATCCGAGCGCTCCACGTGCGCCAAACATCGAGAGCAGTTCGGCGCGCCTGGTGGCGGCTGTGTCCATGTTCCGCTCCTTCACGTGACCGTAGCCGCGGATGGTGTCCGGCAACTCAGCGAGAGCGACGGCAGCATCGAGCTGAGCCGTGTCGAGGCTCACGAGCAAAGCACGAATGTCGCTCTCATACTCATCAATAAGGCCCCGTTCGCGGCACCTTTCTGCCAAATATCCAAAGGGATCGAAGCGAGTGGCCCGTAACCACTTCAACCGAGCGAGGACCTTGAAAGCGGTGAAGATCCATGGGCCAAACGCTCGCTTGCGCAGGTGGCCCGTCATCGGGTCCCGTCGAGCGAACAAGGGCGGCGCAAGATAAATTTGCCGCCGACCGCCGCCTTCAAGTCGAGCGGCGAGCTTCTGTTCGAACTCACCGTCGGTGTATAGGCGGGCGACTTCATACTCATCCTTGTACGCCATCAGCTTGTACATGTTGCGCGCGACCGCGAGCGAAAGCCGGTCGGTGGGGCGGTCAAGGCGATGCTCGGCATCTTGCACTTCCGATACCAGGCGATCGTAGCGCGCCGCGTAAGTTTCGTTTTGATAAAAGGTCAGCCGCCGACGGCGGTCGGCAATCACGTCAACAAGAGCCTCTTGCATCGATGTCGGGGTGCCGAGCTCGCGATCGAACGCTGAAGGATCGACGGCGGCAAGCCGACCAAAAGCAAAAGCCCGCTTGTTGGCGGCAACAGCAGTGCCGTTGAGCTCGATCGCTCGCATGAGCGCAGGAAAGCCTAAGGGGACGAGCCCCCTTTGCCACGCAAAGCCGAGTAGCAGGAGGTTCGCATAGATCGAATCACCCATCACGCGAGTGGCGATGCGGCTGGCGTTGATCTTGTTGATGCTTGAAGCAATGATCGCACCGATCGCCGACATGCTCGGGCGATCGGACAAGTCGATCTCCGTGTTCAGGACAAAGGCGCCGGGCGGCTGAACATGGGTGTTGGCAACGACGCGCGTCCGCTTGTGTCCCATGCGCGACAGCGCGTTTGCGCTGCCCGCCACGACGACATCGCAGGCGAGAACCAGGTCGGCGCTACCGGCGTCCATTCGCGTCGGCCCGAGTAACGCATTGTCCATCGCGATGCGGATGTGGCTGGTGACCGCGCCGTTCTTCTGGGCAAGGCCAGTAAAGTCGAGTGTCGTAACTGCTTTGCCCTCAAGATGCGCTGCCATGCCGAGCAGCGCGCCGACCGTGATCACCCCCGTGCCGCCGACGCCGGTGGTGAGGATATTATAGGCGCCGGCCAAGGATCGGATGGTAGGCTGGGGCAGGGTCAGAACGGCGGCGTCGAGATGGTCGGCGTCTGCCGTTTCCTTCCGCGGAACGGCCCCTTCCACTGTTACAAAACTCGGGCAAAAGCCCTCGATGCAGGAATAGTCTGCATTGCAGCTCGACTGGTCGATCGCGCGCTTGCGGCCAAGCGACGTTTCTACTGGACCGACAGAGATGCAGTTCGATTTCGCCGAACAGTCGCCGCAGGCCTCGCATACGGCTTCATTGATGAACACGCGTCTGGGCGGTTTGGGATACAGTGCGCGCTTGCGCCGCCGCCGCTTTTCCGCGGCACAGACTTGATCAAACACGATCACGGTGAGGCCGGGCATCTCGCGCATCTCGCGCTGGATGCGATCGAGCTCGCGACGATCCAGGATTTCGGTGCCCGCCGGAAAGTTGGCGCGATCGTGACGGCCGGGTTGCTCGGCCAGCACCACCACACGTGTGGCGCCTTCGGCTTTGACCTGATGGACGATGCGCGGGACCGTTAGATGAGCATCATTCTCCTGCCCCCCGGTCATCGCGACAGCGTCGTTAAAAAGGATCTTGTAGGTCGCGTTAACGCCGGCAGCCGCGGCCGCCCGTACAGCAAGCAGGCCGCTGTGCGAGAAGGTGCCGTCCCCGAGATTCACAAACACATGGTTCTCGGCGACGAAGGGCGACTGCCCGATCCAATTTACGCCCTCGCCGCCCATTTGGGTCAGGAAAGCCGCATTGCGCTCGGGGATGTACATCGCCATCGAATGGCAACCGGTGCCGGCCAGCGCGCGGCTTCCCCCAGGCACTTTGGTGGAACTGTTGTGGGGGCAACCCGAGCAGAAAAACGGTGTGCGCGCCAGCGACACAGGTATCACGGGAGCTGCGGCTTCTAGCATTGCTGCCAGTCGAGCATCGAACATTACCATGTCCTCACCGAGGCCGCGCAAGCGCGCGACGATTGCTCGTGCGACGATAAACGGCGTAAACTCACCAATGCTGGGGAGGAGATCGGCGCCTGCATGGTCTCTCTTGCCCGACACACGCGGCGCGCCTTCGACCGCCTGCAGCGCTGACAGGATTTGCGGCTCGATGAAGGCACGCTTCTCTTCGATGACGAGAATTTCCTCCAGTCCCGTCGCGAACCGGCACAGTCCCTCCACCTCGATGGGCCAGGTCATGCCAAGCTTGTAGAGTCGCAAGCCGAACCTCTCGGCCTCGATCGGCCCGATGCCTAGCTCCGCGAGTGCTTGGTGCACATCGCTATAAGCCTTACCGGCGGTCGCGATCCCCAGGCGGGCAGGGCCGTTCGTGAGTTCCTGCCGATCAATCGGGTTGGCTCGCGCGAACGCAGCGACCGCCTCCAACCGGGATCCGAGCATGCGGCGTTCCTGATCGACCGCAGTGTCCGGGTAACGAATTCCAAGCCCCGCTGCCGGCATATTGAAGTCGCTCGGCATTACGGGGAGGGGCGGATCGAGGGCAGCAATCGAGGCGCTGCTCTCTACGAGCTCCGTGGTCGCCTTCAGTCCAACCCAGCAGCCGGCGTATCGCGATAGTTCGACGCCGTGCAGCCCAAAGGTTACATGCTCTGCTACGCTCGACGGGTTCAGAACGGGAATTGCTGCGGCCTCGAACATCTGCTCGCTCTGGTGGAGCATAGTCGAGGATTGGGCTCCGTGATCGTCGCCAAACACCGCGAGCACACCGCCCTGCGTGGATGTCCCCGCCGAATTGGCGTGCTTCACTGCGTCCATCGCCCGGTCGACGCCGGGGCCTTTGGCATACCAGATGGCAAACACGCCATCGACGGTTGCACCAGGCAGAAGCGCGACCTGCTGGGTGCCCCATACCGAGGTGGCTGCCAGCTCCTCGTTGAGTCCAGGCTGGAATACGACGCCTGCCGCATCGAGTTCCTTCCTGGCAGCCCACAACGCCGTGTCGTAACCGGCGAGCGGCGAGCCGCGGTAACCGGAGATGAAACCCGCCGTGTTGAGACCACGCTCCGCGTCGCGCAGGCGTTGCAGGATCGGCAGGCGCACCAATGCCTGCGTGCCTGACAGAAACACCCGGCCATCGCGCCGGGCATATTTGTCTGCAAGCGTGATGGTCTCATCAATGACGGGCGCGTCGAACATGCTCAGGAGCTCTGTTCGTCCGCGGCGACGACGTTGCGCAAAAGGCCGATGCCCGGAACTTCGGTCTCGACGATGTCGCCGACCTGTAGAAAGGATTTCGGATCCATCGCGAACCCGACACCGGCCGGCGTGCCGACCGAGATGATATCGCCGGGTGAAAGGGCGTCGACGCGGCTCCAATAGGAGATGAGAGTGGGGATGTCGAAGATCAGATCCGAGATGGGTGCCGACTGGCGCTGCTCGCCGTTCACGCGCCCGGTCAACTGTAGGCTGGCGGGATCGCTGATCTCGTCGGCGGTAACTATCCAGGGGCCCATGGCGCCGCTGCGATAGAAGTTTTTGCCCGCGACCAGCGAATGCCCGAACTGGACCTCGCGCACCGTCCCATCCATCAGCAACGTATAGCCGAAAACATGGTCCATAGCGTCTGCCAGCGCAATGTGGCGACCGCCTTTTCCGATCACGACCGCGAACTCGCACTCATAGTCGAACGAATCGGACCAGGTCGGACGGAGAATCGGCTGTTCATGCGCGACGAAGGTGCTGGCCGATCGAAGGAACAGGGAAGGATGTGCCGGAGCATCCTGGTGCCCGCCCTCCAGCGCGTGCGCCTTAAAGTTGAGGCCAGCGCATATGAAACGGTCGGCATCGGGTACAGGAATGGTCAACTCCAAATCCGAAATCGCCCGAATTGGAGCACTTTCGGCAGCGGTGTGAAGCGCGGCGGCCGACGCCACGGCGACCGCGGCTTTGAGTGACGGCCAGTGAGCAGTCAGATCTGCAACTTGTTGGCCATCCTGCGAAAGCACACCGAAACCGGTTTTTCCGTTCAGAATAAAGCTGACGATTTTCACTAGGCTCTCCCGCTTGATCGATCATCCGCGGCCCCCGGTTGTCACCGGGCGATCGGAACATCTTTTCATCGCTGGGTGGGATGCATCGCGGGGTGCCGTTTGAAAAGAGCGGCAGGAAGCAGTAGGTTCATGCCGAAATGGAAAAGGTAGCCAACCCGACCGGATCCGAAGGCCGCGCCGCCGGCGCGAGCGAAATCACGTCTTTCCCGCTCGACAACCTCGCTCTCCTTCGTGCTTTTGTCGCTGTCGTCGAACTTCAAAGTTTTACCGCGGCCGGAAAGCGCCTGAACGTTGTTCCGTCGACCGTGTCGAAGCACATAGCGGCGCTTGAACAAACCTTGTCTTGCCAGCTCGTCGTGCGAACCACCAAGACGCTGTCGATCACTGAACTCGGCACGCGTTTTTACCGCCGTTGCCTCGTCATCCTGCATGAAGTCGATGAGGCTGAGATCGAGGTGAGCGACTATAAGTCGGCTCCACAGGGCTTGCTGCGGGTATCCGCTCCCGTCACGCTGGCGACCCACGTGCTCGCGCCAATCTTCTTCCGGTTTAAGCGGCTATATCCGAAGGTGACCCTGGAACTGTCCCTGACGCCGGCCAGTCGCGATCTGGTCGCATCTGGAACCGATGTCGCGATCCGCATCAGCAGCGGCCTCGACCCGAACCTCATCGCGCTCAAGCTTGCGCCGAACATGCGCCTATATTGTGCCTCACCGGCCTATCTCGAAGCGCGCGGCATGCCGGCTACGCCGGTTGATCTTCACGAGCATGACTGCGTTGTGGTTCGCAGCATTCAGCAGTCATCGAGTTGGCCTTTTCAGACTGCAGATGGGCGCGTGGAGCACGTAGTGGTGTCAGGCGGCCTGTCGGCTGACAATGTAGAACTGGTTGCGCAGGCGGTGCGAGCTGGGCTCGGCGTCGGGCATCTCTCACGCTTTCTGGTCGAAGACGATATCGCGAACGGACGACTGGTCGAGCTGTTTCCCGGGAACCGGGTCGTCGAAAGCCATATCTATGCTGTATATCCGGAGCGCCGGAACCTGGCATTGAAAACGCGCGCCTTTGTCGATCATCTGCGCGAAGAATTTCGGAACCCTCCTCCATGGGCCCTGTGATCTAGGCAAATTGGAGGTGGAAAATCTGGCGCTTTGGAGCGCCACCTTCTCGACGTGATCCTTCGTGATTCGGCACAAACCTTGTGCCGGTACGCGATATTGCTGTTGTGACATGATCTCCGCATGACCCTGTCTCGCAACCGCTGGCCGCTCGGTACCGGACACTATCCGGATCGCCGGTTCATCGCACCGTTCCGGAGGGGGTCACGACATGTCGCCACTACGCAGTCTTCACCGCATCGCTGTAAAATCATCAGTCAGCGCGTTCGCTTTGACCATGCCGCTACTGTCAGCTCAAGCTCAGATGCGCGCGCCCGGCCCCGTACCCAGCGACCCGCAGCAGGTGGCTCCGGAACCCGCGTCGACCGGCCTTGATATTGTCGTTACCGCACAGAAGAAGTCGGAATTCCGGCGCGACGTTCCAGTCTCAATAACCGCTGTCTCCGGCTCTGAATTGACACGGAGCAACATCGCGCGGCTGACCGACCTGCCCGCGATCGTCCCCAATTTCACCCTGTCACTTGCAGCGCTGCAGCCGGTTACATTCGTGCGCGGCTTCGGCACCACCGGGAGCTTTTCCTTTGAGCAAGCCGTCGGCAAGTTCGTCGACAATGTGTCGTACGGTCGGGATTTTGACGGCCGCTACCCGCTTTACGATCTAGATCAACTCGAGGTTCTCAAGGGCCCTCAGGTGCTCCTATATGGCAACAGCGCAACTGCCGGCGCGATCAACATCACGACGAAGAAGCCTGGCAGGCGACTGGCGGCGGATGGGTCCGTCGCCTATGAATTCGGCGGCGACGAGATATTGGCGCAGGGCGGCGTAACGGTGCCGATCTCAGAAGGGATGAGCCTGCGTGTCGCCGGCCTCTACCAGCGCCTGAACAAGGGTTGGATCCACAATACGCTCAGCGGCGCCAACGAGCCGAGCTACCGAAATTACGGTGGGCGCGCGACCTTGCGGATCACGCCAAGCCACGACGTGGACATCGTGCTGAAGGCGGAGATCGACCGTACGCGCCAGCTCGGTTCTACCGCCCAGCCGATCGCCCAGGGCGTGCTTCCGACCGCGCAGTTTACGGACGCGGTGCTCGATGATCTCCGAGCCGTGGATTATGATGGCGCTCCCTTCTTCACACACGACCAGAACGCTATCAATTTTGAAACCTATCAGGGGGACATCAACTGGACCTTCGGCCCAGGTACGCTCACCTCGACCACCGCCTATCGTAAGGTTCGTAGCGGCAACACAGAGACCGGCGCCTTTCAGCGTCCGCTGTTGACGATAAGCAGCGGCCAACAATACAGGCAGTTCAGCGAGGAGTTGCGCTTTGCAGGGAGCGTCGGCGCGCTGGACTTCCTCGCCGGGGGGTATTTCGAGCGCAACAATGCGCACATCTTCGGCCTGACGAACCTCAACTTTGCCGCGATCAGCGTGCCAGTGCCTTTGCTGGCGCGCGTGACCACCTACGATCAACGGGTCAGCACCTACTCTCCCTTCGCCCAGTTGACCTATCATCTGACATCCGCGCTGCGGATCTCCGCCGGCGCACGCTATTCGATCATCAGGAAGACGACTGACCAGGCGATGTTTGGCGCTACCTTCGTGCCCAACGCGTCGTTCGAGACGTCACGCGCGCAGGTCGACGGTGCCAACAATCCCGCACTGACGCCGCTGATCCGAAACGTCCTGGGCGGCACGGTCCACGCGTTTACTGGTGTTCAGACCCGGGAAGAACATTTTCAGCCGCAGGTCGTGGCGCAATATGACGTCGCACCGAAGAACATGCTGTTCCTCAAATATGTGAAGGGGGACAAAGCTGGCGGTGTGGATGCCACCTACACCGGCAGCGCGGCCGCGGCGAGCCCGTCCGAGGCACAATTTGCGCCAGAAGAGGCAGAGTCCTTCGAAGGAGGCCTGAAAGGATTGTTGCTTTCGGGTCGCCTGGAATATTCGCTGACGGCCTATAGCACGACCTTCACCAACCTGCAGACGTCCGCCTTTGTCGGAACCGTGTTGTTCGTCACCAATGTCGGGCGTGCAAGGACGCGCGGTATCGAGGCGGAGATACATGCACGGCCGGTTTCCGGGCTGCGCATCAACGCCGCTGCCAATCTTCAGGATGCGAAATATCTGAGCTTCCCCAACGCTCCTTGCACCGTCGCGCAAACGCCGCTCCCGCCAGCGGCCGCGACGCCCTGCTCGCAGGATCTCTCGGGAGCTATGACGCCGTTCAATTCGAGATTTTCAGGGTCATTCGGCACCGACTATGAAATACCCATCGCCGAGTACAGGCTTCTGGGCGGTTGGAATCTTGTCTATCGCTCGCGGTACAACAGTTCGACGAACAACGATCCGTTGGGGGATCAGAAGGCGCTGTTCACGCTGGACGCACATCTCGACGTCAAGCCTGTGCAGGGGTGGTGGACGCTCTCGTTATTCACCCGCAATCTCACCGACGAGAAATACAAGGAATACAGCGTTGCCGCACCGCTCGTGCGCGGCGGGTTCAATACATACCTTTCTCGCGGCCGTCAGATCGGCCTGCGGTTCGGCGCGACGCTGTAACAATCACGCGAAGACATAAGGATTGATGATGAGCAGAAGCGAAGATGATGCAGCTTGCCGCGACCTGGTGGTCCGAGCGCTGCGCGCGCTGGATGAGCGGGATTATAATGGTGTGGCGGGGCGCTTCGCCACAGACGGTGTATGGGAGCGAGGCGGCACCGAGCTGCTCGGACCGCAGGCTGTGCTCGCGGCGCTGGAAAAGCGGCCCGCGGATTTGGAAACGCGGCATCTCACCGCGAATATGATCGTGGACTTCGAGTCCGACCAGGCCGCGACGGTGCGCTACAATCTGCTTGCCTACGCCCAGACCGCAACGCAGGCTTCCCACCTTCACGCCATCTTCGACGCCACAGACACGGTCGTGCGTGAGGGTGAGGGCTGGCGTTTCGCGCGCCGTGCCGTCGCCGCTTCCTTCGCAGTCCGGGACTGACCGGTTATGCCGGCCGAAAAGCCTGTTCCAGTCCGGAGCCAGCGTGCCGAGGTGCCATCCGCGGACGAGTTCCGGTTCTGGCTGCCAGCTCGCACCCGCAACCGTGACACGGATCAGTTCGGCCATGTAAATCACGCCGCAATGGCGACACTGCTGGAGGAAAGCCGCATAGCATTGATCTTTGCGCCCGAACTCGAAGTTGAGACGCAGGGCATCGATCTTCTCGTGGCAAGCCTTTCCATGCATTTTCACAAGGAGTTGCGGGCACCCGGAGACATTCGGATCGGCGCGCGCGTGACCCGGATCGGGTCTAGCTCGCTCGATATCCGCCAGGCGATCTTCGCTGGGGCGACATGTTTTGCCTCGGCGGAAGCCGTCTGCGTGTTCCTCGGGCACGAGACTCGGCTGCCGGCGCCGGTGAGCGACACCGTGCGCAAGCACCTTCTGGGAACCAGCTGACCCAGTAACGACGCATCTGTTCCGTTTCGGCTAAACGGTTTGTCCGGCGGCTCGCCTATGCCGAATGACCATGTGCGCTTATCGTGACTGGCACTTGCACGGCGCCTCCAGTCACAAACAATTACGGGCGCCTTTTGGGAGAGTGGGCGTGGCGACGATCGCAAGCGAATTGAAGGCGGCTCCATTCGCTGAATTGTCAGCCGATATCGCACCGGCTTATCCTACACCGTGGCCGGCGCTGATCGTAACGCGTGCAGAGATACAGGCGGAAGTTGAGCGTCTTCTCGAACTTGACCGCGGTCCCGGTCAGCAGCGGGCGTCGGAGGTTGTCCACCCTAGCTCGATAGACACGGGGCATGCGGTCACGCCGGGCCTTGCGATCGCGATCAACGTGCTTCGGCCGGGGGAGGAAATCGAAATGTTCCGGGACAACGCGACCCGGGTAGAATTCATCCTACGGGGCGAAGGCTCCGTGACTGTCGGGGCGAGCAGCTTAGCCCTCGCCAAATGGAGTGTTGTTTCTCACCCCTCCATGTTGAGGCGCGCGTACCGCAACCATGGACGTGAGCCATTGGTTTGGCTCAGCTACTCCAACACTGCCTTGCTCAAGCGACTAGGCAATTACTATTCGGATGACAGAATGTCTGTCCCGAGACCGCCACGGTCCGAGCGAAGCGAGATTGAGCAGCGCTACGTTGCCAAGAACGCGCCGGATTTCGCCATTTTAAGCGACGGCGCGCGCCTGCGCGGCTATGAGTTCGTGACCGACATTGAAGTGGTAGAAAACAAGCCACTGATCTGGCCGTGGAGCGAAACGTCGCCGCATCTCGCGGCCGAGAATGGCGACGGCAAGCGAAACCTTCTCTTGTTGGTCAACCCTGCCACCGGTCGCCGCCAAGGGACGACACACAGCTTCTTCGCTGCGCTGTCGCGCATCCCCGGCGGTATCAATCGTCCGGTGCCGCCTCGTGGCCACAAGCACAGTTCGTTTGCGGTAAATTACCATTTCGAAGGCGCGGGCGAGAGCATCGTCGACGGCAAGCATTATGAGTGGGAGGCCGGCGACCTCATGCTGTCGGCGCCGGCATGGGGGGAGCATGCGCACGGCATGAAAATGACCGGTGCTTCGGTTCTGACGGTGCAGGATCATCCCTTTCATATGGCGATCGGATCGCTGATCTGGCAGGAAGAGATGGACGGCCCCATTCTCACGCTTGGCTCCGAAGAGGGGCAGACTGGTTATGTCGGACCGCGCCAGATCGGCGACTGACTCTGATTCATAGTCGACGAACTTCAGCGCTATGAGCTGCCTTCGCGGCGGCCGCGCGCGCATATTCCGTCGACGTACGCGATGCCCGTTTCAAAAGGGATGACGCCCCAATGGACGGCCTGATGCAAGCGTGGTCGCTCACGCTTGACAAGATATTGACGAATGCCGCTCGGGTCTCGGGCGATCGTGCGATCGTCTGGCGCGATGCCGACGGCGAGGTCAAGACCAGCACCTATCGTGAAGCACTCGTGGGTGCGCATGGCTTTAGCGCAGCGTTGTTGGCGCACGGCGTCGTGTCGGGCGACCGGGTCGCAACGATGATGTGGAACAACTACGACCACCTCGTGGCGTGGTATGGGGTCATGGGTATTGGCGCTATCGTACACACGCTCAATCCACGCCTCCATCCCGACCAGATTGCGTGGATCGCTCGGCATGGTGGCGCCCGCGTCCTGGTGGTCGAGAAAGAGTTTCTCGGATTGTTGGGAGCGATCGCTGATCGCTTGCCGGATCTGGAACTTGTCGTAGTGTCCGACGGTCCGGGGTCCGCCACCAGGATCGGGGCTGCCTCATGCATTGGATATGAAGAATTCGCATCGCAAACTGCGTCGGTGCTGTGGGGCGATTTCAACGAGGAAGCCGCTGCTGGGCTTTGCTATACCTCCGGCACTACCGGTGATCCAAAGGGCGTGCTCTACAGCCACCGCTCGAACTTCATCCACGCAATGTCAGTTAACCAGCCCAATGGCTTGGCAATCGCTGCCAAGGACGTCGTCCTTCCCGTCGTTCCAATGTTCCACGCCAATGCGTGGGCCCTTGCTTTTGTTGCGCCTATGGCCGGGGCTGAACTCGTCCTGCCCGGACGGCAGCTCGACGGCGCGTCCCTCGTCGAATTGATCAATGCGCGCGGCGTCACCATCGCGGTGGGCGTACCCACCGTCTGGGAAGGGTTACTCAGCTGTCTTCGCGAGACCGGGAAACGCGTCCCATCGTTGCGCCGGATTGTGGTCGGCGGGTCCGCTGTATCGGCCGGCATCGTCCAGGAATTTGGCGATAGTCACGGGGTCGAGGTGGTCCACGCCTGGGGCATGACCGAGATGTCGCCGCTTGGTACGATCACCAGCGCGGTTCCAAGCGCACCCCAGTTGCCCCCATCCGAACGGCTGGCGCGAGCCCTTCGACAGGGAGGTGCCCTGTTCCCCGTCGAAGTCGAGATATTCGACGAAAATGGTGAACCTTGCCTGCACAATGACCAGAGCGCCGGCGCGCTAAAGGTAAGAGGTCCAACCGTCGCCCGCGCATATTTTGGGGCCGCCGCAACAATCCTCGACGGAGCTGGATGGTTCGACACGGGCGACATCGCCGCCATTGATGGTTCGGGCTCGGTGCGCTTGGTCGACCGAGCCAAGGACGTGATCAAGTCGGGCGGTGAATGGATTTCATCGATCGAGCTGGAAAACCTCGCCATGACTTGCCCGGGCGTTCGCCGCGCCGCTGTCGTTGCAATCGAGGATGAACGATGGGGCGAGCGCCCGTTACTCGTGATCGAAACTGATGGCGAGCTCGGGCCAACCCCAATCCTGATTGTTGAACATCTGCGCGACTGCGTGCCGAAATGGTGGCTGCCCTCGCATTTCGCCTATTGCGAAATCCCGATCGGCGCGACCGGTAAGATGGACAAGAAGGCTTTGAGACAATGCCTGGCCTCCCCGGATGCCCCGGAAATTGTACTCATCTGACCGACCTCTCAGCATATCGAACTGTGGCTTGTAACGGCTAGAGCGAGCGCGCCACTTCGTCGAATTCGAGCCTCGGCAAACGTTCAAAGACCATCGCCGGGTCGCCTTTCCCGATACTGCAGATGAAATTCGTCCGCCAAGAAGATCCTTCAAAGAACTCAGCGTCGACCTTGCCAGCGTCAAAACCGGACATCGGGCCGATATCGAGCCCGACGGCGCGCAGCGCGAGCATGAAGTAGGCGCCTTGCAGCGTGCTATTCCGTAGAGCCGTCGATTCACTCACAGCGGGATTGCCGGCGAATCTCCCCTGCGCGTCCGGGTTGTGGGGAAAAGTCCTCGGCAGCTCGGTGTAGAATGTCGTATCATAGGCGATAATTGCCACCACCGGCGCGGACATGACTTTACCGACGTTGCCCGGCGCGAGTGCTGGCCTTAGCCGCTCTTTCGCTTCCACGGATCGGAGCAGCACAAGTCGCATGGGCTGAGTATTCATCGAGGTCGGGCCCCATTTCGCGATATCGTACGCCGCGCGTATTTCCTCCTCGCGGACCGGACCGTCGCGCCAGCCATTTTGCGAGCGCGCGTCGTTGAACAGTCGTGCCAGCATGGCTTCATCCGCGCGCATTGGCATATTCCCTTCTGGTCGAATTTGCTCTGGTTGCGAGACGGGCATCGCCTTGCGGTCGCCCCGGGCTACGGAGGTCAGGCCGCGAAGGCCTCCGCCGGTACCGAGTACAACACCCCCGCCGACGCCGTCGCCGCTGCCTTGAGGCCGAGCGCCTCGGGCACGATCTGCGCGACGTAGAAAGCCGCTGCCGCACGCTTCATCGCGGCGAACGCATCGTCCCCCGTCGCAGCCCGGCCCTGACGCTCCATCAACCAGCCGCAGGTCGCGACCGACAGCATGGTCAGGAAGGGATAGCTCGCCGCAAGCTTGTCGTCAGCGTCCGCCGTGGCCAGCGTGTGACCGATCGCGTCGCAGACATCGATCAGATCGCGCAGGCCCGCATCCGTCACCTCGGCGCGCATGTCGGCGATCAGCGCCGCAAAGGCCCCGCCATTATCCAGCCCCAGCTTGCGCCCGACCAGATCCGCGGCCTGAATGCCGTTGGTGCCCTCATAGATCGGCGTGATGCGCGCATCGCGGTAGAACTGCGCCGCGCCGGTCTCCTCGATATAACCCATGCCGCCATGGACCTGCACGCCGATCGAGGCGACCTCGCAGCCGATATCGGTGCCATGCGCCTTGGCCAAAGGCGTAACCAGTTCGAGCCGCATATTGGCCGCCGTGTCACCCAGACCCGCGCGATCGACCTGCCCCGCGGCGTAATAGACCAAGGCCCGCGCCGCCTGGGTCTGTGCCTTCATGCGCAGCAGCATGCGGCGGACATCGGGATGCTCGATGATCGCGACCGGCGTGCGGGCGGGCGAGCCGGCGCGCGCCGACTGGATGCGATCGCGGGCATAGTCGACCGCCTTCTGCGTCGCGGCTTCCGCTACCTGCACGCCCTGCAGGCCGACATTCAATCGGGCATTGTTCATCATCGTGAACATCGCGCGCATGCCGCCATTCACCGGACCGATCAGCTCGCCGATGCAATCGTCATTGTCGCCGAAGCTCAGTACGCAGGTCGGCGAGGCGTGCAGGCCCATCTTGTGCTCGATCGACACCACGCGAACATCGTTGAAGTCGCCCGGCGAACCTTCCGCATCGAGGCGGTATTTCGGCACCAGGAACAACGAGATGCCGCGCGTGCCGGCTGGCGCATCGGGCGTGCGGGCAAGAACGAGATGAACGATGTTGGGCGCCATGTCGTGGTCGCCGAACGAGATGAAGATCTTGGTGCCCTTCACCTTCCACGTCCCGTCGCCGACTGGTGTCGCCTGCGAACGCAGCGCACCGACGTCGGAGCCGGCCTGCGGCTCGGTCAGGTTCATCGTGCCGGTCCATGCGCCGGTGGCGAGATGCGGCAGGTATAGCGCCTGCTGCTCCGGCGTGCCGTGATGGATCAGCGATTCGATCGCGCCGACGGTCAGCGTCGGGGCGAGCGCGAAGCCCATATTCGCCGCGCCGAGCGTGTCGAGCACCGCCGTCTGCAACGCAAAGGGCAGCCCCTGGCCCCCAAATTCTTCCGGCACGCCGATCGTGCCCCAGCCGCCCTCGACATAATCATGATAGGCCTTGATGAAGCTGGCCGGCATCTTCACCCCCTCGGGGGTCCATTTCGGCCCGGCGGTATCGCCCTCACGCAGCAATGGCGCCCATTCGCCCGCCGCCAGCGCGCCCGCACCCTCCAGCACGGCGTCGACCACATCGGAGGATGCGGCGGCGAAGCGTTCGGTTTCGGCGAGCGCGGCGATGTCGACGACATGGTCGAGCACGAAGCGCTGATCGGCAGTTGGCGGCACAAAGGGCATTAAGGGGTTCTCACGAAGGTTCATTGGCTGGCGGTAGATTAGAACGCGACGCGATCACTGCCCTTCAGCTCGAGGATCACTCGAGCTTCGGCCGGGGTTGCGACCTCAAGGCCCAGCCCCTCAATGATCTTGCGCACCTGCGTCACCTGCGCCGCATTGGTCTCGGCAAGCCTGCCAGCGCCGAGCCAGAGAGAATCCTCCAGCCCGACCCGGACGTTGCCACCCATCGCTGCGGCCATCGCTGCGATTGGCATCTGGCTGCGACCGGCGCCAAGCACCGACCAGCGATAGTTGTCACCGAAGAGGCGGTCCGCTGTGCGTTTCATGTGCATCACTTCGTCAGGGTGCGAACCGATCCCCCCGAGCAGGCCGAACACGGTTTGGATGAACAGCGGCGCCTTCACCAAACCCTCCATGTAGAAATAGTGCAGGTTGTGCAGATGGCTCGTGTCGTAGCATTCGAATTCATAGCGAGCGCCAGTCTCGTTCAGCGTCTCTAGTGCATATTGGATGTCGGCAAAGCTGTTCTTGAAGATCACGTCGCGGGTGCTTTCCAGCATGGCTGGTTCCCAATCGTGGCTGAATTCCTTGAAGCGCTTGAGCATGGGAAAAAGCGCGAAATTCATTGTGCCCATGTTGAGGCTCGCGACCTCCGGTTTCCACACTGACGCCGGGCGCAGCCGCTCTTCGCGCGTCATTCCCGGCGCACCTCCGGTGGTGAGGTTGCACACCACGTCGGAGCGCTGCTTGATGCTGCGCAGGAAAGGCTCGAATGCCTCGGCCGACTGGTCAGGCCGTCCATCGAGCGGGTTTCGCGCATGGAGATGCACGATTGCGGCACCGGCCTCCGCTGCGCCGACAGCGGCATCGGCAATCTGCTCCGCCGTGATCGGCAGATGGGGGGACATTGACGGCGTATGAATCCCGCCCGTGATGGCGCAGGTGATGATGACTTTGCGAGCGGGCAAGTTCTTGCTCCTGTAAACGGCGGCTATGGCCGACCGCTATCGTGCGATTGATGCCTGAAGGTTCCGATCAGCACGGCCGCGACGAGGGGGCCGATTGCGAAGAACAACGAGACTTCGGCACGCGTCATGCCATGCTTGAACATCACACCGGCAAGCGCTGGCCCGGCCGCGCTGCAGATCCGCGCTGCGCCCATCACCAAGCCGATACCGGACGCGCGCAGCGCAGGCGGGAAGGTGTCAGCCATGATCGAGTAGAGCATGCCCGTTGTGCCGGCGAGGCAGAAGCTCAGCGCACCTGCCGACACGACGAAAAGCGCTATCGTTGGCGGCGCGAGGCCTACCGCCGCCAGCGAAACAGTGGCGCCGGCCATGGCGGTCGCGGCCACTTTGGTCGGCGCGAAGCGAGACGCAAATATTGCAAAGCCAACGCCCCCGAGCAGGCCGAGCACGCCCGCCAGCGCCGAAACGAGGCTACCCTGAGAAGGGGTGAACCCTGCATCGACCACCAACTGCGGAAGCCAGTTGAGAATATAATAGGAAGCGGTCGCGATGAGGATTGTTGTCGCCATCAGGCGCAGAACGATGTTGATGATGCCGGTGGCGAATAGCGAGCGATAGCCGGTAGCCGTCTGGTCGGTCGCGGCTGGCAGCTCGGTCATTGCCGGTTGACCGAGCCCGGCCAACACACGGTTTACCCGCGCCAGAGCGTCTGGTCCGCGACGCGCGACGATGAAAGCGGGAGATTCCGGAAGGGCAATCGCGACCAGCGCGAAGAGCGCCACACCGGACAAAGAGGCGCTGAGGAAAACCCAATGCCACGTCGCGCTTTTGAGAATTGCGGCGGCGCCCAGGCCCCCCAACACGCCCCCCAGTGGAAATCCGAGCGTCGCAACCGCAGCAACCGCGACCGAGCGCCTGCGAACGTTGGTAAACTCCGCCGAGATCAACGTCGTCATTGCCACCATGACGCCAATCCCGATCCCAGTCAGCAGACGCGTCGCAATGAGCAGCGGTACCGAAGTCGCTGCCGCCGAGAAACCGGCACCCGCCGTGAGCAGCAGGATCGCACCAAGCACGACCTTTTTTCGGCCGAGCCTGTCTGCGAGGGGAGACAGCAGGATCGCACCCACCGCCATGCCGGCCAGACTGCTCGCGAGCAGCAGGCCAATCACATCCTTGCCGAGGTGCCATTCCCGGGCCAGGGAGGGAGCTACGAACGACATCGACATGGCGTCGAAGCCATCCAGTCCGGCCAGCAATACCGCCGTAATCAGGACCAATATCTGCCGCGCGCGGATCGGTGCCTCATCGAGCGGGTTCGCGCGATGCTCAGCCAACGGCGTTGCTTTCATGCCAGTTCCCTTTGGAAGCCGAGCCTTGGACCAGCATTTCCGGCACGACGTCGACCAACGCCGCGCCCAGCTGTTCGCAGATCCGGCCTCATGCTGCCTTGACGCGGTTTTCGATCGCGCCAATCCCCTCGACCTCACAGCGAACGACGTCGCCGGGCTGAAGGAATTGCGGTGGCTGCATACCCACGCCGACGCCCGATGGCGTTCCAGTGGCGATCAGGTCGCCCGCGTCGAGCGTGAACGCCGTGGAGAGATAGGCGATCTGCTGCCATATATTATAGACGAGTTCGCTGGTGTCGCTGTCCTGGCGTACCTCGCCGTTCACCAGACAGCGCAGTTTGAGCGCGTGCGGATCGGCGATCTCGTCTGCCGTGACGATCCAGGGGCCGATGGGGCCGTGCGTGTCGAACGATTTGCCCATGGTGAAGGTTGGAGAGTGCCTCTGCCAGTCGCGAGCCGATACATCGTCAGCGACGACGTAGCCGAATACGTGATCCTTCGCCTGTGCCTCGCTCACAGCCTTTGCAGGGCGGCCGATCACGACGCCAAGTTCCACTTCATAATCGAGTTGCTCGGAAACACCCGGGTCGATGTCGTCGAACGGGCCCGCGAGGCAACTGGTCTGCTTGTTGAACCAGAACTGGTTGGTCGGAGTCGGCACGCCTAAACGCTTCGCCTCCGCGATATGCTTGGCGTAGTTCATGCCGATGGCGAGATACTTTCCGGGCCGCTCGATCGGCGCGAGCAAGCGGATATCGGCAAGGTTGAATGCGTCCGCGCCCTCGTCGGCGAGTGACTGGACCTTCTCGAGCGCTGACGCGCCGCCGGTGATGATCGAGAGCATGGTCGGAAACTCGTTCGACAGCGACAAGAGCGGAACGACCCGGTCTTCGCGACCGCTTTGCAGCACGCCGAGTCTGGCAGTGTCACCATCAGCGTAACGAAGCAGCTTCATTCAGATTTCCTTGTTCGCGTGGCGAGGAGCCGCGCAGGGGACGGGTCTCGTTGTCCTGCGCGGCCAGCCGGTCAAAATCGCGTTGAGATGCGTGCGCCATAGGTGCGCGGCGGCGCGATGATCGAGACGATCAGATTGGAGCCAGGGACAGGGGTTCCATAGACCTGGGACTGATTGTTGCCGATGTTCCGGATGAAGGCGCCGATAACATATTTGCCGTCCTTCGCGCCGAACGAAATCGAGGCGTTCGAGACCCAACTATGATCGACATATTCCTGCGGGATATAGTCGAAGCCCGAGTAGCGCCCGGAGCGGTACTGCGTGTCTGCGCTCAGCACGAACTGGTTGTCGCCCATCGGAATTGTCTGCTGCGCGCCGAGGTTGACCGTCCATTTTGGCGAGTTGATCCCGGTTTTGCCGGAGCAGTCGACCGTGAACAAGGCGCCCGATGGCGTCTGCGTGCACCCCGTGAATACCGGAGCCGGCGAGGCATAGGTAAAGCTGTTATATTTGGCGTCCAGATATTGCACGTTCGCGCTGAGGATCGTGTTGCGCGTGAGCTGGCCGCGCACTTCGAGTTCGGCACCCTTGATGGTGGAGCGCCCGACATTGGCCGTGATGATGCCGAGCCGGCCTGTCGGGTCAATGCCGAAATAGGTCAGCTGCTGGTCGCGATACTTCCAGTAAAAGGCTTCAGCGTTGATCTGAAGGCGATTGTCGAAAAACCGGTTTTTCGAACCCAGCGTAAAGGCAGTGATATTTTCGGGATTATAGGTGTTGAAGGCATTGAACCCGCCAGCGCGATACCCGGTCTCGACGCTTGCATAGAGTAGCGAGCGAGGGCCCACATCGAGCTCGATTGCGCCGCGATAGGTTACTTTGCTGGTATTGAGTCGGCCGCCGGGGAAGGTATCTGAGCGCGCCACCAGAACACCGGGGGCAGCCACGACTGTGCCACCGCTTGTCGCGGGCGCGAACGGCTGTTGCGCGAGCGTTGCGGTGAACGGAAGAAGCGGGGCCGTGGGGCATGCAGCGGGCACGGCGCAAACCACAGCAAGTGCTGTATTCTGCGCGTTGGAATAGCTCTTGTGATCTTCAGTGTAGCGCGCGCCACCCGTGAAGCGCAGCCAATCGGCCGCATGGATTGTCAGCCGTCCATAGCCGGAAGGCGAGTGGGTAGTGAAGCGACCATAATTGAAGTTTGCAATCGAGCCGGCCGAGTTGTGGACGTCGTCGTCGATCTGCTCGCTGAAATAATAAGCGCCGACGATATAGTCGAGCCACTTGCCGCCATTGCTAACGAGACGCGCCTCTACCGAATACTGGTTGGCATCCTGCGTATTTGCGATTTCCTGCGCAGATTCCGTGCTGAGATTCTGCTTTCGGGCATGACGCCAAGCGGGGATCACGCTGAAAGTGCCGATCGAGGTTTGCCAATCGACATGATAGGCGATCCCATAAACGTCGTTGCGCTGGAATGGCCGCACGGCAAGGACGTCGAGGTTACGACCGGCGAGCCTTCCGGCGGTTCCGTTGGCGGTTCGATACGCCTGTGCAGCTGCCGTAAAGAGGCCTTCATTGACGGGAAGCCCGGCGGGCGTGACGACGAACTGCCCAGTGGCCGGGTTGAAGGCATATTTGCCGACATAGTTCGATCCGCCACCCTGACCGCGCTGCTGTGCATAATCGCCTTCGATCCGTACGGTCAGTGTCGGGGTCAGCTTCACTTTCAATTGGGCCCGGAAGCCGGCAGAATCGTCCGTCTGCGTCCCATCGCGAAGGTAGCCGTCATGTCGGGTGTAGGTTCCCGAAAGCCTGAAACCAGCCTTGTCGCCCAGTCCGATATTGATCGCACCCTCGGCCTGGACCTCATTATAGTTGCCATAGCTCGCCGAGGCATAGCCCGACGTTTCACCGACGTGCGGCTGGACCGGCAGAATATTGATCGCGCCCGCCGTTGCGTTGCGGCCATACAAGGTTCCCTGGGGGCCCTTCAGCACTTCAACGCGCTCCAGGTCGTAAAAGGTACCGAAGGTCGCGCTCGAACGACCGACATAGACGCCGTCATAGTTGTAAGCGGCGGCCGGGTCGCTGCTCGCGACGAAGGAGAAATTACCGACCCCGCGGATGAAGATGAGGTTGCCCTGACCGCTGCCCGCGACGATGAGGGAGGGCACCAGCTTGCCGAGACTGTCGATCCCGCGAACACCCGAATTGATCAGATCCGCGCCCGATACCACGGCAACCGGCACGGCGGCTTTCTGAAGGTTTTCGCCGCGCTGCTGCGCCGTGACGATGATATCCTGCAAGCCGCTTCCATTAGCGGCGGGTTCGGACGCTTCTGCCTGGCCCACCTGCGCGGGCCCCTGTGGCGACGTCGTCGAGGCGGCGGTACCGGATTGCGCCTGCGCGACGGCGGCGGTCGGCGACACCAGGGCAGCCGCTGAAAGCATCAGCCAGGTCTTGCGAGAAATCGACATATCCCCTCCTTCTGCGCCGCCTTATTAGCGGCTTTGTCCGATCGATCGCTCCGTGTTGGGCGAGTCTTGTCCGGCGCCGGCTGACGGACCTGTGATCCGCGCGGTCGATGCTGGTCGATGAACCCGCCATGCAATTGACCGCCGACAGCCGATAGATGGCATTTAACCGAGGTTGTTACCTGATCGGTATCGGCGTGCCTCTCGGCAGAGTTTTCGTCTGATGCGGCAAAGAGGCACGCTACCGGCTCAGATAATGATTTAACGTTGGCCGAAGTGACGGCTTCAAGCGCTGCCGCGAAGTTTGTGGACGTAGGTCGATGCGGCCCGCTTGGCGAGATCATCCAGAAACTCGGCTGCCGGCGTGAGCGGGATATTCGCGCGGCGCACAGAGCAGATCGTCGGCGCCTTCGAGACTTCGCTGACCGCAATGCGTTCCATCAGCCCAGTCGCGCGGATGATTTCCATCCATTGTTGCGGGACGGGCGCGAGAAGATCCGAGGTTGCTACGATCACGGCAAGATTCATTGCTGAGGACGCCTGCATCACGATGCGGGGAGGCGGAAGACCCGCCGCAACGAACACGCTGTTCACCTCGTTATCGCTGTCGATCGCCATCGGGGTTGTCACCCAGGAAGCGCCTACCAGTTCAGCGAGGGAGGTAGCCGAACGTAGAGGATGACCCCGTCGCGCAATGATCATCCGCTCGTTTTCGAAGAGGGTCTCGATCAAGAGTGCGGGATCGGCAAAGCCAGGTGAGACAGGCCCATAATAGAGCTCGACCAGGCCGTCGCGGATCTCGGTTTCCAACATCGGGAGTGATCCCTCGACGAGTTTGATCCGGATATTGGGAAATCGCACGTGAAAGCGGTTTACGATCGTTGGCACCATCGCGATGAGAGCGGCGCTGGAGCATCCGACCGTGATGATGCCGCGATCCTCACCCTTCAGATGCTCCATTTCCTCAAGCGTGCGGGCGAATTCGGCCTGAATCGCCTTTGCGCGTCGGACAAACACCTCTCCCGCGCGCGTGAGTGTCATACCGAACTTGTTGCGCTCGAACAGAACCACGCCCAGTTCCTGCTCAAGCTCCTTGATGCTCCTGGACACGGCCGGCTGCGCGAGCCCGAGATGCCGGGCGCCGGCACGCAAACTTCCACGCTCGACGACGGCGACGACATTGCGCAGATGATGCAGTTTCATGACCGTTCCATAACTACGCTTGACGGGAGCATAAGCCCTATACCTCGTTGGTAACAACCTCGTCTAATTCGCATCTCCTAGCAAGCCAGTCCCTCCGCTAGGACCGCACGAGGCAAGCGGTATCGATATGGGTCGAAATGGCCACTCGCATGCACGCCGTCGCCAAGGGAGGATGACCGAACATGTTGCACGGTAGCGGAGCAGGTGAATCCGGCAGTCGCCAGAGTTCTGCCGAGAGCATCAGCGACCGATCCGAGATTCGCGACCTCCTTGAAAATTGGGTGATCTGGCGCGACGCGGGTGATTGGGAACGGTTCGCCACCGTGTGGCATGAGGACGGTCGCATGGTCGCGACGTGGTTCCGAGCGAGCGCTGCGGACTTCATCGCCGGGTGTCGCAAGGGGTTTGAAGCGGGAATGGTAGGCCTTCATTCGCTCGGCGGAACCAGCATCGACGTGCAAGGGACACGTGCTGTGGCGCAGTCGAAAATGCAGATTGTGCAGCGGGGAACGTTCGATGAACTCGAAGTCGATGTGACCTGCCTGGGCAGGTTCGTGGACGCGTTGGAGAAGCGCGACGGACGCTGGGGCATGGTGCTCAGGCAGCCTGTTTATGAACTGGATCGCATGACGCCGGTGGATCCAGCCGCCAAATTCACGCTGGACGCCGAGTTGCTCGCTTCTTTCCCCCGCGGTTACCAGCACTTGGGCTACCTCCAGACAAAGCTCGGCGTCACGGTTGACAGGAATCTCCCCGGCACGAGAGGTCCTGAGATCGAGGCATTGTGCGCGCGCATGAAACTCTGGCTGGGCGGCGCCAGCAACGATTGTCTCGCATCATGAGCACGCTTTGCAGCCAGGCTCCAATATGCGCGTCCGGCCGAGGGAATGCGACATGGGGCTGAAGCGCCTTACTAACGAAGTGTCGCTGATTCCCGGCTTGGTGAACATCTATGTTCTGGAGACCGTCGACGGGCTGGCGATCTTCGACACGGGGTTCCCCGGAGCACTATGCAAAATCCTCCGCGGCGTGAACGCACTCGGCAAAAAGCCGAGCGACATACGCCACATCATTCTGAGCCATTGCCACCCGGATCACATCGGCAGCGCTGCAGCGTTGAAACGGGAGACGGGCGCAACCGTCTGGGCGCATCCCATCGACGCGCCGATGATCGAGGCTGGCACCACCATGCGGCCGCCGATGACACCCTCACCCGGACTGCGGAACAAGATCGTCGCCAAGTCAATCGCGGGACGCGTGAAACAGGTTGAGCCGACCAAGGTCGATCGGCTGCTCGAAGATGGAGACAGCCCATTCTTCGCCCCGGACATGAAGGCAATCCACGTGCCCGGCCACTGCGCGGGGCAGATCGCGTTCCTGTGGCAGAGAAATGGGGGCATGCTGTTTACGGCTGACGCCTGCATCAACCGCGGGGGCCTAAAGCTCGCAATCGCGACCGAGGACCCGCAGCTTGCGCTCGCCAGTCTCGACAAGCTCGCCAGGTTCGATTTCGAGAAAATCTTCGTCATGCACGGCAAACCGATCATGGCGGGTGCGGATGAGGAACTTCGCCGAACCGAATTCGACACCTTCCCAAAGAATCGAAAGGCATAAGTAATGGCTTGTATCTCAACCGCGCTCGTTGTTGGCGGCAGCATCGCCGGGATGAACGCCGCGATCGCGCTGGCGCGGCAGGGCGTCAAAGTTGACCTTATAGAGCTTGCGGAACAGCCGCTCGGGGCGTCGCTGGCTTTTGCCGGTCGTGCCGCCGAAACGCTGGTTGAGCTTGGGATCTATGACGAGGTCCATGCTACGGGCACGCCATTCGGGCCTGATTCAACAGCGGCCTCGATGCACGATGCCACGGGCAGGATGGTCAGTGCTGGCCCTAAGCGGCCGACATGGGAGGGTGCGGTGGACGCGGTCGCTGTGTATCGACCGGTGTTTCTGGACGTCGCCGGGCGCGAGGCCGGACGGCTCGGCGTCCGTATCCGCAAGGGCGTGACCCACCAGACGATCGACGACGGCGAAGATGCGGTCACTGTTACGTTCACCGATGGCGAAACCGGTCGTTACGATTTGCTCGTCGCAGCTGATGGCATCAGTTCGAAAATCCGCGGCCTGATCTTCCCCGAAGCGCCGAAGCCGCAATTTTCCGGACAGCTCAGCATTCGCTGGATGGCGCCTGGGCCCCCCATCGAGGGCGAGGGATGGTATCTCTCGCCGGTCGGCAGGCTGGGCTTTTATCGCCTACCGCAGAATTTCGTGTACGTGCCCGCCGTCATCGCCATGCCTGAGTGGCGCTGGCTGACCGACGATGACGTTCGCACGATCTTCCTCGACCTGCTCGACTCAATGACCGCGCCGGCGATCAGGGAGCTACGCAGTCGTGTTACCGACGAATCGGAATTCATCGGCCGCCCGTTCGAATGGATCATGGTACCGGGCTCCTGGTTCAAGGGAAGGGTTCTACTGATCGGCGACGCGGCGCACGCGACCAGCGCCCATATGGGCATGGGCGGCGGCATGGCGCTTGAGGACGCCGTAGTGCTGGGCCAAACGATCGGCGCGGCGGCGACGCTTCCTGCAGCCCTCGACGCGTTTATGGCGCGTCGTTTCGAGCGCGTGAAGCTGGTCGTCGAGACCAGCGTGAAGCTCGGCCAGCTCGAGCAGCAAGGCGCACCTCCCTCCGAGAACATGGCCCTCCTCACCAAGGCCTTTGCGATGCTCGGTGAGCCTTATTGATGACAAACCCGCTCGAAACCGAGGTTCTTGTCGTCGGGGCGGGCCCGGTTGGACTCGCCGCGGCGATCGAGCTTGGTATGCGCGGCGTTCGCGTGCTGCTGGTGGAGCGAAATGCGCGGGTGGGCTTTGCCCCCCGTGCCAAGACCACAAATGTACGGACTAGAACGCATCTGCGTCGCTGGGGCATTGCAGATCGGCTTGCGGCGAAAGCGCCGTTCGGAATCGATTACCCGAACGACATGGTCTTCGTAACGCGACTGTCGGGGCAGGAGCTCGCTCGCTTCCCCGACGCGTTCAACGCTTCGCCGGTGCGCTCGCCGCTTTATCCGGAACACGCGCAGTGGATACCGCAATACACGCTTGAGAAGGTAATGCTGGAGAAGGCGCATTCGCTGCCCGGCGTCCAGATTATGTTCAACACCAGTTTCGATACCGCTGAGCAGGATAATGGGCAGGTCGCCGCCACCTTGCAATCACCGGGCGGCGCGCTTCGGATCGTCTCTCGCTATCTGATCGGGGCTGACGGCGCGCGTAGCAAGGTGCGAGACCTGATCGGGGCCAGGCTTGAGGGACGCCACGGTCTTTCACACCACTATAATATCATTTTCCGAGCGCCGGGCCTCGCCGAGGCACACGATCACGGCCCTGCGGTCATCTACTGGCAGATCGGTAAGGACGGGTTCAGCGCGATCGGCCCGATGGACAAAGGAGACATCTGGGCCTTCATGCCGGGCGGCGCGAAGGCCGGCGAAACGCTGTCGGACGAAGAAGCTGCGGCGCTGATCCGCGAGCGGACCGGAATTGACCTCCCTTTCGAGATCCTCAGCGCGGACTCATGGTCGGCAAGCGAATTGATAGCCGATCGCTATGCCGACCGGCGAATCATCCTAGCCGGCGATGCTTGCCATCTGCATCCACCGGCCGGCGGATATGGTATGAATATGGGCGTTGGCGACGGCGTCGATCTGGGCTGGAAGATTGCCGCGACCCTTCAAGGCTGGGGCGGAACTGCACTTATCGAAAGTTACGAGGCCGAGCGTCGGCCTGTCCACCGTGCAGTGATCGACGAGGCGATGGCGAACTATGCGATCTACGTCGCACCGCCACCACCCGAGATCGAGGACGACACGCTCCAGGGAGAAGCAATCCGCGCCAAGGCCGGAGCGGCCATCCAGGCATCCAAGGGACGCGAGTTCAATACGCTAGGGACGGTGCTGGGCCTTTGCTACACGGGCTCGCCGATTATCGAGAGCGAGCACACACCCGCCCTCGTGCACGATAGCCAGATCTATACACCGGAGGCCCGCCCCGGATGTCTGGCACCCCATGCCTGGCTTGCCGATGGGCGCTCGCTATACGACCTGTTCGGTGAGGGCTTTGCGCTGGTCGTCGCTGACGATGCCGAGCTGACCGAGATCGAGAAAGCAGTCGCCGACGCGCGCGATTTCGGCGTCCCGCTGGCAGTCGTTCGGCCAGCAGGCGTGCCTATCGCGTCCCTTTACGGTGCGCGCCTTACTTTGGTTCGGCCGGATCAGCATGTCGCTTGGCGCGGCGATGATTGGACGGGGGCACTGAAGTGCGCGACCGGGCAGAATGCGCCCGTGGTGTCAATATGATCTGCCTGGCCGAAGAAGCTGGGCCGTGGATTCCTGTGATGCCACAGCACAGCCGCCTCGTGGCTGGTTTACCGGGCGCGGGAAGGGGATGGCACGCCGGCGTCCACCTCGAGCATATCGAGACGAACGTTTTCCTGGAAGCGCTCGCGGAGAGCCGTGTGACGATTGCTACAGGCGTGCCCCCGTATGGGCCAAATCGCGGGCTGCTTGGCTTTACCGAGCTTTCCGGTGGCCTCGATCGACTGCCGCGCTGGAGCTGATGACCTGCGCATCCACGACAAGTTGCAAACGAACATCAAGGAGGGACATCTCATGGCAGGAACAGACAGCCGATCGCCGATCACGAGGGCCATCGACTTGGAGTCGGTGCGGTTCTCCGCCCCCGATCTCGACAAGATGCGTGAATTCCTGACCGACTTCGGCATGATTGAAGTCGCAGGTAGTGACGATGTGCTGCGGATGAGGGGGACGGGGGACGTCCCGTTTGTGCATGAGACAGTGCGCGGCGACGCTGGCTTTGCTCGCCTCAGCCTGCGTGTGCCAGGGCTCGCCGATCTCGAGGCTCTCGCCAAAGTCGAAGGGGTCGCTATCGAAGATGCTGAGGGCGTTGGCGGCGGCCACCGCGTCCTGCTGCGCGATCCCGACGGTTTCGAGGTGGAAGCCATTGCGGGTAGGAAGCGTGCGGAAGTCTTGCCGGACATGCCTACCTCGCCGTGGAATGTTGCTGCCCGCCGCGAGCGGCATGGCGTGGCCAAACGGATTCCCGCACGCGCCGCGCAAGTTGTCCGGCTTGGTCACGTCGTGCTGGGCGTGTCGGACATGACGAAGACCTGGGCATGGTGGCAAAGCCGCTTTGGCCTGCTCGTCTCCGACGCGGTTCGCGCCCCAAATGGCGATCTCGCTGCCCTGTTCATCCGATGTGACCGCGGCTCGGAACCGGTAGATCATCACACGCTGAATTTTGCTTCGGTCCCCGGGATGCCGCCGAAATTCCATCATGCGGCGTTCGAAGTCGCGGATTTCGACGACCTGATGGTCGGAAGCCAATATCTCGAAACGAAGGGCTATCGGCATGATTGGGGCGTCGGACGGCACATCCTTGGCAGTCAGGTGTTCGACTATTGGCGTGACCCCTGGGGGCACCGCGTCGAACATTGGACGGATGGCGACCTGTTCGATGCCAGCGTGCCTGCCAACGTTACGGATCTGCCGACGATGCTGGGTCACCAATGGGGGCCGGCAGCTCCCGCGGATTTTGTTTCTTAGCAGCGCAGCCTCTTGGGAGGCGCGCCTCGTCCCCGAACCTGGCCGCATCTCTTCAGCAAAATAACTACCGGCGCGCGCCAACGCCACATTTGTGCCGAAGCGCTCATACCTCGAGCGCGTGCCTACACGCAGGAGTTGGATGAGAAAAACGCCCGCCAGTAGCAGTACCGAAATCGGCAAGCCTATCCGTTGTGAGGCGAAGTGGGCCTCGATCGAGAAGGAGCGGGGCTGAGGGCGTGCGCTGCCAACACAGGCTTATGGCAGAGTCCGGCGCTTGACGAAGAGGGCCCCGCGGGCTCGCCGACGCCGGCAGGCGACGCCGGAGAACCCGTTCTTGTGAGCGCGCCTGTGGGCGCGGTCGTTGCCGCCGCGCTCGTCGCGCAGCGAGGTCTTGGCCGCTATAGCTAGCGGCCCTCTTCCGCTGAATAGAACATCGGATTGCGCAACCAAGCCTCGACCGCAAACTCGCTCCAGCCGACGCACCGATCCGAGATCTTGATCTGCTTGGGGAACGTGCCGTTCTCGACCTTGCGGTACATGGTCGAGCGGCTGAGGCCGGTCCGTTTCAGTACAGCCTTGAGCCGAATGATGCAGTCTTTGGGTTCGTCAGACATGGGGTAGGTCTCGCATTTCGCTGGTCGTTTTGCGCCCCTGTTGAGTAACTTGAGACAGGATTCCGCGCTGATCAAGAGGGCCGGAATCAGTGCCGGCGCGCCTTGGCGGGGCCTGGCGCAACATGGCGTTTCAGGGCGCTTGTCCGGCGGCGAAAAATAATTTTCGCGGGCCCGCTCGGACGCGCCGGGCGCGCTTGCCTGCCCGAACAGGGTCATGGCTGTCGCGCCGGAAGCAGTGAGAGGAAGAGCTTCGCCTTGCGGCTTCGTGACGGGCTGAGCGCCGGGAGAGAGGCTCCTGGCCGGCCGGTCACGGAGACCAGCAATGAACCTCGTTTCTTCTCCCGCCGGCCCACGCCACGATCCCACGCCTGTGCGCGGCGCCTACAAGGTGGATATCTCGCGCGGCCATATCAGCCGCGTCTCGTCGGAGTGGTTCTCGCGGCCCGACGACGAGCGCTTTCTGTCGCTGACCGCGCTCTACGATGCTGTCCGCGCTCGTGCCGAGAACGCGGTTGCCCGCACAGTTGAGTCTCGCGCGGTGCGCGTCGAAGCCAGCCGCGACGACGCCGAGCGCCTCGAGTTTATCGTCCCCGGCCGCGACCTGCCGATCGCCCCGACCCACTGGTCGTTCGGCCAACTCGCTGGCCTGGTCGGCGCGCCGTCGGGCTATCTGCGCCAGCTCCCCGCGCCGCTGGCCGGCATCAACCTGCAGCATGGCCTGCTCAAGCACCGTGCCGAGCTGGTGAAGACGCTCGAGACCGGTGACGGTCGTATCGAGCTGCGCGCGGTGACCGGTCCGGACTATGGCCGGATCTGGGATCATGAGCTGGTCGAGGCGGTGATGAAGATCGCCGGCAACGGCACCGGCGACACGCGCTGGAAGGTGCCAGGCGTGCTCGACTGGTCGAGCATGACCCATAATCCGTTCGTCGAGATCACCAAAGACACCACCACTCTCTATGCGAGCGACCGCGATGTGTTCCTGTTCCTGGTCGACGATGCCCATCCGATCGAGGCGGGGCGGCTGCCGAACGGCGATCCGGATCTGTATTTCCGGGGGTTCTATTGCTGGAACAGCGAGGTCGGATCGCGCTCGCTCGGCATAGCTTCCTTCTATCTTCGCGCGGTGTGCATGAACCGCAACATCTGGGGCGCCGAAGGCTTCGAGCAGATCAGCATCCGCCACAGCAAGTTTGCGACCAACCGCTTCGCGCACCAGGCGGCACCATCATTGGAGCGGTTTGCTGACTCCTCGGCATCCGCGTTCGTCAGCGGCATCCGCAGCGCGCAAGCGCAGATTGTCGCGCGCAGTGACGAGGACCGCGAGACGTTCCTGCGCAAGCGCGGGTTCACCCGGCCCGAGACCGACAAGATCATCGCCACCGTCTTGGCCGAGGAAGGCCGTCCGCCGGAATCGATCTTCGACTTCGTGCAGGGGATCACCGCGCTGGCGCGCGGCAAGTCGCATCAGGATGCGCGGCTCGATCTCGAACAGCGAGCGGGCAAGCTGCTGGCAGGCGTTCGCTAGCCGCGCGGGGCAGTCTGTCACCACGATTGCCGGAGATGGCGCAGCCTTTCGAGTGAGAGGGCTGCGCCATTTTTTCATGACGGGTTGAGTGGCTGGAGAGAGTCTTCTGCCTGCCCGTCATGGAGAAGTCTCATGGCAAGCAAGTCCCCATCCGCGCCCAAGCTCGTGCTGAGTTCATCGCGCGATATCCCGTTCAACAAGCTGTTGCTCAGCCAGTCCAACGTCCGGCGGATCAAGGCTGGCGTCTCGATCGAGGAGCTGGCCGAGGATATTGCCCGGCGCACGCTCTTACAGAGCATCACCGTGCGCCCGGTGCTCGATGCGGACGGCGCCGAGACCGGCATGTTCGAAATCCCCGCCGGTGGCCGGCGGTTCCGCGCGCTCGAGCTGCTGGTCAAGCAGAAGCACCTGGCGCGTACCGCGCCGGTGCCCTGCGTCGTGCGCCACGGCGGCATCGCGGAAGAAGACAGCCTTGCCGAGAATGTCCATCGTGCGCCGCTTCATCCCCTCGACCAGTTCCGCGCGTTCCTGGCCATGCGCGAGAAGGGGCAGAGCGAGGAGGAGATCGCCGCCGCGTTCTTCGCACCCGTGTCGGTGGTCAAACAGCGGCTGCGGCTGGCCTCGGTCTCGCCGCGCCTGCTGGAGGTCTATGCCGAAGATGGCATGACCCTCGACCAACTCATGGCCTTTACCGTGAACAGTGATCATGCGCGGCAGGAACAAGCGTTCGAGCAGATCGCGAACTCACACTACAAGGAGCCGCACGTCATCCGCCGCATGCTGACCGAAGGCGCGGTGCGTGCTTCGGACAAGCGTGCGCAGCTCATCGGCGCGGACGCCTATATCGCGGCGGGTGGTACGATCCTGCGTGACCTGTTCCAGGGTGATGATGGCGGCTGGTTCCAGGATGCAGCCTTGCTCGACCTGCTGGTCACCGAGCGGCTGCGCGACGAAGCGCTGGCGCTGAAAGCCGAAGGCTGGCTATGGATCGATGCCGCGCCCGACTTCCCGTTCGGTCATACCTATGGCCTTCGCCAGCTGCGCGGCGAACAGCCGACGCTGACCGACGAGCAGCAGGCGGCATGGGATGCGCTGACTGCCGAAAATGATCGGCTCGAACAACAATATGCCGACGCTGACGAACTGCCCGAGGAGGTCGATCACCGGCTCGGTGAGATCGAGACCGCGATCGGCGCGATCGCTGACCGTCCGATCCTGTTCGATGCCGCGGACGTGGTGCGCGCCGGCGCGTTCGTCAGCATCGACGGGTCGGGCAATTTGCGCATCGAGCGCGGCTATGTCCGGGCCGAGGACGAGGAGCCGGTCGAACCCGCGGGCGGCGCGGCGAACGACAATATCCTCCCCGCCGATGTCGATCGTGATGGCGGCGATCAGCAACAGGACGATGGCCGTCCTGTCCCGCCCCCTAGCGAGCCCGAAGAGGATGACGGCATCAAGCCGTTGCCCGACTCCCTGCTGAGCGAACTGACCGCGCATCGCACGCTCGCGCTGCGGTTCGAGCTTGGCGAGGTCCCCGACATCGCGTTCGTCGCCGGCCTCCACGCGCTCTGCCTGCGGGCATTCTACCGGTTCGCCCAGGACAGCTGTCTCGAACTCGACCTCAAGCACAGCATGTTCGCAGCCCAGCCGCCGGGGCTCGCCGACAGCGACCTCGCTCAGGCGTTCGACGCGCGGCATCAGGCGTGGAGCGCGGCCCTGCCCGAGCAGCCGGTCGATTTGTGGGATGTGCTGCTCGCGTTCGGTGAAGAGGAGCAGCGCGCCTTGTTTGCGCACTGCGTCTCGCTGTCGCTGAACGCGGTGCACGAGGCCTATAATCGCCGGCCGCGTGCCATCGCGCATGCCGACCGCCTCGCCGAGGATATCGATCTCGACATGGTCGCCGCCGGCTGGGAACCGATGGTTGGCAACTATCTCGGCCGCGTGACCAAGGCGCGCATCCTGTTGGCGGTGCGGGAGGGGAAGGGCGAGCAGGCCGCGGAAGCTATCGCGCACCTCAAGAAGATCCCGATGGCCGAGAAGGCGCAGGAACTGCTCGCCGGGTCGGGCTGGGTGCCGGAGCCGCTGCGCATGCGTGGTCACAGTTTGTCCCGTGCCGAGGGCGCCGCTGACGATGCTTCGTCCGCTACCGCCGAGGTCGGAAACGAAGAATTGGCGATGAACGGCGGCGAACGTCACGGTGACGCTGATCCGGAACCCGCCGACAATGACAATGCGGACGACGGCGAGCCGATCGCCGCGGAATAGCGATCCCCTCCTCACCTTGCAGGGCTCGCCGGCGACGGCGGGCCCTTTTTTCTTGAAGGACCTTCTCAGATGCCGAGCGACTTTGCCGATCTGGCCCGACAGCTTGCTGAGCGCGCCGAGGCCGTCTGCCGCCACTATCTGTCGAACGGCGAGCGGCATGGTCGCTACTGGGTGGTCGGCAACGCTTACAACTCACCTGGCAGGTCGATGTTCGTGCGCCTGATCGCCCGCGATGGCGACAAGGGGCGCGCCGGGAAATGGACCGACGCCGCAACGGCTGAGCATGGCGACCTGCTCGATATCATCGCCCTGTCGCTCGGACACGTCCGCAAGCGCGACACGCTCGTCGAAGCGCGCCGCTTCCTCAGTATTGCACCGTCGCCGGTTGAGAACGATGCCAGGTTACGGTCGTCGCGGTCTTCTAAGCCGACCGGCACGCCCGAGGCGGCGCGGCGCCTGTTCGCTGCTGCGCGCGCGATCGAGGGCACGGCAGCTGAGCGGTACCTCGCGACCCGTTCGATCGTTCGAGGCCGATCATCGTCGGCACTAAGGTTCCATCCCGGCTGCTATTACCGGCCCTCCAAAGACGACTTGCCGGGCACAAGGGCAGCCTGGCCCGCGTTGATCGCAGCGGTCACCGATATGCGCGGCACGATCACGGGTGTGCAGCGCACCTGGATCGATCCGGTGACGTTCGCCAAGGCACCGATCGCGACCCCGAGGCGCGCCATCGGCAATCTCCTGGGGCACGGTGTCCGGTTCGGTTCGGCCGGCACGGTGATGGCGGTAGGGGAGGGCGTCGAGACCATGTTGTCCGTTCGCGCCGCTCTGCCGGATATGCCGATGATCGCGGCGCTGTCCTCGGCTCACCTCGCTGCACTGGAGTTCCCGCCGCAGCTGCGCAGGCTCTATGTCGCGCACGACAATGATATAGCGGGGGAGGGTGCCCTGGCGCGGCTGCAGGAACGAGCCGGCGCGGCAGGGATATGCGTCGTGCCACTCACACCTGAGCTCGATGACTTCAACGACGATCACCGGTTGCTGGATTCTGACACCGTTAGGCGTCGTATGCGGCCGCAGCTGCATCCGGAAGATGCCGAGCGGTTCTTGGATGAGGGGTTCCTGATTTAGGGACTGATCTGGGCGTTGCCGCACTGCCTCTCGTGGTGCAGCGCCTTCGGCCTTCTCAAGAGGGCGACAGAACGCCGCGTGCCGCGGCCCCGCAATGGCGGGCGGTCACTATTTTCCGCCGGCGGGCGCGCCCACCTTTGCATCGCGAGCTCAAAATAGCGCCCGACCGCCATCCTCCACTGCGCTGCGGCCCCAAGGGGGTGCGGACCCACGCTCGCGCGGCGTCTTTCGTCGCCTGCGAAGGCCGCGAGAGGCGCGGGACCTCGACGACAGGAGTCCAGCATGGCGATCGAACATCACCAATCCGAGTACGAACCCGATCATCTTCAATCGCCGACCGGTGCCATCCTGCAGGAACTGGCACTCTACGCCCACCGGCCCTTTGCCGATGAGCCCGATCCGCGACCGCTGCCCGAAGGCCGCATGGTCGCCGGCGCTGTGGCGGACATCTTCGACGCGTTCGTCGCCACGCTGCAGGACACGAGGCTCGAGCCCGATCTTGAGGATCTGCTCTGGGGCACGACCAACCTGTTCCACCGTGCCGCCGAGCGGGTCGAGCGCGAGCTCGACGACAATGAACAGGCGCAAAAGCGCAGCCAGCGCGAGCAAGATGGCTCCGAGGTCAAATCGGTCGAGCTGGAGCAGCTGTTGAGCGAGGGTCTCACGCTCCTCGAACGGCGCGACGCGATGGAGCTGTTCCGTGACTGCGCCACCGAGCAGTTCCGGTTGCACATCCGCAAACCCTGGGCGCCCCGTTCAGGCTCGGTCGCCAATCGCCGCATGCTGACCGCATCGATGATCGACAGCCGCGACTTTCTCAACGAGCGCCGCCGCGCCGAGCGTGAGGTGCTCATTCCCGCAGGGCCGAAGATCGCGTTCACCTCCGGCCAGGACTACAACGACCACCGCCTCATCTGGGAGGTGCTCGACCGGGTGCATGCCAAGCATCCCGACATGGTCCTGCTTCACGGTGGATCGACCAATGGCGGCGAGCGCATCGCCGCATGCTGGGCGGACGCACGCAAGGTCACCCAGATCATGTTCAAGCCCGACTGGGCAAAGCACCGCAAGGCCGCACCGTTCAAGCGCAATGACGCGATGCTGGCGGTTCTGCCGATCGGTGTGATCATCTTCCCCGGCACCGGCATCCAGGACAACCTTGCCGACAAGGCCAAGGCGATGGGAATCCGGCCGATGGATTTCCGAACGAAAGGCGGAGGCTGACGGGCAGGGGCACCTGTCGGGAAACAAGGCCCATCCCCGCTCTTGAGGCGCAATCCTTGGTCCAACGCCGGGCCTAATGCCTTCAACCCATGAAGGGTCCGCTTAGCTTACGCTGCGGCCGCGCCGGCTTCGCCGGCGCGGTGACGGCGGCCCTGCGCCAGACACTTCGGGCGCCTGTCGAGCGGGGATGGTCCTCGCTCCCCGACAGGAGCCTCACCAATGTCGCTGCGCACCGCACAGTTTCGCGCCTGGAACCTCTCTCGCACCCTGATGGTCGCAATCGTGTTGTTTCGGATCGACGGGCGGGAGTTCGGGGTGACCGAGGCTTGCGAATATGACGGTGATCCCGAGGCGATCGTGCGGACATACGATCCGTTTGAATGACGTTCATCTGAGTCGAACGGCTGGTTCCAGGTGCAATAAAGTAACAAGCCATATTTTTATTGATCCGGGGGAGGTTACAAAAATCCGATGTTGAGCACGCCACTTGACAGCGAGCCCATATCACCCTCGTTGAAGACAACCGTTCCACCACCCATCCGTTTCGCCAGCTTGACCATGCGCTCGTTCAACGTCTCGGTTGAAATGGGTTCGGATGATATGCCTTGCGCCAGAAGCACCGGATCGCCGAACACGAAGGTGTAGCGATCGTCTTCCTCCTCCTGCTTAAGGCATGGACGCCTGCAGACGACCCAATAGGTATTTGCTCCGATCTGCGCGCGGTCAAAGCCGAGCAGGTTTTTTGCGGTTGGCATTTCGGCCAGCATTTCCGTGGCCGCGAATTTAAGGGTCGCTTCGCCATCGTCTAGGCAGGCAGAAAGCGAGAAAATTCCGTCATCGGCGTCGATCAACTCTTGAATCGTGACGACCGGATCGTCATTCGCCTGGCACACCTTCAACAAGCTATCGACCGCCTCATCGAGCCAATCGAACCACTGATCATGAAGGTTCATGACGGCGGGCGCACTTGTCTCGATCGAAATGCGGCCCGCTACTGCCAATGATGCGGCCATCGGTGATTGCGCCGCTTGGAAGAAGGAGGCGACCTCCTTCAGAGCCCGAAGGGATATCGCCGCCCTCGACTCAATTTCATAGCTGATCTCGAATTCACCGTTGCCCTTTAGTACCGCGGAAACGCAGGCCGAGGTAAAGGCCATGCGGGCCATCTCTATCGGAAGGCCTGGGAACCCGAATGATCTCACTTCGCCGTGCAAGTTTGCGATGCGCCCATTTTCGCCGACGATGGTGAGGGTCGCGGCCTCGGGATTGACGCTAATGCGCGCTTCGTCCGGCTTGTCATCGAATAGCGGCGTTTTCGCGGGGATGTCGAAGCGCCGATTATGGATTGTCACATGGTCGATTGGAGCGACCGGAGCCAAACCAACTGAGTGATCGATGAGCGTTTGCAGCTGGTCGTAGGGGACAGTGAAATTGCCCGAATATTGGACCCCGTCATTACCAAGGCTATCCCGCAACGCCTTCTTGTCGCCGGCGTAGCTCTCGGGCTGCTGGTCGCAAAAGCTCTGAATCCATGCCACCAGATCGCCGGTGTGATCATCGGCGTCGGTAAATGGGATCGGCAGCAAAATGCGGTTCAGCGCCGTGATCCCATCGCGGTCCGCTTCCCTGGCGCGCTTGAGGGTGGCTTCCATAAGCTGAGAGTGAAAGTGACGCGCGTAGATGCGCTCTGTCTCGCCGTCGCTGGAGAACCAGAACAGCACCACGAAACAGATGTCTGGCTCGCGGGTAAAGCGCAGTGCGTTCGTCAGCTTGAACGACGTACGCGGCTTGCCGCCGACCTTCGACTTGACCTGCACGCGAGCCGTGCTCGAGCCGGGTTGCTGATCGTGCGGCAGCCCGGCAATGCTCGGCCGATCGAATTCGATCAGATAGTCCCAGCCGGTCCGATCGTCGGTCGATTTATGCCGGGTGAGATCCACATCGTCGCACAGCAGCTGGAAGCGCGTTTCCGCACGTTTGGGGTAGTTTGGCTTCTTGGGTTTGGTCATGGGTGACCATTGAACGCCGGGGCCGGATTCCCGTCAAGCACGCGATCATCTCACCGATGCCGGTACCGAAATTAACGCGGGGTGCTTCGATCGAGATTACAGCGACATCACCCTTCGCGAGGGTTACAACGCGGCAACGGAGGCGGCGGCTGTCGACTTCTAAATGCATTGGTCAAACGGAACGGTTGAGCGAACTTGAACTGGCTTCGCAAACATCCGTTTATCGTCAGCGGCCTTGTGGGCCTCGCCGTGATTTTTGGGCTTGGTCGGTTGGTGTCCCTTGTCACTGGACCACCGCATTGCCGTGATGGATGGCAGTCACCCTCAATCGGGAGCCGTGGTGCCTGCTCATGGCACCACGGCGTATCGCACGACGGCGAGGCGTTGGGCTTCTTTGTGCTCATCATCGGTGGCATCGCTGGGTGGATGACGTTCACAAGGCTGGTTGAAATAACGCCGGCGACGCCCGCTGATCCGGCGGCCTTCAAGCGCTGTCCGAAATGCCATGGCAAAATGGATCATGCGCCTCACCATGAGCGCCAGCTTCGCTGCCATCGTTTCCCGCTCTGCGAAGGCTATATCGACCTCAGTGCATCGCCAGCGCCTGTCATTCGGCCGCCTTATATCCCGCGAGCGACGACGGCACGAACATACTCGCCGCGATCTCCGCCGAACCCCCCCCCTGGCACGAGCTGCCCGCTTTGTTCAGCGACGATGGTTATTCGGAAAGCACGTCATGGCCGATTTCGGGGCAGGCAGTTCTACGGTTGCTCGCAATATCCTGCCTGCCTAGGCACACGGCCCAAGGGCTAAAGCCGCGAAACCGAGACGACGATGCCTGTCGGGCAGCATAGTGGGTGCGAGCGCACAGGTTGTTGGGGTGGACGGCCTCCGACGGCATCGCAATGTGCCATATTGAGGTTGTTAGATCTCAATGGAGGAGACCGCCCATGGACGAGATTATTCGTATCGGGATGGATACGTCAAAGCATGTGTTTCAACTTCACGGCGTGAACGCAGCCGAGGAGCCGGTGCTGCGCAAGGCGTTTCGGCGCAGGGACATGATCGCGTTTTTCGAGACGCTGCCGCCAACGGTAATAGCGATCGAGGCGTGCGGGGCGTCGCACCATTGGGCACGACTGTTGGGCGCGTTGGGCCATGAGGTGAAGCTGATCCCACCGCAATATGTGAAGCCCTATGTGAAGCGCGGCAAGAACGACGCGGCCGATGCCGAGGCGCTGTGCGAGGCGATGAGCCGGCGGACGATGCGCTTCGTGCCGGCCAAGAGCGCCGAACAGCAGGCCGGGTTGATGCTGATGGGGATGCGTGACCGGTTAGTCCGCAACCGCACGCAGCTTGCCAACGCGGTCCGCGGCCATGCTGCGGAGTTCGGGCTGACCGCGGCGAAGGGGATGGCGCATGTGATGCCGTTGCTCGAACGGATCGCGGGCGACGAGGCGCTGCCGGCGCTTGTTCGCGAGCTGTTCGCCCTCAAGCATGATGAGCTTGTGCGGCTCGAGGCCGAGATCGACACGCTCGATGCCAGGTTGATGGCGTGGCACCGCGCTGATGAGTGCGGTCGCCGGCTGGCCGAGATTCCCACCATCGGCCCGATCATCGCATCGATGCTGACGATGAAGACGCCGGCGCCCGAACTGTTCTGCTCCGGCCGCGACTTCGCCGCCTGGATCGGCCTAACGCCCAGGGATCATTCCACCGCCGGCAAGAACCGGCTCGGTGTCATCACTCGCGCCGGCGACGAGGCACTGCGCAGCGCGCTGGTGGTCGGCGCGACAGCCCTGCTCCAGCAGGTCAGGATAGGGCGCAGCCGACACGCGTCGCCCTGGCTACTCGATCTCCTCAAGCGCAAGCCACCGAAGCTCGTCGCCATCGCGCTCGCCAACAAAACCGCGCGCATCGCCTGGAAGCTTATGGTCACCGGCGAACGATATCGGCCTCGATCCGCACCCGTGCCGATCGCCAACGCCGCATGAAGCTCAGCCAGCACGGGGAGCAAATCTGATGCAACCGTGCTGAGATGAGGCCGGAACTTGCAAGACGAACAGCAGATGGAGTGATCGATCGATCCGGTACGAGGGACAATCCGTTTGAATCAATGACCGTTACAGGTCGCCAGGTTGTTTGGAACCCTCGTCGCGGATGCCATCTTGGCCAGCGGTCATGCGCGACCGCCTCAACAGGCCGGACATATGATCGCAAGCGATCCCTTCGCTTTTATCTGCCGCAACTCTTGTAAGCGGAAGCCGTCCACATATGATTCAACCGTACCGAGATCGTCGGCATTTGTGAGGCTCACTATCGCTGGAGCCCGACCAAGATCGTTCTTGATGCCGCTGCTGTTCGCCATTGCCGCCGTAATATCCAGCGTGTGCGGTTTCATATGGTCGGTGCGTCGCCGACGGTGAATGTCGTGTCGATCGGCGTTGCGATGCAGGAACTGCTACGGCCCCCACTGCCTGCTGATTATTGAGCGCAAGGCTAGCCCGGAAGACGGCACCACCTTTTTTCAGGCCAGTCGCCAGGGATGTCCCTTCTTGATCTGGCCGCCTGAGTGGCCTCTCGATTGGCTGAGCTAAACGAAGGACGGCTGCGCCTCGATCGCCTTGGCACAACCGCAGGCCAAGCACTTTCTTCCCCTGGGCTTCGCCCATTCCTCGCGAGGCAAGAAAGCGCTTGCCCTGCGGTCCTCCGCTTTCGCTGCGGGCATAGCTGCGCCGGCGACACGCCTCCGCTCTTTCGCACGCCATCGAGACCGCATCGGGCGGCTCGAAGACGAAGGAGAATGAACATGGCGAACATCGGCAGCTTCAAGAAGGTCGGCGTTGAATATCACGGCGAAATCCTCACCCTCAGCGTCCAGGCAAAGAACGTCCGGATCGTGCCCGAAGAGGGCAGCACCAACGACGCCGCACCCAGCCACCGCATCTTTGTCGGCCGCGCCGAAATCGGTGCCGCCTGGCCGAAGAAGTCCGGCGAAGGTCGCGAGTATCTCTCGGTCAAGATCGACGATCCGAGCTTCAACGCTCCGATCTTCGCCAACCTGTTCGACGACGATGGCGCTGACACCAGCACCCTCATCTGGTCGCGTCCGCGCCGCGGCAACGACTGACCGATCAGCGCCCCGCCCGGTGAACCGGGCGGGGCGCCCATCCCCTCACTGGAGTGCCAGATATGAGCGAGGAACTATCAGATGCCGCCATCCTCGAACGGCTTGCCGCAGGACTGAAATCCATGCCGCCTTATCCGAAGGCAGTGTTCGTCCGGCACCGGTTCGACGATGCGAGCTACGCCGAGATCGCGGCCGAACTTCGGATTACGACTGCAGAGGTCGAAGGCCATATCGCAGCTGCAGTCTTGCACCTCCACAAGGCGGTGTGGACCTGATCATCGGGAGCTCGATCTCTCGACCCTACCGACAATAGGTTCGAAGTGAATGTGGATTTTCCGCGGCTACCGGCTTTCTCGCTGGCGAGCGCGGGACCGTTCCGACTAGGATGAATTACCATGCGCGATACGCTCGATCACCTGCCGTCCTCAAAACAACGCGAGCTCGCCCATGTCGTGCGCGTATTGTTCGAGGAGTTCGCCGAGGCGACCGCGCGTGCGACGCAGCCGTGGAAGAAGAAGGGCCGCATCCTCAAGGTCGTTCTCTACGGCTCTTATGCGCGCGGGGACTGGGTCGACGATCCAGTTGGTGGCTATCAGTCGGACTATGACATCCTCGTTATCGTCACCGACGATCGGCTCACTGACGTGGTCGATTATTGGTCCGCCGCCGACGACCGGCTGATGCGCGACATGACCATCAACAATGCGCTCTCCGCGCCGGTCAATTTCATCGTCCACAGCCTGAACGATGTGAACAAGCAGCTTGAGCAAGGCCGGCCGTTCTTCATCGATATCGTCGAGCAGGGCGTCGCTTTGTACGAGGCGGAGGGGTTCCCATTCGCTGCGCCGATCAAGCCACCGCGCGCCAAGGCCCGCGCCGAGGCGCAAAAGCACTATGACGAGTGGTTCAATAGCGCCGTCGGCTTTGAACAACAGGCAATCTTCGCCTCGCAAAATGGCCGCGAGAAGATTGCCGCCTTTGAATTTCATCAGGCCGCGGAACGCTTTTACCACTGCACACTTTTGGTGCTGACCCTGTACAGCCCGAAGTCGCACAAGCTCAATTTCCTTCGATCACATTGCGAAGAAATCGCACCGGAGCTGATCGCCGCCTGGCCGCGCGACGACAAGTTTAGCCGGCGTTGTTTCGAACTCCTGCGCCAGGCCTATGTCAACGCGCGCTACTCGCCGCACTTCAAGGTCAGCGATGAAGAGCTGGGCTGGCTTGGCGAGCATGTCGCCAAGCTTCAGGAGCTGGTCAAATCGGTCTGCGAGCGGCGCCTCGCCGAACCCGCCTAGCCGGCAACAGGTCGCGCGGCCGGGGCAGCGAAGTGCTGCCTCGGCCGCGCGAAATAGATCAGGCGGTCGCCTTCTTGGCGCGCGGCTCGCGCGCAGGCTTGACTGGCTCGGCGGCTACCGCCGCGCGCGCAGCGCGGCCCTTTTGGCCAAGGCCGATCTTGTGCGCCATCGCGCGGCGGCTTTCCGAATAGGTCTCGGCGACCATCGGATAAGCGGCCTTGAGGTTGTAGCGCTCGCGGTATTGCTCGGGCGTCAAGCCGTGTGTCGAGAGATGGCGGCGCAGCGTCTTGTAGGGCTTGCCGTCGATCATCGAGATGATGTGATCCTTCGACGCCAGCGACTTGCGCGCCGTCACCGCCGGCGTGAACGTCGGTGCTTCTTCAGTGCCGGTCGCGGTGGCCGGCATGCCGCCGGCGAGCTCCGTCACGGTCGCATGCATTGTGCGCAGGAAAGCTGGCACATCTTCCGCCGTCACTCGGTTGTTCTGGTTGCCGAGCCAGGCGATGGTGAGTTCGGTCGCCAGTTCGACGGCGTTCAGCGTGGTTTCGTCAGTCATGAGTTCGCAAATCCTGTCTGGGTGCCTGCGCGCAAGTGGAGGGGCAGGCGGATGCCTGGCGCCATAGACTAACCCTGGCCCACGTCCAGATGACGATGTGGTGAACATTGTTCACACCGCATCCTCCGGCGCAAATCCACGCCTGCCGCGACGCTGCCACAGAAGTAGGTGCTGGTCGCGATCTTCGCTGCGCAGGCGAGCAGCGATGTCGAGCAGTGCGCCATAGATAATCGCGCGATCGTCACTGGTGAGTTCGATGATCCCAGCCTTTGCGACCAGACCGCCAAGCTCGATCAGCTGGCGGGTGCGTTCGCGACGTTTCATGACCCAGGCGCGTGTGTCAGTTCTGGCGCGACTGGCTTCCAGCCGGTTGCGTGCGGCTGTCACTCGCCGCAGCTGTTGAAGCGTTTGTACGAGTGTTGTCTTGTTCGGCCTTTCGCTGAAACATTGCCGCGCCCGCTTTTCGCCACGCCTCCTTCGTCGAGGCATCCTTACTCGACGCCGCGGCGAGCAAGGCGCCGGCGAGCATATCGATCGGTAGCGCGTCAGCCCGGCATGCAATCACAAGCTCGCCCAGTTGCATTATCTTGCGTTGACGCAAGGTGCGTGTCTTTTGATCAAGCGCTTCGATCTCGGCGTCAAAATCACGGGGCTTGCGCATTAAAGCATCCTTGGTTCTACTGGCAACGTTGACCAGTTATCGCTTCGTTCGATCAGTCGCAATGCAACGAAATCTCTTGGGACTGTCCCGTCCCGAGATTGATGAAATCTTTCGAGGGCGCGCTTATACGTCGTGCCGACGTCGCTTTAGAAGTGTAGATGGATCGTCGTCATGGCGATCTATCATTTCTCGGCGAAGATGATCTCCCGCGCTGCCGGGTCGAGCGCGCTGGCCTCTGCTGCCTATCGTTCGGCTTCCCGGCTTCACGACGAGCGGCTCGACCGGCACCACGACTTCTCGAACAAGGCAGGCGTCGAGCATTCCGAGGTGATGCTGCCGAAGGGTGCGCCCGAACGACTGTCCGACCGCGAAACCCTGTGGAATGAGGTCGAGGCGGTCGAGCTACGCAAGGATGCGCAGCTGGCGCGCGAGATCGAGTTCGCCATTCCGCGTGAGATGACGAAGGAGCAGGGCATCGAGCTGGCGCGCGACTTTGTCCGCGAGGAGTTCGTGTCGCGCGGCATGATCGCGGATCTGAACGTGCATTGGGATATCGGCGCTGACGGTCTGGCAAAGCCCCATGCGCATGTGATGCTTACTACCCGGGAGGTCAGTGATGAGGGGTTCGGTCCCAAGAACCGAGACTGGAACGCTACCTCCCTGCTGGACAAGTGGCGCGAGCGCTGGGCTGAGCATGTTAACGAGCGCCTGGCCGCGCTCGATATCGATGCGCGCATCGATCATCGCTCGCTTGAGGCGCAGGGGATCGACCTAGAGCCGCAGCACAAGATCGGGCCGGCAGCGGCGCGGATGGCGGGGCCGGGGCTCGCCTCGGAACGGCTCGAAGAGCATGTCGAAATCGCGCGTTCCAATGGCGCAAAGATCATCGCCAATCCGCAGATCGCGCTCGACGCGATCACGCGGCAGCAGGCCACGTTCACCAACCGCGACCTGGCCATGTTCGTGCACCGGCACAGCGACGGCAAGGAGCAGTTCGATCAGGTGATGGGGGCGGTCCGCGGGTCGCCGGAGCTGGTGGCGCTCGGCAAGGACGGCCGCGGCGACCAGCGATTCACCAGCCGTGACATGATCGAGACCGAGCAGCGGCTGGAACGCGCGACCGATCGCCTCGCCGGGCGGTCGCGGCATGGTCTTTCGGCGGCGGCCTGGGGGGGCCATATGGCCGCCGCCGAAAGTCGCGGTCTCCTGCTCGGGGGCGAGCAGAAGGCCGCGCTCGAGCATATATTGAAGGGCGGCGACCTTGGCATTGTCATAGGTTATGCCGGCACCGGAAAATCCATGATGCTCGGCGTCGCGCGTGAGGCTTGGGAGAACGCTGGCTATAGCATCAAGGGCATCGCTCTGTCCGGCATCGCCGCGGAAAATCTCGAAAGCGGTTCGGGCATTGCGTCGCGCACCATTGCTAGTCTCGAACATCAATGGGGGCAGGGGCGGGAGCTGCTCGATCAACGCTCGATTCTGGTCATCGATGAGGCCGGGATGGTCGGGACCCGGCAGCTGGAACGCGTCGTCAGCGAGGCCGAAAAGCGCGGCGCCAAGGTGGTGCTGGTTGGCGATCCCGAACAGCTCCAGGCGATCGAGGCTGGCGCCGCGTTCCGCTCTACCGCAGAGCGGCACGGCAGCGTCGAGATCACCGAGATCCGCCGTCAGCGTGACGACTGGCAGCGCGATGCGACGCGCTACCTAGCGACTGGCCGCACGGGCGAGGCGGTCGCCGCCTATGACGAACATGGGCGGGTGCATGTCGCAGATACGCGCGAGCAGGCGCGAAGCGAGCTGATCGATCGGTGGGACCGCGATCGGGCGTCATCGCCGGGGGCGAGCCAGTTCATTCTCACGCACACCAATGACGAGGTGCGCGAACTCAACATCGCCGCGCGCGATCGGCTGCGCGCCGGCGGGCATCTTGGCCAGGATCTCACGATCCAGGTTGAGCGCGGTGAGCGGTCATTCGCTACCGGCGACCGGGTGATGTTCCTCAAGAATGAGCGGGAGCTTGGGGTCAAGAACGGCACGCTTGGCCAGGTGCAGTCGGTCACGGCTACGCGCATGGCTGTGATGTTGGATGACGGTCGGTCGGTCGCGTTCGACGTGAAGGATTATGCCAATATCGATCATGGCTATGCCGCGACTGTGCACAAGTCGCAGGGCGTGACGGTCGACCGCGTGCATGTGCTGGCGACGCCAGGTCTTGATCGGCACGCCGCCTATGTTGCGCTGTCGCGGCACCGTGACAGTGTCGACCTTCATTATGGCAGTGACGACTTTGCTGGTTCAAGCAAGCTGGTTCGCGCGCTGTCGCGGGAGCGCGGCAAGGATATGGCGAGTGACTATGCGCCGGCGCAGGAGCCGGCTCGTGCCGCGCCGGCGGCACCGAAGCGTAACCCGTTCGCAGGCCTGAAGCTGAGCAGCGCGGCCACGGTTGAGCCAGCGCGCTCGCCGCTCGACAAGGCGGTTGAGCGCTATGCGCGCACGGCATCCGATATCGTGCGCATGCGGCGGGAAGGTCTTGAGGCGCTGCCACATCAGCGCGCGGCGTTCGCCGAGGCCGGGGCGGCGTTGAATGTCATTCGTCCGGAGGGCGCCCGTGATTTGCGTAACGCGCTGAACGCGGAACCGGCGCTCATCGATCAGGCAGCGAGCGGCAAGACGGCTGCCGCCATCCGCGCGATGGCGCTCGAAAGCGAAGTGCGCATCGACACGTCGCAGCGCGCTGATCGGTTCGTGAGCGACTGGCAGCGCAAGACAAAGGTGCTCGACCGACTCAATCGGGTCGGGGATTACGACCAGATCGACCGGGCGCGGCAGGATCTGACGAGCATGGCAAAGAGCTTGCACCGCGATCCGCAACTCGAGTCGCTGCTGCGAAATCGCCACAAGGATTTAGGCATCGGCGACCTTCGGGAAAAATCATTGTCCCAGGGTCTCCTCGAACTGCCCGGCCTCTCACGTAGTCGCGGACTCGGACTCTAAGTCGTACCTATGGAACAAATGCAACCGCAAAACGATGTCGATCAACGACACGTTCCAGGAATTCCGGCCGCCGCCTGATGAAGCAGGTCTGGCCCGATCGGCGGTCGCGAGTCTCGGCGCGGGGCAAGTAAATTTTCCCGGCTATTGTCTCGCGGTGACGGCATTAACCAGGAGCTTGGAACAAGCCTCCGCTGCGAACCGAGCCCGCTAGGTCTCATCGCGCTCGAGTCCCGGGTGCCGTAGCGCTTCCAAATGTTCGATTGATTTGGCTTCGACGCCCGCGACTTCGTTTCTTGCTCCATCCATCGCAATCACCAGTTCGTCCATTTTAAGATGTAGCGCCCGCTCGCTTCTTCGTTGTCCATTAAGAACCATTTGGGTCAGCGTAATAGAGCCGACGGATAAAATCAGGGTCAAAGTGTTTTCGCCTGCCGCGCCGGCTTTTAGAAACCACCCTGCACAAAATAGCGCCACTAGTAGGATGGACAGCGGTGCGCCGGCCAGGTCGGCCGTTCGTCCTGATACGCGGCTCCCGAATTCGTTCAGTCGCTTAAACATGCAGTGTCACCTCCCCGAAATCGCCCGGTGGACCTCAGATGGACGAAGGGGCCACTAGGATGGCGCCGCCTTCCCAGCGGACAGTCGATGGAGAGCCCGCTTTGGCCTCATTGTCTCCTGAATTTTTTATCATCTTTGCTGGCAAGCCAGATCGGTTAGGCCGCGCTGCGGCGCATGCGCTGCCACGCTTAGGCAAACGACGTCTCGGCCAGGATAACCTCAGCTTAGTTTTTGCGGCGACCGGGCTGCTGATGGGTGACGGCGTGCGATCGCCTTATTCGCTATGGTGAAACAACCGGCAGGTTTGTAATTTGTCATGGGTCCGTCGCAATTTCGTCATTTCCATTAGCCGAGTCTGATCCGTGACGGGCACGTCCTCAGAGCGGGGGATGTGGGTCGATCGCGTGACGGAGTTGATCATGAAAAGAGTCGCAATCTTGGCCGCAATATTGGTGACGGTGTCACCGACCATCGTAAGCGCGAAACATCATTTGAAAGGTGCGATCGCTGGCGCCGCCGCAGGACATATGGTGGGGCACGGGCATGCCGTCGCCGGTGCCGCTGCAGGGGCAATGATCCAGCATCATCATGCAAAGGTAAAAGCGCGTAAAAGCAGGTAATGAGGCTTTAGCCTCGGTTACGCTGCATCTCTTAAAATTGCGGCGGGATCCGTGTCTACGTTCGGAAAAAATACCCCGGCGATAAGGCCGGGGTAGGTCTCCAGTCATCGGAGAGAGGAACCACGTAAACGGGTGAATCCCGAATTCGATCCTAATAATCTCGCGGCGGAGGCAAAAAGCCGTCGAGCGGACTAGCGATCGACCACAATTTCGGAACGCATACGAGTTCTGCTAGTGCGTGCGGTACATGAGGGTCCACATCGGGGCGACGATGTTGCCGCATTGGCAAATGTGCAGACCGACGGTGACCGGTCAGGACCTTGCGTACAAGCCGATAAGCGCCCGTCGTAACATGCGATCCTCGAGCGAATAATAAAGCGCGATACGGTCGTCTTCGATCACCGTCGAGGCGGCGAATGCGATGTCTGTTGAGGTGCGGTCGGTGGCTGGCGGCGGCATGAGCAAGGGTTCGAGCCCGCGGCCAGTGACATGAGTGAAATCCGTGTCGAAAGTGATCCAGCCGATGCGCCAGAGCGCATCATGCGTCGCGCCGTTGTAGAACATCACCGGATCATGCCCCGGCAATTGTACTATCGGGCCGGTCGACAGATGCCAATTGTCCCAGCTGTCATCGCGAACGCCGAAGGGATCGGGCAAATTGCTCCAGGGGCCCTCGGGCGAGGGTCCTCCGGCTACCCCGATACGCGAGGCTTCGTTGGCGGCATATTCGTACAACAGGCGCCAGTCCCCTTGGGATGTCTGGAACAGGGTTGCTTCCTTGATATTCCCTTCGCCCGGTGGGGCCTTGAGCACCAATTGCTTCTCCTCGAGCCGTTCCAGGGTCGGACCCCCGACGAGGATCATCGAACCCTGGGTGCGCGCCGCGTCGACGCCGGTATAGTAGACCAGGTAGCTGCCGTCCGGTTTGACAAGTACTGTCGGGTCCTCGCAACCGCCGGCATCATCAGGTCCGGGACCGGGGACGAGGGCCAGATCGTTGTCCATCGCAAAAGCCAGGCCATCAGTGCCGCTGCCGGCAACAACCAGCCCCGTCGGATCCGTCGGCGCCAGCGGATAGGGTACACCCCGAACCATGATGCGATAGGCAGCGCCCTCCCGCCACACAAAGGGGCTCATCAAATCCGTCGTGGCGCCCAATGGGCCGCCTGTCAGCACGACGGCATCGAGTTGCTCGACGGCATAGGTGATCATCGATCAGGCCCCGAGCGCGACGGTGAGCGACAGCGCCCCGTCAATCGTGACGGTGGTGCCGGTGATGTAGTCTGCGGCCGGTGAGAGCAGGAACATCACCAGCGAGGCGACTTCATCAGGCCGACCTGCGCGACCCCAAGGAATTGCGGCCTCCTTGGCGGCGAGCTCTGCCGGATGGTCGAGCGCCGACTGATTCATCGGCGTGAGGATCATGCCCGGGGCCACGCCGTTGACCGCGATACCTTTGGGGGCAAGTTCCAGGGCCAGCGTTGCGGTCAGTTGTGACAGGCCGCCCTTGGCAGAGTCGTAATCGACGCCGCCGGCACGTGGCGCGCGCTCATGGATCGATGAGATGTTGACGATACGCCCCTTCGTCTCTGTCGCCTCCAGACCGCGGACAAGGCGCCGGCAGGTGAGAAAGGGGCCATAGAGATCGGAACGGATGACGCGGTCGAACTGGACAAGCTCCATCTCCGCGATCAGCACCCCGCTCATATTGAGGCCAGCGGAATTGACCAATAGACTGACGGTGCCGAACTTTGCTTCCGCCGCAGCAAACAGGCGTTCCACGGCCGCTTCGTCCCCGACGTCGGCCTGGATCGCGATGGCCCGGTCACCACCCCCGATCGAGGCGCATACCGCCTGCGCTTCGGCCTCGTCCTTGAAGAACGTGATCACCACGTTCGCACCGGCATCGCCGAGCGCCCTGGCGCAGGCAGCGCCGATGCCGGACTCGCCGCCGGTGACGATTGCTACGCGATTCTCGAACATCTGAATTCCTTACGGCGACTAGGCAGGTAACGGCGCGACAAGCGAGATGCTCATCGCCATCGAGCGGCTCTGACCGGCAGCAACCTCGAAGATTCCCGGCTTGTCTCGAATGTCGCCGGTGAAACCGACAGGGTCGGACAAGCCGTGCCACGGCTCGATACACAGGAACCCAGCCCCGGGCTTGGTCCACACGCTTAGTGTCGGGAAATCGTCAAAGGCGATCTGGAGCTGAGGCGCAGTAGCGGCGCCGTAGCGTACAGTGCGGCTCGAGAGAGCATCGAAGATCAGAGCGTCTTTGACGAACAGTCCATCATGAAGGTGCAGGACGCCTCCGACGACGGGCGTAGGCTGCGGCGCGGGGAGCAGGAACCCTTCGGAGCTGATGCGGCGGACTGGTTCGGGTTCATTCTGGCCAAAGACGAGGCGATAGGCACCCCGAGCTTCGCCATAGGGTAACGGCCAGCGAAACGCCGGGTGGAAGCCGAAACTTGCCGGCATTGGTTCGCTACCGTGATTGGCGATCGAGGCGCCGACAGTCAGCGTCGCGTCGGCAACTGCGAAAGAGATGTCCAGCGTAAACTCGAACGGGTAAATGAGACGCGTTTGTGGTGTCGCCCGCAGTTGGAAGGTCGCACTGGCGGTGTCCCGCGTGGTGAGTTGGAATCGCGCGTGCCGGGCGAAGCCGTGCTTGGGCATTGCATAATTCTTGCCGTCGAGACGATATTCTCCGCCCTCCAGCAGGCCGATCACGGGAAACAGGATCGGCGCCCGTCCGCTCCACACTGCCGGGTCTCCGTTCCACTGCAGCGAGTTTCCCTGCTTATCGGTCAGCGACTGAAGCTCGGCACCTAGTGAGGAGATCCTGGCCACCAGGCCGAGGGACGATATTTCTGTGAGGTTGCCGTTGCCCATCGCAACGAGCTTGGCACCCAGCACGCTAAACTGCTCGTGACAAATACGTCATCGGTGCCAGTCGCCGCGCGCCCAATTTCTCGGATCTTCGAATTCGGGGCGTCGGCCGTTTTCGATGTCGGTGACCAGCTCGCTTGCGGTTGAGCGGTGGAGTATCAGTGACTTTGGGCCCATGGCTCGGTATCCGTGCCGAGCGGCTTTATGCCGTCGATACGCGCAAGCTCAGCGCTGACGAGAGTAACAGTTAGGTCGAGCCAAAGCTGAGCTGCTGCCTCTCGGCAAATCCGTCAGGCCCACGCGCGCGTGAATGACATATGTTCGCGCGGCAGGACGTGGCCAGCAGGGCGAAAAGCCTGCGCCGCGACCCGCAACTCGAGTCGTTTGATACGAAATAGCCATAAGGATCTTGGTATCGGCGACCTTCGCGAAAAATCTTTGTCCCAAGGCCTCCTGGAACTACCCGGCCTCTCGCGTGGGCGCGGGCTTGGTCTCTAAGCCGCGCACATGGAACAGAACGCTCCCCAATCCGATACCGTCGACGACACTGCCCAGGCATTCGAGGCGTTGCGCCAGGAGGTCAGCCTGGCGCGCTCGGCGGTCGCAGGCCTTACCGCCGCGCGTGAGAATGTGCCCGATTATAGTCTGACGCTTGCGGAGATATCCGACAGTCTGAAGGCTGCGTCAGCTGCCATCAATCGTATTGAGAAAAGTCCGGTGGCGCGGCTTTCGCCGGTCTCCTTTGCAGCTGAGATCAACAAAGCCGCAAGTGATGCGCGCGCTGAGGATCGCGCGATCCTGCAGCAATATCGTGACACCATGTCGAATTCGATCGGGCGGCTCGATGGCCTGGTCAAGCGCGGGCAAACGACGGACCAGCAATTGCGCCGAGTGATCTGGAGCGGAGCGGGTAGCTTTGCCGCGGGCATCTTGCTTTGGTCGATCCTGCCAGGCGCCGTCGCGAGGTCATTGCCCGCGAGCTGGCATGTCCCGGAATGGATGGCCGCGCGTACGATGGGGATGGATGCCCAGCACGCTGCGGCGCGATTGGTAGAAATTTCACGCACGTCACCTGGCGCGAATGAGTCGGCTACGTCCGGAACGATTGACGAGCACGCCGATCGAGATCGTCGTGAAAGGCGGTAGTAGGCCCGCTTCCGGTCGTTCTGCCGCGAGAGCGGAATGATTGTTAGTGCGCATTCATCGCGTAGATAATAGCTTTATACGCCAGAGTAGTAGGACGGCAGCATGACGATAGATAACCGGCTCGAGCTCGGCCGCACCTACCTGAGGCTGCTCCGTCGGACGCTTCTCCGCATTGATCGGCTGAGTGGCGACCTGATTGGGCCGCACGGGTTAACCAACCAGCAGTTCCTCGCGCTGTTTCTGATCCGTGACCAAGAGGGACTGACCCAGGTGGAGCTGACCGCGCAGCTCGACTCCGACCAGAACACAGTGTCGGCGATGGTCAGACGGTTGGCGTCACGCGGGCTGGTCATGCGTGAGCCTCACCCGTCCGACGGGCGCGCGGTCCGGCTGATCGCGACGGCCGCAGGCAGCGATTGCGTCAAGCACGCCCTTCCCGACGTCGACCGGCTCTCGCTCAAGCTCGCGGCGCTCATGCCCGCCAAGCATGAAAAGGCGATCGTCGGCTGGCTTGAGAAGGTCGCCAGCCTCGAGGAGTTGGATTAGCTTGTATACTACGTAAACGTAGTATATTGACCGCGCCTTCCCCGGGAACTGGAGTCGCGTGCAGCGACCCGGCTCCCCTCAAGGAGAGGCACGGCCATGAAGATCTTCACCACGGGTAACCCGTTCGCACCGGGCATTCCGACGCAGGCCGCGCTCAAACAGCGTGCCGGGGAATGGGAAGCGTCGGAGGCTATCGACATGGTCCTGGTGGGCTATTCGGCACTCTGGCCGCAGAACATGATCACGGCATCCATGATGGCCAGCGTTACCGAGCGCCTCGGTCTTATCGTCGCGCACCGGCCCGGCGTAATGCACCCTGCCCATGCGGCTCGAGCATTCGGCAGCCTTGACTTCCTGTCTGGCGGAAATCGCCTCGCGCTAAACATTGTGAGCGGCTCTTCCGACAAGGATCTCGCGCGGGAGGGCGATTACACGCCCAAGCCCGAGCGATATGCGCGGGCAACCGATTATGTCGAGTTCATGAAACAGGCGTGGATGAAGGACGCGCCGTTCGACTGGGACACACCATATGCGAAGGCCGAAGGAGTCCGCGTGCTGATGAAGCCCGTTGGCAATCATGTGCCGATCTACATGGGCGGCGAAAGCGACGACGCGATCGACTTCGGCGCCAAGCACGCCGATACCTACATGCTTTGGGGCGAGCCGATCGAGGGGACGAAAGAGCGCATCGAGCGCGTCCGCCGCATCGCCAGGGAGAAATACGGCCGCGAAATCCAGTTCTCGGTGTCGCTACGCCTCTTCCTGGGCGACACCGACGAGGCGGCTTGGACAGAGGCGCGCCGCGTCGAGCAGGTGATCCTCGACGCGCAGGGCTCCAACCGCTTCCTGCGTTCCACCGCGACCGACAAGTCGGTCGGCCGCGAACGCCAGCTGGCGACGACCCAGCAGGACACGCACGATGATGGCGTGTTCTGGACAGGGCTCGTCAAGCTGCTCGGCGGATTTGCCAACTCAGCTGCATTGGTCGGCACGCCCGACCGGGTGTTTGAGGCGCTGCGCTGCTATCGCGATCTCGGCATTTCCGCGTTCCTGCTCACCACGGGTGAAGAGGGCTTCTGGGAGCCGAGCCTCGAGGCGTTCGCGCTCCGCGTAAAGCGCGAGTTGTGAGCGCCGTGCTGATCCGCGACATTGCGCCGCGGCTCGCCTTCCAGGCGCACCCCGTCGAGACAACGGTCAAGGTTGAACTAGTCGATCGGTTAACCGCGGCGGGCATCCGCGCGGTGGAGGTGTCTTCATTTGTCAGCCCGAAGCTGGTCCCGGGCGTTGCCGATGCCGCCGACGTGTTCGCGCGCGTAAAGCGGCCGGCGGGCAGCAGTATGGAATGCTGTGTTGCGAACATGAAGGGCCTGGAGCGCGCGATCGACGCGGGCGCCGATGTGGCGTGGTTCCTGTTGGCGGTCGATGACGGGTTTTCGCGGCTGAACACCGGTCGAGGGATCGAGGAATCGCTCGTCGAACTTGAGCGGATGCGCGCTGTCGCCCAAAGGTCGGCGACAAAGCTCGGGAGCTATTTCATTCACGCATTCGGTGGCCCCGTCGGGCTGGCGCGGGTGCCTTCCGACTTGCAGTCGCTGGCAGAGCGCCTGCTTGCGATCGACGTGCGCGACTGGATACTGGCGGACTCAAACGGGTACGCGGGACCCTCGCAGATGCGCTCCACCGTCGAATGGGCTTCCGGGCTGGTCGGCACCGAGCGGCTGAAAGTACAGGTCCACGACAGTCGGGGCATGGGTCTGGCGAACGTGGCGGAGCTCGCGCGCATGGGGTTCGCAGGTATCGACTTGGCGCTTGCAGGTTCAGGCGGTCACCCGGCCGCGCCCCACGCGCTGGTCGGCGGCACCTGCACTGAGGACGCCGTACAGATGCTCGAATTGATGGGCGTCGAGACAGGTGTCGACCTGCCGGCGCTCGTCGACGCGGCAAACTGGCTCGCCGGGGTGCTTGGCGGCGCGATGGGGTTCGTCCGCCACACCAAGCCTGTCCCCATGTCCAAAAACACCGCGACCAGCACTGCTCCGGCCGCCTGGGCCCGGACGGGAGAGACCGCATGAACGAGACCGATCTTCGCGATCTGGGCGGCGGCACGTTGAGCGGCCTCATCGCGGCGCGCGCGCGCCAGGCTCCTGACAATGTGGCGCTGGTGTTCGAAGGCGCGGACTACAGCTATGCCGACATCGATCGGGAGACTAGCCGCGTCGCCGCCGGCTTCCTCGCGCTCGGCCTCGCGCCCGACACTGTCGTTGCGACGTTCCTCTCCAACCGGCCCGAGCACTTCTTTACCAGTTGGGGCATCACCCGCGCCGGGCTGATCGGCACCGCCGTCAACACAGGGTTCAAGGCGTCCTTTCTGCTGGCGCCGATCGAGCGGGCGGAGGCGGCGGTGCTCGTCACTGAGCGTCGGCTCGGCGAGGCGCTGATGACGGTTGATGCATATCCAGCGTCGCTCAGGGTAATCGTGTTCCTCGACGGCGTGCCCGACACGGTGCCTGCCGGGGTCGAGGCGATCGGCTGGGACGAGTTCGTGGCCGCGGGCAATCCCGATGCCGTGTTCCCGGCGCGTGGGCCTGACGACATCGCCGCGATCAGCTTCACGTCGGGCACCACCGGCCGCAGCAAGGGCGTGGTCTCGCCCAGCCTTATGGGGTTGGTCATGGGCAAAGAAGCGGCCGCCGCATTCGGGCTGACGCCCGCCGACCGGCTCTACACCTCAATGCCGCTGTTCCATGGAATGGCCCAGGTCACCACCGGCATCGCCGCGCTCTATGCCGGCGCGACCATCATCTTGGCGCGCGGGTTCAGCGCGTCGGGCTGGTGGGCGGACATACGCCGGAGCGGTGCCACACAGGCGAGCGCGCTCGGCTCGATGCTCCACATGGTGTCCGCGCAGCCGCCGTCCGAGCATGATCGCGATCACTGCGTAACCCGCATCTTCTCCGCGCCCGCGCCTCCCGACATTCTCTACCGGTTCGAACGGCGCTTTGGCGTCCATCTGATCGAGGGCTATGGCTCGACCGAGATCAAGAACGTTCTCTACAACCCGATCGGAAGCCGCAAGATCGGTTCGATGGGCAGGCCGACCGCGAGCTCCGTGATCGAGATCCACGACACAAACGGTTATCGCTGCGCGCCGGGGCAGGTCGGTGAGCTCGTCTACCGGCCGCGCATGCCCCACATCATGCTCAAGGAGTATTACCGCGAGCCCGAGAAGACGCTCCAGGCCATGCGCGGGCTGTGGTGGCACACCGGCGACATGGCGACTGAAGACGCTGACGGCTTCTTCTGGTTCTACGACCGCACATCCGACCGGTTGCGCCGCCGCGGCGAAAACATCTCGTCGATGGAGCTGGAGGGCGTCGTGACCGCGTTTCCGGGGATCACAGAGACGGCCGCCGTGGCAGTCCAGTCGGATGTCGGCGAGGACGAAGTGCTCGCGATCGTGGAGACGCGGGGCGCGGAGATCGCCTGGCCGGCGCTCGTCGCGCACTGTGCCGCTAACATGCCGCGGTTCATGGTACCCCGCTACTATCGTGCTGTGCCGGTGCTGCCACGCACGCCGACCGGCAAGGTGCAGAAGAACGATTTGCGCGGCGTCGGCCTTACTGACGACACGTTCGACCATGTCGCGGCCGGCATTACCATCGAGCGCCAAGCCTGAAGGAGAGACTATCATGAAAATCGGATGCGTCGGCGCGGGCTTTATCGGCCGCGCCGTGGCCAAGTTGGCAGGCCAGCACGGGCACCAGGTGATGCTCAGCAATTCGCGTAGCCCCAAGACGCTCACGAGCACGGCGATCTCCGTTCGGGCCGGGATCGGTACTGTCCCCGATGCGGTCGCGTTTGGCGACGTCGTGCTGCTCGCCATCCCCTTCTATGCGATCGCCGGCCTCGATCCGGCCCCGTTTGCGGGCAAGATCGTGATGGACGCGTGCAACTATTATCCCGGCCGCGACGATCCGGTGCCGTCGCTCGACGATGGCAGCGACACGACCAGCGCCATCGTCCAGCGCCATCTCCCCGACGCCAAGGTCGTCAAGGCGTGGAATGCCATCCTGGAGCGCGACATCGAGAAGGACGCCCTGCCCGCGGGTGCGCTGGACCGCCGCGCCCTTCCGATCGCCGGCGACGACGCCGAGGCGAAGGCTAAGGTCGCGGCGTTGTTCGACGATCTTGGCTATGACGTTGTCGATGCCGGCTCGCTCAGCGAAGGCTGGCGGTTCGAGCGCGCTCGCCCCGCTTATTGCGTACCGCTCGACCGACCGGCGCTGAAAGCAAAGCTGGCTGAGGCCGGCTCTGGCCGTCAGGCCGAGGGGGCATGGCGCGGATGACGCGCCTCGCTATCGATGACGCGCGCGCGCTCTGTGTCCAGGCCATGGTTGCGATCGGCCATGCGCCGAACGAAGCCGCGATCATCGCCAACCACCTGATCGACTGCGAGCTGCGCGGCCTGTCGTTCGGCGGCCTCGCCCGCGCATTGTCGATCGCGGATCGGGTGCGGCAATACGGGCTCAGCGCCAAGCCGATCAGCGTTGTCCAAGAGACGCCCATATCGGCGAACCTCGATGGCGGCGACCAGGTCGGCTATCTGGTCGGCCAGCGCGTGACCGACCTCGCCATTGACAAGGCGCGGAGCAGTGGTGTCGCGCTCATCGGCGCGAACGAGACTTGGTATACGGGAATGTTTTCCTACTATCTCGAGCAGGTCACCAAGGCCGGGTTTGCAGGAATGGTAGCCGGCAGCGGGGGCCAGTTTGTGGCGCCTGCAGGCGGCAGCGAGGGACGGTTCGGTACCAACCCCATCGCGTTCGGGTTCCCCACAACAGCAACGCCGATCATCTGGGACATCGGTACGTCGGGCATCATGCTAGGCGAGGTCATATTGGCGATGCGAGAAGATCGACAGCTTGGCGAAGGGCTCGCTTATGATAGCGCCGGTGATCCGACGCGCGACCCCGTTGCCGCGCTCAACGGCGGGGCGGTGGGCGTGTGGGGCGGCCACAAAGGCTCCGGCCTGGCGATGGTGGTCCAGCTGCTCGGGATGATGTGTGGCGCCGCCGCGGCGCCAGCAGGGCTGCGCGATTGCGGGTTCTTCCTGCTCGTGGTGAACCCGGGGCTGATTGATCCGGTCGGCGACTTTGCCCAACGAGCCGCCGGCTACGCCGACACCCTACGCGCGACCCGACCGGTCGATCCGGCCGCACCGGTGCGTGTGCCGTTCGAGCGCTCGGCAGCCCTGCGTGCCGAGCGACTGGTGGCGGGCTTTATCGACGTGTCGGATGGCGTCCACACAGCGTTGACCCAAGTCGCCGCGGCGGTTGCATGACCGCGTTCAGCGTCGGCATCGGCGACACCACGAGCCTCGCATCATCCACGGAAAGCACTTTGCTGACTGCACTACGGGCAGCTGACGCCAATGGTGCGCGCACGCGCCTGTTCGGATGCGAGCCACTCTCGGCGCTGCCCAACTATCCGATCAAGGCTTGCAACGGCGCCGATGTCGCCTGCGATATGGTCGCTACGGCTCGCACTGCGGACGGCCTGATCATTTCGACCAGACGCAGCGATGAAGATCAGCGTGTAGGTGGGCCGCGTCTCGCCGACGCACGATGACCGGTGTGCGGCGCGAGGGTTTGAGCGGATGCGCCCTCGCCGCCGCTCTCCAAGCCGTCGGAGAGCGTTGGAGCATGATGATATTACAAGCCGTGTTCGATGATCTTCATCATTACGAGGAGTTCCACGCAGAACTTGGCATTGCCCGAAACATTTTAGCCGATCGGCTTGTCCGCCTGGTCCGGTGTGGGGTCCTTACGCGCGAAGGGCTGCCGGAAAATCGCCGCAAAATCCGCTATGCGCTGACACCCAAGGGAGAGGCACTTCTGCCGGTAATGCTGGCCTTGCGTCAGTGGGGTGAAGCTTGGGGGACCGGCAGCACCAGCGCCAGCCCTTCGCCTGCAAGGTCCCGTGCAGACGAGCGGTCACCACCCGGGCCGACAGCACTACCCAGCACTTTCATGTAGACGCTTGGATGGTGAGTCAGCGGCGAGCCTCGCATTTTGAGTACATAGAGAAATTGCCGCCTATTCGACTCCGCTATTCCAAGCAATTTGACTTTTTGGCGTGCGGATAACGCCCTTACCGCTGTGCAGGACCTGAGTAAGATCTGCCAGCCACCCATGGGAAACAACGGATGCTTTACGAGGTTACAACATTAGGCGGCTCGGTTTTCGCCAGGAGGGCTTTGGCGGGGGCACGCGACTGGATGAACAATGCCACATCCGGCAGACTACTTGGCATCTGGCACACCGATATCGGCAAGATCGGAGAGGTGCTCATTTTACGTGTTTTTGACAGTGAAGTTGAGCTGCGGGCAGAGCGGCATAGAGCGTTAATGAGCGAGGATCCGTTCGGCAGCGCCTCGGCGAAGGTGACGCTTACGATGGAAAGCTATGCGCTCTTCCCGTTCCTTCCTGATCCCGGCCCTCGCGCCTACGGCGGCACATTCGAGATCCGCACCTATCACCTGACGCCAGGCGGACTGCCGGGGACAATTGACGGTTGGCACGCAGCGATCGGACCGGCGCATGCCTATACCGACCACCTTGTCGCGACCCTTTACGCGCTCGATGGCTTGCCGCGGATCACGCACATCTGGGGGTTCGAAAGCGTCGAAGAGCGTAACCGATTGCGCCGTGAGCACTATGCGGCAGGCCTATGGCCGCCGGCGGGCGGCCCCGAGCGGATCGAGTATGCCACGTCAGTGATTGCGACTGCCGAGCCGGGCTTGCCTATTTGTTAACGTGAGCTGCTAGCCTGGTTCGTTGCTTATGTGATTTGTCCCAGCCGTTTCGCTCGCCTCTTGCTTGTGGACAACGAAAGTCTGCGAACTGCTGAGCGCCCGCGGCGGCCAGATCGAAACGGTCGTCGACCTTGGAAGCGGGGCAACGGGTTTCCATCCCGACGGCTCGTACATGCGGTGGATCGCAAACGATGGGGACGGCCCGGCGGCCGGGCTTGCTGGGACGGGATTTGCTCCGGTCAGACGGGACAGGAATGCCTCATAGAGCGCCAACGCGTCGCGCTTTTCGTCGAGGCGGTCATACCGGTCATAGATTTCGTCGAGCACTTTGGGCGCGTGATTAATTAACACCTCGCACGTGTCCCTCGACACTCGAAGCCGCGCCATGTTCGAGCGGAACGTGCGGCGAAGGTCATGAATCGTCCAACCGGATGTGCCCGAGCGCTCTTTCACCTCCCTCTGCGCTTTGGAAAGGCCCTCAACGGAAAGATGCGTGTCGCCCCATCGCGATCGCAGGAAGTAGCGTTCCTGCGCCGGCATTCCGTCAAGAAGGGCCTTGGCGATGGGGAGCAGGGGGATCGCATGATCACGCCCGTTCTTCGTGGCCGATCCCGGTATCGTCAGCACATCGTCGATGACCCACGAGCGTTCGATTACGCTGGTTTCCCCCCTCCGTGTTCCCCACAAGATGATAAGGCGAAGCACATTATTGGGGTAGGTATCGGCCGCCTGCCAAACCGCTTTTAGCTCATGGTCAGTAAGAAACCGTGTTCCCTTGCGGTCCTTGCCGGGCGGGGGATAGCCCTCCATTGGTGAGTGCTTGATGAACCGCTGCGGCGGTCTCACACACCATCGCATGAAACACCGAAGCCCACGGAACGCATGCAATTGCTCCGACGGGGTACGGTGAAGCGCATCAAGACACGACTTAATATCATAGTCCTCGATCTCATCGAGTTTGTGATGCTCAAGCGCTTTGAAATGCCTCATGAGGTGGCTCGTCATCTGCGACTTCCAGCGCGGCGATTTGTCTCGGAAATATTCTTCGAGGAACTGGTCACGCGCTTCTTTGAAGGTCTTCTGTTTGGGCTTCGGCGGCGCCTTATCGGCTCCAAGTATCTGCATCGCCTTCTTGCGCGCGTCAGCCAATGAGAGCTCGGGATAGGAGCCCAAGCGGACGCGCTCACGCTCCCGGCCACGCATCACGATCCAGGTCCGACTGCGCTTTCCTACCCTGATGCCAAAGCCGGGAGTGATATCCGAAAAATAGGTCACGTACTTTTCGGAGGGCTTGAGCGATTTTACGCTCACGTCGGTCAGGTGGACAGTTGGCACAATCTGGCTCCTTTCTGGCTCACAATCGAGCGAGATAGAGCCAGATTTTATAGTACCAAATGAGATACCGATTTAAAGTAAGCGACTGTAAAAGCTTACTATTGGCACGCTACGGGAAGTCTTGAAATGCGGGATTCTGGGATTGGAAGGCTGCTGTACTACCATTGTACTATACCCGCGTCGCCCGACGGCGCGGGCGCCAATTGCCACGAGCAGTGGCGGCTGGTCAACATCCGCGCGCACCGCCGCATCGCGCGCCGGCTCAATAAGGCGGCGTGACGCGCGCGCGCTGCGCCCGCGCCGCTTCGGTCCACCAGGCCAGATCATCGGCGAAGCGCGGAAAGGCGCGCGTCAACGCCGTGCCGCTGTCGCCCTGCGGCGCGCCGTCCGCGTCGAACGCGCTGCCGATCCCGCCGACCGACAATGTGCTGGAAATCACCACCATGCCCATCTCGGCCAGCGTCGGATGCCATGCGCTCGCCGCGCGCACGCCGGCGAGCCGCCCGGCCGAATAGCTGGCGATCGCCGCCGGCCGCCAGAACCACTCGGGCAGGAAATGGTCGGTCAGGTTCTTGAGCCCGGGCTGGACGCCCCAATTATATTCGCCGGTGACGAACAGGAAGGCGTCTGCGGTCTTGATCTTCTGCGCCAGCGCCTCGAGTGCGTCGGGTGCGGTGCCGGGTTTATATTCGCGGTACATGCGGTCGAGCATCGGCAGGCCGACCGCCTTGGCGTCGATCAGCTCGGGGCTGGCGCCGCGCGCGGCGAAGGCGTCGACCAGATAATGCGCCAGCTTGATGCCCTGGCGGTCGGATCGGTAGGAGCCGTAGAAGATCAGGACCCGGTCGCTCATGTTGGCCTCCCAGCGTCTGTTCCATCCAGCGCGCGACGGCGCGCGACATACCCAAGCACGCCGCGCGCCGCCTTGTCGACTCTCGCTCCCGTGCGCTGGCGCCGCCGCCGTGGGTGCACTGAAGCGACGCCTGACAGCGCCATGCGGCGGCGGCTTGGTGCCCATCGCCACGGGCCATGTCCGAAATTGTCGGATCAACGTCTTTTGCGGCATGATCGTCACGGCCTATGGCCGCGGACGAGGACGATAGATGACGGGATTGCCCATAAGGATCGGTCTGCTCGGCTATGACGGCGTCCAGACGCTTGATCTGACCGGCCCGCTCGACGCGTTCGGCGCGGCGAACCAGGCGCAGCCGCACGCCTATGCGATGCTGGTACTCAGCCCGGATGGTGCGCCCTTCACCAGCGAAGCCGGGCTGCGCATCGTTCCCGACGCGGCGCTGGACGACGCGCCGCCGCTCGACACGCTGATCGTCGCGGGCGGCGAGGGGCTGCGGCGCGGCGACCTGGCCGATCGCGTCGCGGCGGCGATCGTCGATCGCGCCAACACCCTGCGCCGCATCGTCTCGGTCTGCACCGGCATTTACGGCCTCGCGCCGACCGGGCTGCTCGACGGTCGCCGTGCCACGACGCACTGGTACCATGCGCGCGATGTCGCCGGGCGCTTTCCCGCCATCCGGCTCGATCCCGACGCGATCTTCATCAGGGACGGGCGCTTCTACACCTCGGCCGGCATCACCGCGGCGATCGATCTGTCGCTTGCCCTGATCGAGGAAGACCATGGTCCGGCACTCGCCGTCACGGTGGCGCGCGAGCTGGTCGTCTATCTCCGGCGATCGGGCGGGCAGCAGCAATATTCCGAGCCGTTGCGGTTTCAGGCCGGCGCGGGGAATCGCTTTGCCGATCTTGCCGGCTGGATGCTCGCTCATCTCGACGGCGACCTGTCGGTCGAGGCGCTGGCTGATCGCGTGGCGCTAAGCCCGCGCCAGTTCAGCCGCGCCTTTCAGGCGAGTTTCGGCACGACGCCCGCCGCCTATGTCGAGATGCTGCGGCTCGATGCGGCGCGCCAGCGCCTCGTCGCGACCAATGCCGCGATCAAACAGGTCGCCGCCGCCAGCGGCTATGCCAGCGATGACAGTTTCTGCCGTGCGTTCGATCGCCGCTTCGGCCTGCCGCCCAGCGACCATCGCCGCCGTTTCACGCCCCTTCCCGAACCCGCACTTTGAGGATCGACCATGAAAATCGCCAAAACCGCCATGCTGTCCAGGGCCGGCCTGTTGATTGTCCCGGCCTTGCTGCTGTTCGGCGCGGCGCGGGGATCGACCGCGCCCGAGCCGGCGCCCGCCGCGCAATATAATGCCGCGGGCGAGTTGATCCTGCCCGCCGATTATCGCGAATGGGTGTTTCTGACCTCCGGCCTCAACATGAACTACAGCGATGGGCCGCTCGGCATGGACCATGAAATGGTCGACAATGTCTTCGTCGATCCCGTCTCGTGGAAGGCTTTCAAGGCGACCGGGCGCTGGCCCGATGGCACCGTCATGGTCAAGGAGCCGCGCATCGGCTCCAGCAAGGGCTCGATCAACAAATCGGGCATTTTCCAGACCGAGCAGCGCTTCGACCTCGAGGTGCATGTCCGCGATTCCCGGCGGTTCAAGGGCGGCTGGGCGTTCTTCGTCAATGTCGGCGACAAGCCCGCCAAGGCGATTCCCGCCAGCGCCAGCTGCTACTCCTGTCACGGTCAACATGGCGCGGTCGATACGACCTTCGTGCAATTCTACCCGACCGCCAAACCCATCGCGGTCAAGGCAGGAACCTTCGTGACCGGGAAATAGCGGCGGCAACACCCCGAAAGACATGATGGATTGACTTGCGCGACGGCCTCGTGATGTTGTGCGCGAAAGGTGACGCTGCTTTTCGGGCAACGTCGCCTGTTCCATGGAACGCTGGTCGTGCGTCGCTCATCGGGCAAGGAATTTTCCAGGTTCCGGGCTGAGTGACATGCGATGCGGCGCATGACTTCGGGCTGATGCAATGAGCTTCCGCAATATTTCCGCCTGGTCGATCCGCAATCCGGTCCCCAGCATCGTCCTGTTCTTCATGCTGACCGCCGCCGGGATCGTCAGCTTCATGCGGATGGACGTCAACAACCAGCCCGATATCGACTTTCCGGTGGTGATCGTATCGATCAGCCAGCCCGGCGCCGCCCCGACCGAGCTCGAAAACCAGGTCACGACCAAGGTCGAGGCGGCGGTGCGCAGCCTGCAGGGCATCGACGAGATCGATTCGACCGTCCAGGAAGGCAGCTCGACCACGGTGGTGCAGCTCGCGCTGGGCACGCCGATCGATCGCGCGGTCGAGGATGTGCGCTCGGCCGTGCAGCAGATCCGCAGCGACCTGCCCGACGGCATCCTCGAGCCGCAGGTCAGCCGCGCCAACACGACAGGCCAGGATCTGGCGAGCTACGCCGCGATCTCGACCGACATGACGATAGAGCAGCTCAGCTGGTATATCGACAATACCGTGGCCAAGGAGCTGCTGTCGGTCCCCGGCATGGCGCAGGTCGATCGCAACGGCGGCGTCAGCCGCGAGATCCGCGTCATCCTCGATCCGCTCAAGTTGCAGGCGCAGGGCGTGACCGCCAGCCAGGTCAATCAGCAGCTGCGCCAGGTCAATCTCAACGCCGCCGGCGGCCGCGCGGAAATCGCCGGGTCGGAACAGTCGGTGCGCGTGCTCGGCAATGCCAGCACCGCCTATACGCTCGGCCAGGTGCAGATCAGCATGGGCAACGGGCGCACCGTGCGCATCGCCGATCTCGGCCAGGTGCGCGATCTCTATGCCGAGCAGCGCAGCGCCTCGGCGCTCGACGGTCGCCAGGTGCTGAGCTTCGACTTCCAGCGCGCCAAGGGCGGTTCCGACGTCACGGTGTTCCAGGTCGCGCAGGAAAAGCTCGCCGCGCTCGAAAAGCGCAACCCGCAAGTCCATTTCCAGATGATCTCGAACAGCGTCAAATATACCAAGGCGCAATATGACGCTGCGATGGAGGCGATGGTCGAGGGCGCGATCCTCGCGGTGATCGTGGTGTTCCTGTTCCTGCGCGACTGGCGCTCGACGATCATCTCGGCGCTGGCCATCCCGCTCTCGGCGATCCCGAGCTTCTGGTTCATGGACCTGCTCGGCTTCACGCTCAACAACATGACGCTGATGGCGCTGAGCCTCGTCGCCGGTGTGCTGGTCGATGACGCGATCGTCGAGATCGAGAATATCGTGCGGCACATGCGGATGGGCAAATCCGCCTACCAGGCATCGATCGACGCCGCCGACGAGATCGGCCTCGCCGTGCTCGCCACCACCATGTCGATCGTCGCGGTGTTCCTGCCGGTCGGCCTGATGCCCGGCGTGTCGGGGCAGTTCTTCAAGAATTTCGGCCTCACCGTCGTCGTGTCGGTGCTGATCAGCCTCGCCGTCGCGCGGCTCATCACGCCGATGCTCGCGGCCTATTTCCTCAAGGCCAAGGGCCATCAGTCGCACGGCGAAGGCCGGTTGATGGACGTCTATATGAGCGTGCTGCGCTGGACGCTCCGGCACCGCTGGTCGGCGGTGGTCGCGGGCACCGTGTCCCTCGCGCTGACCATCGGGCTGTTCGTCTACATGCCCAAGACCTTCCAGCCCGATCGCGACCTCGATTCGTCGACCGCGCAGATCACCATGGTCCCCGGCACCACACTGGCGCAGACCCAGGCGGTGGTGAACGAGGTGGCCGCCCTGTTCCAGGCGCAGCCCGATGTCGGCCATGTCTATGCCCGCGCCTCGGTCGGCAGCGGCCGGGTGACCGCGCTCTACCGCCCGGGCAAGAAGCTGACGAGCGCGCAGTTCGAGCAGCAAATGGCGCCGCAACTGGCGACGGTCGCCGATGCCCGCGTCGCCTTCCGCTCGCAGGGTGGCTGGGGCGGCAGCGCACGCCAGCTGTCGATAGTGCTCGGCGGCGATGATCCCAAGCAACTGACCGCCACCGCGATCCAGCTGGTCGACCAGATGGCGAAGCTGCCCGACATCGTCGCGCCGCGCATCGAGGGCAATCTGCTGCGCCCCGAAATCGTCATCACCCCGCGGCTCGATCTCGCCGCCAATCTCGGCGTGACGACGCAGGCGCTGTCCTCGGCGATCCGCATCGCGACGCTCGGCGACATCGACCAGAACAGCGCGAAATTCTCGCTCACCGATCGCCAGGTGCCGATCCGCGTCGCGCTCGACCAGAATGCGCGCCAGCGGCTGTCGACGATCAGCAACCTGCCCGTGGCGACCTCGACCGGTGCCTCGGTCCCGCTCAGCCTCGTCGCCGAGGTCAGTCTCGGTGCCGGCCCGACGCAGATCCAGCGCGTCGCGCAGAAGCGCCAGCTGACGATCGGCGCCGATCTTGCGCGCGGCGTTGTCAGCGGCACCGCCCAGGCCGAAATCCACAAGCTGCCCATCATGCAGAACCTGCCGATGGGTGTCGGCGAACTCGTCGTCGGTCAGGACAAGTGGATGGCTGAGATGCTGACCAACTTCATCATCGCGCTGCTGTCGGGCTGCTTCCTGGTGTTTGCGGTGCTCGTGCTGCTCTATCGCCGCGTGCTGCCACCGCTGGTCAATATGGGCTCGCTGCTGCTCGCGCCGCTCGGCGGTCTGATCGGCCTGTTGATCACCGGCACGCCGATCTCGATGCCGGTCTATATCGGTATCATCATGCTGTTCGGCATCGTCGCCAAGAACTCGATCCTGCTGATCGATTTCGCGCTCGAGGAGATGAACAAGGGCGTGCCGGTGTTCGAGGCGATCATCGATGCCGGGCATAAACGCGCCCAGCCGATCGTCATGACGACGGTGGCGATGGTCGCCGGCATGATGCCGACCGCGCTGGCGCTCAACGGCGACGGTTCGTCGCGCGTGCCGATGGGCATCACCGTGATCGGCGGCCTGTCGCTCTCGACCCTGCTGACGCTGGTGATCGTGCCGGCGAGCTTCAGCCTCGCGGTCGGGGTCGAGCGCTGGATCGGGCCGCGGCTCGGCCGCCGCCTGCTGACCTATCGCCCCGGCGATGACGGCAGCACGGTGATCGGCCATGATCCGGCGGCGGGCCGGATCGGCGGGCCGACCGGCGCGATCGGCCATCACGGCGAGGCGCCGCAGCCGGCCGAGTAACACGCGCGCGGGGCGGTGTCGGGCAATCGCCGCTTCCCTTCGTCCCGGTACAGGCTAGGCGAGGACGATGAGCACCATGCCCTTGCCCGATCCGCGATCCGCGACGCCGTCACGCAGCGTGAAGGTCTATTTCGACGGCGGTTGCCGCCCCAATCCCGGCGCGATGGAGGTCGCCGCGGTGGTGCGGGGGGCGGCGCACGTGCTGCCGGCGATCGGGCATGGCTCGAGCTTCGATGCCGAATGGCGCGCGCTGATCCATGCCGCCGAGGTCGCGCGGTCGCTCGGATTGGCCGATTTCGTGCTGTTGGGCGATGCCGCCTCGGTGGTGGCGCAGGCCAATGGTTCGGCGCCGTGCCGCGGTGCCGCGCTGGCCTATCGCGCGGCGTTGCTCGCGCTGTTGCCGCCGGGTCCCCGCCCGCGCGTGCGCTACATAAAGCGCGCGCAGAATCTCGCCGGCATCGCGCTGGCGCGGCTGCATGACCGCTGACACGGTACCCATTCTCTACAGTTTCCGGCGCTGCCCCTATGCGATGCGCGCGCGGATGGCGTTGCTCGCCGCCGGTGTTACGGTCGAATTGCGCGAGATCGTGCTGCGCAGCAAACCTGCAGCAATGCTCGCCGCCTCGCCCAAGGCGACCGTGCCCGTGCTGGTGCTCGCCGACGGCAGCGTGATCGACGAGAGCCTCGCCATCATGCGCTGGGCGCTGGCACGGAACGACCCCGAAGGCTGGCGCGCCGGCGACGACGCAGCGCTGATCGCCGGTTTCGATGGCGCCTTCAAGCAGCATCTCGACCGATACAAATATCCCGAGCGCCACGCCGCCGAGCCGGTCGCGCACCGCGATGCCGGGCTGGCGCTGCTCGAGACGCTCGAAGGGCGGCTTGCGGTGCACGCCAATCTGAGCCGGGACACGCCTGCGCTGAGCGATATCGCGATCATGCCGTTCGTGCGCCAATTCGCCGCGGTCGATCGCGTCTGGTTCGACGCGCAACCTGTGCCGCACGTCAGGGCGTGGCTGGCGCGTCACGTCGCCTCGCCCTTGTTCGACCGTGCGATGCTCAGGGTCGCGGCATGGCATCCCGGTGACGCGCCGGTGATGCTGGCCTAGCGATCCGCACCCTGCCTGCCGTTACGCTACCGTCGGTGCGTTGCGGGTGCCGCCATTTCGTCTGGCGTCGCGCGCCATCAGCAAACACTATATCAATCACCGTCTTGCGCTTCTATCCCACCTGTCAGGCCGGTCATGTTGGATCCGCCGTCCTCGGCAGCGTTGTCGTAAGAAGGTTCAGCGACTGCCCCGACACTGACCAATAAAGGCGGCGCGGAAGATGGATTGGAACGCTCAGTTCGAGATGTTCATGCCCCACGGCATGTGCCTGATGTGGCGCCCCGGGCTCATGTCGCTCCACGTCATTTCGGATGGGCTGATCGCGCTTGCCTATTTCACCATCCCCTTCGCGCTGTGGCGCTTCGTCCGCGGCCGCAACGATCTCGAACAGCGGCACAAGGCGCTGGCGCTGCTGTTCTCCGCCTTCATCGCTTTTTGCGGCCTGACGCACATCGCCAGCATCGTCGTGCTGTGGCTGCCGATGTATGTCGCCGAAGGCTGGCTCAAGGCGGCCACGGCGATCGTTTCGATGGCGACAGCCGGCTTCCTGATTGCGCTCATCCCGCAGGCGCTCAAGCTTCCCTCGCTCCAGTCGCTGCAGCGCGAGATCGCGGCGCACCGCCAGACCATGGCCGAACTCGATGCGGCGCGCGCGGCGCTGTCTGCCCGGGTCGATCGCACCGAGGGCGAACTGCGCGTGGCGGAGCAGCACCGCCATTGCTCGCTCGCGCTGCTCAGCACCCTGGTCGAGACCATGCCGGGCCCGATCTACGCCAAGGATCGTTCCGGCCGGCTGCTGCTCGCCAACAAGGCCACGCTCGATCTGATCGGCAAGGAGTGGCCCGCCGTCGAAGGCAGGCGCGACGACGACTTTCTCGCCGATCCGCGCCAGGCCGAGCTGGTGATGGCGAACGATCGTCTCGTGATGGAATCGGGCGCGGCGCGCGAGCTTGAGGAGGTGGTCCATCACCCCGACCGGGGCGCGCGCGTCTATCTGTCGACCAAGGTCCCGTTCCGCGATGTCGATGACGGGATTGCCGGCATGGTCGGCGTGTCGATCGACATCACCGAGCGCAAACAGCTCGCCAAGGAACTGCTCCATGTCTCGCGGCGCTCGGCGATGGGCGAAATGGCGACGGCGATCGCGCATGAGATCAACCAGCCGCTCGCCGCGATCGCATTGTATCTCGACGGCAGCACGGCGCTGCTCGCACAGGATCGTTACGACGGGCCGGTGACGCGCTCGCTCGGGTTGGCGAAGGACCAGTGCCTGCGCGCCGGCGATATCATCCGTCGGTTGCGCTCCTTCGTGTCGGGCGGCGATGCGGTCAGGCAGCCCGAAAACCTGCCGCGGCTGGTCGATGAGGCGTGCAACCTTGCGCTGCTCGGCGCGCGCGAGGCGGGTATCGCGACGTCGATCGTGCATGACGCGCATGATCTTCCGGTGCTGGTCGATGCGGTGCAGATCGAACAGGTCATCGTCAACCTCGTGCGCAATGCGATGGATGCGACGGCCGACAGGGTGGGCGCGACGCTGGACGTCACGACTGGTCCGGGCGCGGAGGGCATGGTGATGGTGTCCGTCGCCGACAACGGCCCGGGGATCGGCGCGGCGGTGGCGGGGCGCCTGTTCGAGCCCTTTATCAGCACCAAGGGACTGAAGGGCATGGGCGTCGGCCTGTCGATCTGTCGCACCATCGTCGAAGGTCATGGCGGCAAGATCTGGGTCGATCCCGATGCGGCGCCGGGCGCGACCTTCCGCTTCACCTTGCCCTTGTCGGCCCGGCAGGCCACGGCATGACGATGGCGTGGACGGTACATGTGGTTGACGATGACGCGGCGGTGCGGACCGCACTGCTCTTTGCGCTGGAGGTGAAGGGCTTTCGCGTCGCGGACTATGTCGATGCCGCCGATTTCCTGGCGCGCGGGCGCGGGCAACCCGGTGTCCTGATCTGCGACGTCCGCATGCCCGGCATGGACGGCATCGAACTGACCCGCCTGCTCACCCGGGAGGCGACGGCGATGCCGATCGTCCTGATCACGGGCCATGCCAACCCGGCACTCAAGGCCGCGGCGATCGCTGCCGGCGCCCTGTCGGTGCTGGAAAAGCCGGTCGACCTGGCGGTGCTGCTGGCGCAGATAACGGGCGCGACGGCGGGCTGGGAATAGCAGGCTGATTTTCCATGGCAATTAATGTATGTGGCGTCCGCGGCCGGTTGGGCATTTCTGAGCCATCACGCCGCACGACAAGGGGGCTGCCTGTGCTGAAAGCTCTTTTCATCGCCGTCCTGCCGATCGGCATGGTCGTCGCCGTGGCGGCGACCTGGGCACAGAATGCGCCCGCCACGCAGGCTCACATTGTCGGCGCCGCCCAAGACTCTCGTCAGCAAGCGGCGGGGTCCGACTGCGTCCTGCCGGCGAGTTGGGCGCAGGTCGAGCGCCGCAAGCCGCGCTATGTGGTCTTCGGGGAAATGCACGGATCGACGGAATCACCCGCCTTTGTCGGTACGATCGCCTGTGCGCTGGCGGCGCGCGGCGAAAGGCTTCTCGTCGCGGTCGAGCATGGTTCGACCAACGACGCCGCCTTCCAGGCAGCGTGGCATTTGCCGCACGAACAGTTTGCCGCCGCGCTGCAAAAGGCGGGCTGGGCGGGGCGCAATGACGGCGTCGCCAGCACGGCGATGCTCGCGCTGCTGGTGCGCCTGCACGCGCTGAAGGAACAGGGCGGCGCGATCCGGATCGTCGCCTTCAACGGTGCGCGCGACGATGCGCAACGTGCGCGATTTGGCGCGCTGCCGGGGCAGGGGCCGCATGAGGCGGCGCAAGCCGAAAACATTCGCGACGCGGCGAGCGCCCAACCCTATGATCATATTCTCGTTCTGGTCGGCAACCTCCACGCCCGCAAGCGACCGGTCGATCGCGGGGGCGTCACCTTCAGCCCGATGGTCATGCAGCTCGCGCCGCCCGAGGCGGTGGTCTCGCTCAACATGCGGAGTGCCGGAGGGACGCTGTGGAATTGCCAGCTGAAGCAGGGTGTGGCGCTGGAAGCCGGCAAGCCGATTCCTGGCGATGCCATCGAGTGTGGCAATCACCCGACGCGGGATCTGACCGATCTGCACAGGGCGCCGTTCGTCTCGCTGCGCACCTTTCCGCACGAGAAGCCGGACATGGACTATGACGGTTTCTTCTGGACTGGAAAGGTCACCGCGTCACCACCCGCCGTGCCGGATCATTGAGGCAGCGGCGTCGCTGCTCTACCGCTCGCGCCGCCGCCGACGCCGTTCGACAAGCGCGCGCTCAGCCCGAGTGCGCGCGCGCCGTACCCCGCAGCAGCAGCGCGGTCGCCACCAGCGGCAACAACCACGCGGCCCAGGCATCGGCGGCATAAAAACGCTCGAACCAGCGCGCCGTGCCCAACATCGCCCACAACGCCAGAAAAATGCGGAAGAACACCGCGCCGGATGTGGTGGCAACCATCAGCAGCATGCAAGCCCGGTGCGCCGCGACCCGGCCGTGGCGGATATTGTGAATGCCCAACGCCAGCAGCGCGAGCCACGTCACCGCCTGTGCGGTGAAGCCCGCCGCCGACCACAAGGTGACCGGCGCCACCCATGCCACCGGAAAGGCCGTCGCCCCGGCGACCAGCACATCGAGCGCCGCGATCCGCCCGACACGTCGGTGCCAGCGCGGCCACCGCCGCAGCGCGATGACCAACGGAAGCAGCAGCAGCGCGAGCGCGCCGGTGATCATGTGGAGCGGAAAGACCAGCGGCAGCAGCTCGACCTTGACCGCCAGACCTTCGGGAAAATCGTCATGCGCAAAGGCCGCCGCCATGCCCCGCGCTGCGGTGTACGTTACAAACGCCAGAACGGCTGTTAAGGCCAGCGCAACGATAACAAGCCTGACCGGGTCGTTGGCGCCAACCGTTTCCCGCGAGGAGAATAACATGCCGGCCTTTTCCCACGCCTGCGTCCGCTTGTCGATGTTCCTGCTGGTCGTGCTGGGCGCGGCGGCGTTGTCCGGCCCGGCGCGCGGCGACGCGGCACCCGCAGCGGCGTCGCCTTATTTCGGACGCTGGACCGTCGCGGAAGACCGCCCCGTCTTCACCGTGCGCGGCCGCCTCTACAAGACGATCGACATCGCATCGTGCGGCCGAGATTTCTGTGGGGTCAGCGTGGACGATCGCGGCAATTGCGGCAGCGTGCTGTTCCGCTTCCTCGCCCGCCATGCCGGCGGTGACGATACGCTGCGCGGCCATGGCAAATGGGGCGACGCGCAGAAGAACATCGAAATCTACAACGACCTGCTGACCGAAGACGCCGCCCCCAGCTTCGAATTATGGCTCGGTGACGGGCATGATTTCGGCGGGCGATCGGAAAGCATGCCGAAATTCCACGCTGCCTATCGCCGCCTCGGCAATGCGCGCTGCCGGGTACGGTGAGCGGGCAGGCGGTAATGGGCTAGGGCCGCGGTGAGAGGTTACCGCCACGCCGGCCATGCACCGTCCGATAACTGCTCGCGCTAAGCCCGAGTTCGCGCGCGAAGGCGGCTGACAAGCGCGCGGCATTGGCAAAGCCGGTCAGCCCCGCCACCTGCTTCAGCGATCGCCCTTCCTCGAGCAGCGCCCGCGCGCGGTCGATCCGCGCGCGGTTGATGAAGCGCGCCGGCGTGTCGCCCGTCGCCGCCGTGAAGTTGCGGTGGAAGCTGCGCAACGTCTCGCCGGCGCGCGCGGCGAGGCTGTCGACCGGCAGCGGCTGGTCGAGCTGCGCGGCGATCCATGCGATCAGGTCGGCATAGCGGTCGTCGCGGCTGGCCTGCGCCGCCAGCATCGGGCTGAACTGCGATTGCCAGCCAGGGCGGCGCACGCTGAGCACGAGCCGCTGCGCCACCGCGCGCGCTACGCCTGCGCCATGGTCGCGCTCGACCATCGCCAGCGTCATGTCGATCCCCGTCGTCACCCCGGCCGAAGTCCACAGCGCCCCGTCCTCGACGAAGATCGCCTCGCTATCGAGCGCGAGCGCGGGCCATTGTCGGCGCAGATGTGGCACCGCGCCCCAATGCGTCGCGACGCGGCGCGTGCCGATCAGCCTCCATTCGGCCAGCAACAGGCTGCCCGAACAGATCGATCCCATGCGGCGCGCGGTGCCATTCACCGCCCGCGTCCAGTCGCGCAGCGCCGCGTCCTCGCCGGCGCGCAGCAGCCCCCCGGCCTCGCCGCCGACGACGAACAGGCTGTCGAGGCTGGTCGGGTCGAGATCGCCGATCGCCGTCGTGATCACCGCCACGCCGCAACTGCTCGTCACCGGCCCGCCACGCGTCGCGGCCATCACCACTTCATAAGCGGCATCGCCCCGTACCGCCGTGCCGGCATCGTAGACGCCGGTGAGCGCATCGTTGGCGCTGCCATAGACGCTCGCCGGCCCCGTCGCATCGAGCAGTTGAAACCCGTCGAATACGGCAAAAGCGACGCGGTGTGTCATGGCAGAAATATACACTAATTTTACATTTATGCCAAGCCCCCGACGCCTTATCGGTGGCTCATCGCTTCTTCAAAGGACCCGCCATGACCCGGATCGCCTTCCTGCTCTTCCCCGGACTCACCCAGCTCGACCTGACCGGCCCCGCCCAGTTCCTCTCGCGCATGCCCGGCGCGACGATGGATCTGGTGTGGAAGGACCGTCAGCCCGTGCCGACCGACGCCGGCTTCGCGATCGTCCCCACCGCGACCTTCGACGCGGTCGAGGCCGCCGACATCCTGTGCATCCCCGGCGGTATCGGCGTGTCGGACGTGATGGACGACGCCGTCGCCATGGCCTGGGTGCGGCGCATCGGCGCCGACGCGGCCTGGGTGACGAGCGTGTGCACCGGCTCGCTGATCCTCGGCGCCGCCGGCCTGCTCAAGGGTTATCGCGCGACAACGCACTGGGCGTGGCACCATCATCTCGCCTTGTTCGGCGCCGAGCCGGTCAAGGCGCGCACCGTGGTCGATCGCAACCGCGTCACCGGCGGCGGCGTCACCGCCGGCATCGATTTCGCGCTCACGCTGATCGCCGCCGCCAGCGGTGAGGGCGTCGCCCGCACGCTCCAGCTCGGCCTCGAATATGATCCCCAGCCGCCCTTTGCTGGCGGCACGCCCGACAAGGCCGGTGCCGAGATCGTCGCGGCCTATCATGCCGCCGTGGCGGGAATCATGCCGCAGCGCGAGGCGGCGCTGGTCGCAGCGGCGGCGCGGCTCGGCTTTCCTCAGGCCGGCTGAGCTACGGCAGCGGTTCGCGCCGCCACCGCATCGTCGAGCAACGCCACTCCGCGACGCTCGGCGATGTGGCGCGCGATGCGCACCTGGATCGCCGGCACGACCAGCGCGAGCGCCCCGACGACCAGCGCATCGCATGCCAGCATCGCGCCTTGCAGCGCCAGCGAATGCCCGGGCGCCCAGCGGTTGAACCCATTGTGCAGCAACGCGACCGGCATGCGCGTCACGAAGATCAGCAGCAACGCGAAAGGGTAGAACCAGCGCACCGTCCGGGCCGAGGCGAGCGGGCCATAGCTCGTCATGCCCATCGCCGCATTGACGAACCACAGCAGCAGCAGCGGCTCGAGCAGCAACTGGCTGAGCCCACACACCGCGCGGATCGTCGCTACCGCGTCAGGTCCACGCCCCAGCCATGCGGCGATCGGCCCGGCATAGATCGTCCCCACCGCCGGGATCAGCTGGAACAGCACGACCCCGAGGTAGCGCCGCAGCGCCATCCCCGACGGGCGCAGCGCCGTCCGCGCATCGCGCGTGACGAACCAGCGCGTCGCGACGAAGCCGACGGCATAGAGAATGAGCATCTTGGGCCAGCCGAACGCCATCCGCACCGGTTGCAGCGACGCCGCCTTGCGCACCGCCGCATCGGGCGAGAAAAAGCCGAGCTGCAGCTCGACGACATGCTGCGCGCCCTCGATGCCGATCATCAGCACCAGCAGGATCGGCAGCGCGCGCGCCGCGCCCCAGCTATCGCGAAACGCGCCGGCCCAGTTGCTGAAGAACGCCTTGATCACGCGCTTTCCCCTTCGTCGGTAAAGGTCAGGATGTCGCCCGGCTGGCAGTCGAGCACGCGACACAGCGCCTCGAGCGTCGAGAAGCGGATCGCGCGCGCCTTGCCGGTCTTGAGGATCGACAGATTGGCCATGGTGATGTCCACCGCCTGCGACAATTCGGTCAGCGTCATGCCGCGTGCCGCCAGCACGCCGTCGAGCGTTACGGTTACGGGCATCAGACGGTCATCGCCAGATCGTCGCGCATCGCCGCGCCGACGCGGAACACGCGGGCGAGCACGAACATCATCACCACCGCGATCCACCCGGCCAGCGACGGCATCCATGTCGCATGGTCCGCGCCCAGCCGGTCGAGCACCAGCGCCACCGCGCCCAGCGCGAGATCGATCAGTTGCAGCGCCAGCAGCGCCCAGCCGATCCGCTGCAGCCGGTCGGCATTGGCCGCGACGAACGGGTCGCCCGCCTGCACCGTCGCGACGATCGCCAGCAGCCGCGTGAACAGCTGGCGCAGCGCGATCGCGGCGACGATGCCCAGCACCGCCATGATACGCAGCACCAGCATCGTCTCGGCCACGTTGCGCCCATGATATTTGAACGAAAGCTGCGCCGCGAGCGCTTCGCCGAACACGAACGACAGGGGGATCGCGACGACGAAGCCGACCCCTGCCAGCCAGTTCAACGCATTGGCGGCGCGCACCAATCCATTGGCGAATCCCAGTACCCGATCCTGCATGCGACCCTCATTTATCGATAAACGATATGTATCGTTTATCGATATGAGTCAAGGCGGATGCTTCGGCCTGGCGTGCTTGCGGCGGCCTCGCGCGGCGAATATCCTGGCGGGGCGCCTTCGGGAAAAGGGCGCGGTGCGATGCAATGCCGCCGGGAGAAATTGCCGCGAAGCCAGGCACGACGTGCGCAGTGCTGCTCGCGCTCCTCTCGCCGGCCTCTTACGCGCCGAGACGGCCGAGGTCGCGCACGGCCGCCATAGCCGCTTTGCACCGCCTCCCGAGGAAGCCACCGCGCCGATCATCGCCGAAAAACAGGCGCGGCATCCGGTGCGGCGAACCTACTGGTTCCAGTTCCTGAAGGGAGCGGGGGGCGTGCCGATGCGGCTGCTCGAGGCCAAGGCGCCAAGGTTGGGCTGGGCCGGTGCTTCGGATGTTTCCGCGGGCAACACGCCCAGCAATGAATCGCCCGGCGCCGGCTTGCTTTGTACCGCGACGCGGTCACTTCTCGTCGCCAAATTCTGCGCGTCGTGAAGAATGGCATAGTCCCCATAGAGATGGGACAGCGTCTGTCGCAGCGCTTTCATATAATCGGACGCTTCACGGTCCGCGATGAGCGCCTCGTCTTGTGCGCGAAGCCGAAGATAGTCCGACACCCGTGACATATGGTCAATAATCCCCGATCCGGGCGAATATTTCCTCCGCCAATTCGATAAAACCTTCGCGCTCAAGTTCCAAGGCCCAAATCCTTAGCTGTGTTATGGTGATGATGCCCCGTATTGCCTCGCTCATCACCTGGTTGATCGTTGTCGACCCAGCGATATGATCCGCAATGGGATCGGTTAGATCGACATATATGCTCTCAATGCGAGTCTTCGGACTCTCACTATTTTTTTTGGTTGTTTGAGACACAATGCGACCTTTCCCCTAACCTGGGCGTGTGCTGCCAAAAATTTACGGTTGACGGCAATTAAGTATTATCACCGAAGCGGCGCGGTCATTCGTGACCATCCGATCGGCTTTTGGAATGTCCGGGGTCGGAGGGTCGGTGCGCAACGATCTGTCATTGGCGGGCATTTTCGGTTGCGCTGGCCGCGCCACCCGGCGCGAACGCGGGATGGTGCACCGCCTCGCAATTTCTGGCGACAGGTGCCACAGTCCTCGAAAAGGATCATGGCAGATGGCATGTTCTGGTTATCGGCCCGGCGTGACGGGGAAAAGATCTTGCAGCCCTGCCAAGGCAGGCAGACCCGCTGGCGTGTCGGTGTCGCTCCTGCTGCTATGCCCGCTTGGGGCCTGTCAGAGTATTGCCCCGTCAGCCACCATCGCGCCGGCTGATCGCTATATCGGCAGCGCGACGATCGACGCGGCTGGCGTGCTTACCCTCGTGCTGGAGAGCCGCGACGGCGGTCGTTTCGCGCGCGGGATCAAGCGATACGCGCCCGCCGATCCTCATTATGCGCAAGTGCTCGCCCATGTCGGGCCAATTCAACCGGGTGAGACGAAGCCTGTTCGGCCATGGCCTGACGCTGCGAAATAACGGGGCTGGTGCCGCATATCGGGCGATGGAGCGGATCGGCCACCCGTTGCGGCGCTGACGAGAGCGGGATGTGAAAAAGTGTGAACCGGTTTTTCGCAACAAATCCCGCGACAACAAAAGATTTTAGAGCAGGATATGATTCAAACTAGTCACATCCTGCTTTAGCCGCGCCGACGCTCGCTCACCGCCGCCATGGTCGGGGAAAATCGCGCCGCGCGGGCTCGCCGATCAGCCCGCCGGCCTTCGACAATCTCACGGCGCGCGCATCAGCGCCGTCAGTTCGGTGTCGCTGAACGCGATGTTTGGCGCGGCACCGGTGTCGGCGAGGATCTTGCGCGCGATCAGCGCCGTCCCCGGTGCCAGCACGCTGAAATGGCTCGCGCCGGGGATCAGCTGGAAGTGCGCCAGCGGATTGGACGACAATCGGCGCAGCTGGTCGACGACGTCGGCGTTCGACGGCCGCTCCGTGCCCTCCAGCACGAAGACCGGCGTGTGGATCGACGACAGCCAATAGGCCGGCGAACGCAGCCGCAATTCGGTTGGGTCTTTCAGCCCCTCGGGCAGGAAGTCACCGCCATATTGGCGCGCATCGGCCACCGGGCCGAAGCTGAATACCGCCCGAAAGCGCGGCGCATATTCCGCGACGAGCAGGGTCAGCGTGCCGCCGGTGCTGTGGCCGCCCAGATAGATGCGGTTCGGGTCGACCCAGGGCAGCTGCGCCAGATAGTCGGCCGCCGCCAATATGTCGTTGACCTCGCCGTAGAAACCTTCGCGGTGGCCGGGATTGTCGTTGCCGCCGCGCAGCGACGGGTACATCGTCACGATGCCCGCCGCGCGGAATGCCCGTGCCGACTGATCATTGTCCGCCGGTCTGGGTCGCCACACATCGCCGATGCTCGCGCTGTCGCCACCGGTGATCCAGATGATCGCCGGATGCCGCCGTCCATCGCCAGGGTCGGGCGTCACATAGGCCGCCATGGCGCCCAGCGGTGCCGCATATTTGACGAGGTTGAGCACCCCCGCCGGCGGCTTTTCGGCCGGGCCGTCGCGCGTGTCCGTCTCGGCGGCATGGGCAACGACGCCCGCCCGTGCCTGCGCCAGGGTTCGGTCGGGCGCGGCACAGGCTGACTGACAGGCCAGTGCCACCAGCCCCAGTGACGACAAGATCAACCATCGTTTCATCCCCACGCGCTCCCCCGATCGATGGACGGTCGTCAATGCCGACCGTCTCCAACATCATCGCAAAATTCCTGCCTTCGCCACTGCTCAGGTCAACATCGCCTCGATACGTCGGCCGATGTCCCGAAAGGTCGCGTTATGGAACGGCGAATCTGCCTTCACCGCCTGCCGCATCGCGCTCAGCCGCGAGCGGGCCGTTTCGGCATCGCCTTCGCGCGCGGCCACCGCCGCTTCCGCCGCCATCACCATCGCGCGCAATTCCTCGGTGCGCGGTCCGCACCACAAGGCGGCGCGCGCCCGCGTCGGGTCGGCTTCCCAGGTGGCGGCGCAAAAGGCATCGACCGAGTTCAGCCACTCGGAAGCGCCGTAGCGCGCGCGATAGGCGTCGATCATCCGTCGCGCCTGCCCGACATCGTCCGACGCCGCATCGAGTTCGATGCCGATCTCGAGCGACGCCAGCGCTCTCGCCGTCTCGTCCATCGCGTCGTCATTCGGCGGCAAGGTGCTGTGCGCGGCGTCGAGCATCCACGGGGGCAGGTCGCGCAACCGAATACGGTAAAGCAGCATCGCCCCAATCCACCGCAGTGCCCGGCCGCCGAACCAACTTCCGTCATCCCGACGCAGTTGCCACAGCTTCTGGCCATCGCTCGATCCACCGGCTTTGTGGCTCGGCAGCAGCGTGAAGATGCCGCCATGAAGCGACTGAAGCGCAAACGCGATCGCGATCAGGTTCGCGGGGGATTCCGCCCCGCCATGTTGATTGCGCCAGTCGACCGACACCGACCCGACCACCGCAGCGAGCAACAGGCTGGCAACCGGTCCGCCGGCGACGTACAGCGCTTCCCGGCCCCGCGTCGCGACCGACCGCCGCCCCGGCACGCTCAAAACCCATCCGCCGTACCCGACACCCATCTTTCGTCGCACGATCACGATGTCGCGATGGGGGAGGTGCAGGCCGAAGGGGCGCGCGATGAAGACGATGGTGCGCCAGCCACAGGCCCGCGCCGCGAGCGCATGGCCAGCTTCATGAAATATCGTCGTGAGCCAATTGCCGGCATACCATATTGGGAACCCCGCCAGCGGACCAAGGGCGACGCAATACAGCGCCAACGCGTACAGCGTCAGGATCAGCGAGCCCATCTGGATGGCAAACCGGCCGATCCTTCGTGCCGCGGCTGTCACCGGCGCGCCGGGGCAGGGGATAGGGAAATTTCTCGTCGCACGATAAGATGTTGGCGGGCACCGACGGCAGCGTCAAGTTGGCGCCGACACGCGCCCATTATTGCTCCGGTCGTCACAGCCGCCCCACCGGGGCGGCAATTGCACCCTCTAACCGAGAGATAGGTTTCAGATGACCTGGCCGCCATCTTGCCGCCATCTTAGAGCCGTAACGGCCCTCCCCCCTTAACTGCGACCCCGCTTCTTGCGCGCTCATCCTTGACCATCTGAACGGCTTTTGGGACGGTCCTTAGCGGGAGGGTGGCCGTGCTCAACGATCCGTCATTGGAAGGTGTCTTTGGTTATGCGGGCCGTGCGACGCGGCGCGAATTCGGTGTGGTGGCCCTCGCCACGCTCGTCGTACTGGTCGTGTCGGCGGCGTTGTTCCTTATTGGGTGGAACATCTGGATCGGTGACGCGGCTTTCTCGAACGACTTGACCGAGGCACTTCTCGCCCGGTCCATCATTCTGCTCGATCTGATACCGGTCGGTGCGTGCCTCGCGACCGCATCCCGTCGATTGCACGACACGGGCAGGACAGCCAGCTGGTTGATGGCCATCCTTGTTCCGATCATCGGTTTCGTCCTTGTCCTGATATACCTGTCATTGCCGGGTCAGCGTGGCGGAAACGCTTATGGCCCGGATCCGCGCTCACCCAATGCAGCCTGGCTTCGACGCATCTTTTCCTGATCGGCTGATCGGATTCCGAGCGTATCGGGTTTACTTTCCGGCCTGTTGTGACCTGGGTCATCGCCCGGCACCGCGCGCCCTGATTCACCCCTAGGCCACCCCCTGCTACCAGCCGCCACCCGCGCCCCGGCGCGCCGCTCCTTCTCATCGTCCGTCATGCGAAAATCGCCGCCCGAGCATCGTGGCGACGCCGCGCCTGCTCGCGCCTGCTATCGCCCGAAACAGGACCTGTTCCCGCCTGCTGCGCTACCTGCTCCGCACCAGTTAAGTTGGAGATACGTCGCCAACACGCCCCCACACCATGTCGTTGCAATGACACGAAAATGCCCCGCGCCATCGCCAACCGAATGGCCACGAAAAAAGTACGAGCAGGAAAAGCAGGTCGAGCAGGTGGAAACCCACGCCGCCCCCGGGCCGCGTCACGCCGCCGGGCGCACCGCGTCCCCCAGGCTCAGCGCCACGGCTTCCGCCACCTTGATCCCGTCGACCGCCGCCGACAGGATGCCGCCGGCATAGCCCGCGCCCTCGCCGGCCGGGAACAGCCCGGTCGTGTTGAGGCTCTGGAAATCCTCGCCGCGCGTGAAGCGCACCGGTGATGAGGTGCGTGTCTCGACGCCGGTCATCACTACGTCGGGATGGTCGTAACCGGGGATCTGCCGCCCGAACACCGGCAACGCCTCGCGCATCGCCGCCACCGCGAACTCCGGCAGGCATATGGCGAGGTCGGTCGGCTGCACGCCGGGGCGATAGGAGGGGATGACACTGCCCAGCGTTGCCGAGGGTTGCCCGGCGAGGAAGTCGCCCAGCCGCTGCGCCGGCGCGCGATAGCTCGATCCGCCCGCGACATAGGCCTGCGATTCCCAGTGGCGCTGGAAGGCGATGCCGGCGAGCGGGTCGCCGGGATAATCGCGCGCCGGGTCGATCGCCACGACCAGCCCCGAATTGGCGTTGCGCTCGTTGCGCGAATATTGGCTCATCCCGTTGGTCGCGACGCGGCCCTCTTCGGATGTCGCCGCGACCACCGTGCCGCCGGGGCACATGCAGAAGCTGTAGACCGTCCGCCCATTCGAGCAGTGGTGCGAGATATGATATTCCGCTGCGCCGAGAATCTCGTTGCCGGCATCGGCGCCGAACCGCGCCTGGTCGATCCAGCTCTGCGGATGCTCGATCCTGACGCCGATCGAAAAGGGCTTGGCCTCGACATAAACGCCCGCTTCGTGAAGCATCGAAAAGGTATCGCGCGCGCTATGGCCGATCGCCAGCACGACGCGGTCGGCCTCGATATAGCCGCCGCCATTGAGGTGCAGCCCGCGCATCCGCCGCGCGCCGCTGGCGTCGGCCGTGATGTCGACGCCATCGACGCGCGTGCCGAAGCGATACTCGCCGCCCAGCTCCTCGATCGTCGCGCGGATGCTCTCGACCATCGTCACCAGCCGGAAGGTGCCGATATGCGGATGCGCCTCGGTCAGGATCTCCTCCGGCGCGCCGGCCTTGACGAACTCGGTCAGCACCTTGCGGTCGAGATGGCGCAGATCCTTGATCCGGCTGTAGAGCTTGCCGTCGGAAAAGGTCCCCGCGCCACCCTCGCCGAACTGCGCATTGCTCTCGGGGTTGAGTATGCTGCGCCGCCACAGCCCCCAGGTGTCCTTGGTCCGCTCGCGCACCACCTTGCCGCGATCGAGGATGATCGGGCGATAGCCCATCTGCGCGAGGATCAGCCCGGCAAACAGCCCGCACGGCCCGGTACCGACCACCACGGGGCGCAGGCCGCTGCGCCCCTCGGGCGCCTTGCCGACGAAGCGGTAACGCGTGTCGGGCGTGCGCTGCACGCGCTGGTCCTTGCGGCACCGCGCCAGCACCGCCGCCTCGTCCTTCACATTGACGTCGACCGAATAGACCAGCTGGATATCGGCCTTGTCGCGCGCATCATGCGCCCGCCGGGAGATGACATGCTTGACCAGCTCGCGCGGGGTGATGCGCAACCGCTTGCAGATCGCCGCCGGCAGCGCCTCGGGCGGGTGGTGGAGCGGCAGGGTCAGTTCGGTCAAACGCAACATGGGGTGGCTCTACCGAAGCGCGGCGGGATTCGCCATGGATTGGGTTGGGGGGCGCCTTCTTCTAAGCCCCTCCCCTTCAGGGGAGGGGTTGGGGTGGGGCCTATCCCAGAACGCGCGCTCGCGGCACTGCCCCACCCCCAGCCCCTCCCCTGAAGGGGAGGGGAGTAGGCTCACCCAACCTGCACCGCCCCCGCCGCAACGAACGCCGCGATCTCCTCCGCACCATACCCAAGCCCGGCCAGGATAGCCGCGCTATGCTCCCCCACCAGCGGCGCCCGCCGCATCGGCTCGCGCGGAGCATCGCTCAGCGATATCGGCGCGCCGACGATCGGGGCGGGGCCGGGGGTGCCGGGATAGTCGACCTGCTCGACATACCCCATCGCCTGGACCTGCGGGTGCGCCATCACCTGGCCGGGCGCGAGCATCTCGCCCGCCGGCACACGCGCTTCGCCCAGCGCCGCCATCGCTTCGGCGGTAGTCCGCGTCGCGCACCACGCCGCCATCACTTCGCTCAGCGCGTCGCCATTGTCGCCGCGCCTGATGTCGTCGGCGAAGCGGGGGTCGTCGATCAGTTCCGGCGCGCCGACCAGTCGTGCCCAGCGGACGAAGATCGGGTTGCCGACCACCTGCGTCATGATCCAGCCGTCGGCAGTGCGGAACAGGTCGGTCGGCGACGAGCCGAAGCTGCGGTTGCCGAGCGGGCGGCGCGCGATCCCGGTCAGCGCATGGTCGATGCTCAGCACGTTGGCCATGGCGGTCGCGCTGCCGAGCAGCGAGCCCGACACCTGCTGCCCGCGCCCGGTGCGGTCGCGCTCGCGTAGCGCTACCATCGCGCCGAACGCGCCGTGCAGCGCGGTGGCAAAGTCGACATAGTTGACCTGCGCGCGGTACGGCTGCTCTTCGGTGCCGGTCAGCGCGACTACCCCCGACATCGCCTGCGCCACCGCGTCGAAGCCGACGCTGTGCGCCATCGGCCCCGCGTCACCGAACGCCGAGGCGGTGACGAGGATGATGTCGGGCCTGATCGCGGCGAGCGAGGTTAGGTCGAGCCCGGCCTTGGCCAGCGCGTCGGCCGGCATGTTGGCGACGACGATGTCGGCGGTCGCGACCAGCCGCCGGACGATCTCGCGCCCGCCCTCGCTGCCCAGCGCCAGCGCGGGCGACTGCTTGTTGCGGTTGAGCTGGAGAAAGGCCGCGCCCGATCCGTCCTCGGCGACCGGCACGATGAAGCGGTCCTCATTGCCGCCGATCCGCTCGACCCGGATCACCTCGGCGCCGTAATCGCCGAGCAACGCGGCGCAGTACGGCCCGGCAATGTAGCGCCCGAAGTCGAGCACGCGGATCCCGCTGAGTGGTTGCATGTCGCCCGCGCTCCCCTGCCCGTGTCGGGTTGCGGTCTGCGGCGCGCGGCGCGCTTTGACAAGCCGGCCGCCGTGGCGACCGGCCCATCCCGCGCCCTACTTCTTCGCGTCGAGGAAGCCGCGCACCATCTTCACCGTCGCTGTGGGCTGTTCCTCCATCAGCCAGTGGCCGGCATCGGGGATCACGCCCTCGCTCACGTCGCTCGCCGCGAAGCGCATCACCGCCGCCATGGTCGGGCCGAACGACTTGGCGCCGCCGATCGCCAGCACCGGCATGCTGAGCTTGCCCGTAGCGAGGAAGACCTTGTTGTCGATCGCGTCCTGGTCGAACGCGGCGAACTGCGCGAAGCCGGCATGCATCGCGCCGGGCCGGGCATAGAGCGCGGCATAATGCTCGCGCGACGCCTCGCTGAACCGCGCCGGGGTGGCCGAGAACTCGTTCCAGAAGCGGTCGAGATAGATCCGCTCGCGCCCCGCGACGAGCCGCTCCATGTCGGGCCCGCCGAAGCGGAAGTGCCACAGCAGCGGGTTCTTGAGGATTTCCTCCCACGGCCCGATGCCGGGCAGCGGCGCGTCCATCAGCACGAAGCGCGTCACGCGGTCGCGGTGCTCGGCGGCGAAGGCATAGCCGACCATGTTGCCGATATCGTGGGTGATCAGGTCGGTCTTGCCGATCTTGAGCGCGTCGAGCACGCCGGCAATGTCCTGCCCTTGCGTCTTCTTGTCGTAACCGCCGGCCGGCTTGGTCGACAGCCCCATGCCGCGCAGGTCGGGCACGACGACGCGGTGGTCACGCGCCAGGTCGGCGGCTAGCGGCGCCCACATGTCGCCGGTCTCGCCATAGCCGTGGAGCAGGATGACCGCCGGCCCGCTGCCGCCGACGCGAACATGGATGGTGGTGCCGTTGGTGGCGATGTCCTGTTCGACGAAGGCGGGCGGGAAGGGCTCGACCTGGGCGAGCGCGGGGGCGGCAGTCAGCATCCCCAGCAAGGCGGCAACGATCGGACGAAGCATGGTGTAACTCCCTGTTATCGGCATCGGAAAGGCGATGGCGTCTGGACAGGAAGATGCGGCGGCGGCATCGTTCACACTAGCCGGCAAGGGCCGAAACTGGTTTCCGGGATATCCGAACGATGTTCAAGCTCGACGGTGTTGCCGCCTTCGTCGCCACCGCCGAGGCAGGGTCGATCAGCGCGGCGGCGCGGCGGCTCGGCCTCGCCAAGTCGGTGGTCAGCGAACGCCTTGCCGAGCTCGAGCGGGCGCTTGGCACGCGGCTGGTCCAGCGCACGACGCGCAAGCTGTCGCTGACCGAGGACGGCCACACCTTCCTCGCCCGCGCGCAGCGCATCCTGTTCGAGGCGGGCGCGGCGACCGCCGAGATGGCCGAGCGGCGCGGCACTTTGGTCGGGCCGCTCCGCATCTCGGCGCCGGTCGGCTTCGGTCTGCTCCATCTCGGCCCGGCGCTCTACCGCTTCCTCGCCGACCATCCCGACATCGACCTCGCGCTCGAGCTCGACGATCGTTTCGTCGATGCCGCCGCCGACGGCTTCGACGCGGTGCTGCGCCATGGCCCGGTCGGCGACAACCGCCTCGTCGCCAAGCGGCTCTCGACCAGCCGCCGCCTGCTCGTCGCATCGCCGGGCTACCTCGCGCGGCGCGGTGTGCCCGCGACGCTGGCCGATCTGGCGGGCCATGACGGCATCCTCTACGCCAACCGTGACGCCGACTGGCGCTTCGCCGGGCCGGAAGGGTGGGACGTGGTGCGGCCGCGCGCGGTGCTGCGCGTCAAAAACGGCCTGATGATGCGCGACGCCGCGCTCGCCGGGCTCGGCATCACGCTGTTGCCGACCTTCTTCGTCCATGATGCGCTCGGCGCGGGCACGCTGGTGGCGGTCGATATCAGATGCGCGGCGGAAGGGGCGGAGCTGCACATCGCCTACCCGCGCGACCGCAGCGCCTCGGCCAAGGTGCTCGCGCTGACCGCGAGCCTCAGGGCGTCGTTCGGCGACCCGCCTTACTGGGACCGCTGAACCTCAGGCCGGCCGCCACCACAGGTCGTCCGCCGCCGGGGCATCGGCGCGCATGATGCGCACCGCATCGGCGGGTTCGTCGAGCGGGCCCGCGGAGTCACCGCCGGGCAGCAGCAGGTCGAACGCGCCGGGTGTCGCACGCAACACCAGCCCGACCGCGCCGATGCTTTCGGACCAGCAGATGTCGCCCGCCGCCGCTTCCGCCCCGTCGCCGGGTTCGTGCGCGTTATGCGCCCGCAGCCACGCCGCCAGGGTGGCGCCGTCGGCATCGCGCTCGAGCCCGGCGAGATCGATCGTGACGCCCTTTTGCCGCGCCAGTTCGGCGAGCAAGGCCCCGGGCAGCGCGAGCGACCGCTGGCCGGCCCGCGTCTCGCCCCACAGCCCGACGAGCGCCGACAGGATCGCTGCCGGTGCCGCACCGAGCGCCGGCGATGCCGGTCGCTCGGGCGTCGTCCAGGCGCGGGGCTGCGGGTCGGGCACCCAGCGCAGGACCAGCGCCTCGCCGTCGTCGGGCGCCGCGCCGATCAGCCGCGTCGCCTTGCCGTCCTTGTCGACCGACTGGACGAGCCACATCGTCAGCGCGTCGCCGATGACGAGATCGCCCGGCGCGCAGGCGGCATCGCGGTCATGCGCGACCAGCCCGGCGCCGTGGCGTTCGAACGCGACGAGCATCGCGAAGGCGCGGGCATGCGCGTCCGGCGCATCCTCGTCGTCCGCCGGGCGGTCGAACGGTATCGCGAGCTGCGAGACGATCCGTGCCGCCCGCTCGACGATCGCCGCGCCGTCGGCCTGCTCGGGCACGGACATCATGCCGAGCACGTCGTTCATGTCGGCGGCCTGCTGCCGCGCCGCCTTCACCGCGTCGCCGATGTCGCTCACAGCGCGGCCTCCCTCACAGCTGCACGGTCCATTGATCGAGATGGTGATCCTTGTCGCTGCCCTGCCAGAAGCGCCCGACCTCGATCTCCGGCAAGGTCCCGTCGGGGAACAGGCCCTGATCGACGAAGAATTTGTGCTTGGCGCGGAGCTTGGGATGGTCGGGCGGCAGCGTCACATATTCGCCCTCGCGGATCAGCTGCGCGCGGTTGAACAGCAGATAGACCGCGGTTTCCGGGATCTCCTCGATCGGGTCGGTGGCGGCGTAGGTCGACACGATGCCGTCGGCGACGAGCGCCGGTTCCAGCGCGGCCTTACTCGCGAGATAGACCGTGCGCGCGGCGTCCCATTCCTTCTGTCGCGCGGCCGCGTCGGCCGGCAGCGCCTTGTTCGCCGCGTCATATTTGGCCTGCAGGTCGGTCGACGCCGCGGTGAACGGCGCGAGCAGCGGCCAGACCGTGCCGCCCTCGATGTGCAGGCCCAACCAACCCGCCAGCGGCTGAAAGCCCGTAACGAGGTTGGGACGGATCGGGTTCTTCTGCAGCAGTCCCTCGCCCGGTACGCGCCACAGATAGTTGCCGATGTCCCAGATCACCTTGCCGGTCGCTACATCGCCGGCCGCGATGATCGACGCCGCGACGGGGCCGAGTTCCCAGCCGGTGATCGCCGACCATTCGCCGATCAGGTCGTCGGGCATCAACAGCTTGCGGATCGCCGTCATGGTGAACACCATGCCGATCGCGACGCCTGCCACGACCTGATAATAGGTCGATTCCTTGCGCATGTCGCGCCGCGTCTGGACGATCAGCTGGTGCGCGTTCCACAATGCCTTGCGGTAGGTGGCGGCATGGACGAGCTCGTGCAGCACGACCTTGACGAACTCGATGTCGGCCGTCTGCAGGTCGCCGGCGGCGCTGCCGGCCGGGAAGACGGCGAGCTGTTGCACCAGCGCATCGGCGATGAAGACGGCATCCTGGAAGATCGGCACGGTCTTGCCGCGCACCGTGCCGCGTGCGCCGGAATCATCCTTGGTCCGCACGATCGGCATCGACCCTGCCGCCACACGCAGCTCCTCGGGCATCTGGCCGATCAGTTCGTGCATCAGCGCGATCGCCCGCTGGCCCGCGGCATCGCTATCCCAGTGCACCTCGTAATTGGCGGGATAGGGATACATCGCCCTGGCATAGCCGCCCCATTGGTCGGCAAAGCGCACCGTCGCGCCGAGCGTGGTGGTGAGGACCCCGCTCTTGGTCTTGATCGTTACCTTGACGCTGACATGAATCAGCGAATGCGTCGGCGTGTCGCCCGGCAGGAAACGGATCGCGCTGCCATCGCTGTCGATCTCGATGCGCACGCCGTCATAGCGCGACTTGGCGTTCAGCCCGACCAGCCTGACCGGCAAGGGCGCCTTGTCGCCATTGGTCACCGTCCAGCTGGCGCCGCGCAATTCCTCATCGTCGGCAAGCTCGACGATGATCGGCTGGATCATGCCCGAGCCGAGCAGCAGCAGCAGGTTGTCGGTCGAGAGCTTCGCCATCGTCTAGCGCCGCCGGCCGTGCGGCGCGTGCTGCCGGTGCGACCGGAACCGCTGTGGTTCCGGCGAGATTGCGTGGACCATGCTGCCCCCTTGCGTTGCAGCCAGCATAGCATGGCGGAAGGATGGCGTAAGCCAGACTTCGCTCGCGTTTCGGTTCTATTCCGGCCCGGAATTGCCAGCGTTACCAATAACGTGCAGGTATCGGTCGGACATCACTCAGTCGCCCGCGCTACACGCCGCCACGGTGCGAGCGGCGTGACGATCGCCGCCTCGGTCGGGCCGTGCCGCTCGATCGCGATCAGCGAGCGGCCGGCGAGGTGGCGCAGCGCATCCTGCACCGCGCGCTTCGACAGGCCGGTGCGCTCGGCCATTGCGGCATGGCTTAGCGCCGCGCGTCCGGCGGCATGTTCGGCGCACAAGGCGAGATAGACGAGATAGGCCGCGGGGCGCCGGTCATGCCCGACCAGGTCGCGCATCAGCGTGTCCAGCACATAGGCATCGAGCGCGACGGGTGGCAGCATCTGCTATAGCAATGGCTGCATACCTTCCGCGCGGCAAGGCCGCTTCGTAGCAAGGGGCTCGAGAGGAGACGCAGCCATGATCAGGCAGCTCAAGTTCGTCGGCATCCCGACCACCGACCAGGACCGCGCACTAGCCTTCTGGACCGAGAAGATGGGCTTCCGCGTGATGACCGACCAGCCGCTCGGCGCGCAGCGCTGGATCGAGCTCGGCATCCCCGGCGCGCAGACCGGAATCGTGCTGTTCACCCCCGAGGGGCATGAGGACCGGGTCGGCACCTTCTTCAACGGCTCGTTCGCCTGCGACGATGTCGAGCACAGCTATCGCCAGCTCGCGGCGCGCGGGGTCGAATTCACCGGCCCGCCCGAGAAGCAGCCCTGGGGCACCTTCGCACGCTTCCGCGATGCCGACGGCAACACCTTCATTCTGTCGAGCCGGTGAGGCGGCCGGCGTGGCGCTGGAGCGAGATGGCCTCCGCCTGAATCGCCCTCAGTCCGTTCGTTTCGAGCGAAGTCGAGAAACCTGGCGTAGCGCCTGTGGCCGTTTCTCGACTTCGCTCGAAACGAACGGGTTAAGGTAATAACATCCCGCTTCAGGCCGCAGCGGCACGCGCCCGCGCGGCGTCGATCGTCTCGCGCACCCGGGCATGCACGGTCTCCAGCGGCGCGGTTTCGCCGAGCAGGCCGAAGGTGCCGTTCAAGGTGAAGAAGCAGTGGCCGTGCACCGTGGCGAGCAGCGAGCGGGTCAGCGCGTCGGTGTCGGCGTCGCTCTCTTCGGGCAGCACGGCGGCGATCTCGTCGCGGACGATGCCGGTCAGCGCGCGGATGCGGTCGCGGTAATAGTCCGGCACGCCGACATCGGCGGGCATGCGATGGTCGTACAGCGCGGTCCAGGCGTGGCGGTGGATGATGGCGAATTCGAAATAGGCCTCGATCAGCACGCGCAGCCGATCGCCCTCCGCACCGGCGAGGCGGTGCGCGAGATGCGCCTGCCACAGCGCCAGCGTCTGCTCGTTGATCGCCAGCACGAGCTGATCGTGCGAGCCGAACACATTGTACAGCGTGCCGATCGAATAGCCGATCCGCTTGGCCACCTCGCGCGCCGAGAAGCGCGCGAAGCCGACCTCGGACATCTGGCGATGCCCCTCGCTGACGATCATCGCGCGCAGTTCCTCGCGGGTGTGGTCGGAGCGTCTCGCCATTAATTGAACACCGTTTACTTTTAATTAGACAGCGTATAATAATCCTGCGACTCGCCAAAGGCAAGGAACTAAACCTCCGTGCGTGCGGCATTTCTTAACCGGCGCTGCGGCATGGCCGCGCCGGGCTTGAACGGGAGAAGAGCCAATGTCTGCGCCGGATCTGTCGCTGCTCGGCAAACGCCGCTTCGCGCCCTTGTTCGTCGTCCAGTTCCTCGGGGCGTTCAACGACAATGTGCTCAAGTTCGCGATGCTGCTGCTCGCGACCTACACCATCTACAAGGACGCGCCGCACAGCGCCGAACAGCTGACGACGATCGCGACGGGGCTGTTCATCCTGCCCTATTTCCTGTTCTCGGCGATGGCCGGGCAGATCGCCGATGCGTGGGACAAGGCCAAGCTGGTGCGCGTCATCAAGGCGGCGGAGATCGGCATCATGGGCCTCGGCCTGCTCGGCTTCTGGGCGGAATCGATCCCGCTGCTGCTCGGCGCGCTGTTCATGATGGGCATGCACTCGACCTTTTTCGGACCCGTCAAATATTCGTTGATGCCGCAGCACCTGCACGCCAACGAGATCATGGGCGGCACCGGGCTGATCGAGGCCGGGACCTTCCTCGCGATTCTCGGCGGGCAGCTGCTCGGCAGCAAGCTCGCGCCGTGGGAAGCGGGGATGACGGCGTGCGCGCTGGCGGTGCTCGGTTTCGCGGTGAGCTGGGCGATCCCCGCCGCGCCACCGGCCGCGCCAGGTATGCGGATCGACCGCAACCCGTTCCGCAGTACCTGGCACGTGCTCAAGACCGCGCATGACGGCGAGGGCGTGTGGCTGTCGATCCTCGGGATCAGCTGGTTCTTCGCGGTCGGCGCGATCCTGCTCGGTTATTTCGTGCCGCTGGTGGCGACCGTGCTGGGCGGCACGCGCGACGTGGTGATCCTGTTCCTGGTGGTCTTCTCGGTCGCGATCGCGCTCGGCTCGCTGCTCGTCAACCGGTTGCTCGGCGGCAAGGTGTCGGCGAAATATGTCCCGGTCTCGGCGCTGGTGATGGCCGCCGGCATGATCGACCTGTGGCTGTCGACGCACCATTATGTCCCGCTGGTCAGGAATGTCGGCCCGCTCGCCTTCGTCGCCGACAGCGGCAACTGGCGCATCCTGATCGACCTGATTGCCATCTCGCTGTCGGGCGGCATGTTCATCGTGCCGCTGTACGCGATCCTGCAGACCGCGACGCCGCCGAACGAGCGCTCGCGCATCATCGCCGCCAACAACATCGTCAACTCGGCGGTGACGGTGGTGGTCGTCGCGATCGTCACCTTCATGATGGCGTCGGGCGTGTCGGTGCAGGGCGTGATCGGCGCGATGGGTTTCTCGACGCTGGCGGTCGCGCTGATCGCCTGCTGGCTGCTGCCGGAAACGGTGTTCAAGGCGCTGATCCGCACCGCGCTGCGGCTGGTTTACCGCATCGAGCTGACCGGCGCGGAGAACATGCCGGCGCCCGGCGCGCGCGCGGTGGTGGTGGTCAACCATGTCTCGTTCATCGACGGGCTGCTGCTCGCCGCCTTCCTGCCCGGCAAGCCGACCTTTGCGGTGCACACCGCGATCTGCCAGCGCTGGTGGATCAAGCCGCTGCTCAAGCTGTTCCACGCCTTTCCGGTCGACCCGGCGAACCCGATGTCGGCCAAGCGCATGGTCAAGGCGGTGCGCGAGGGGCGCACTTTGGTGATCTTCCCCGAGGGCCGCATCACCGTGACCGGCGCGCTGATGAAGGTGTTCGATGGCCCCGGCATGGTCGCCGACAAGGCCGATGCGCCGATCATCCCGGTGCGCATCGACGGCGCGCAATACACGCCCTTCTCCTATCTGCGCGGCAAGGTGCGGCTGCGCACCTTCCCCAAGATCCACCTGACGATCCTGCCGCCGCGCCGCTTCGTCATCGAGGGCGAGATGTCGGCGCGCGCGCGCCGCGCGATCGCCGGGCGGCGGCTGTATGACGAGATGAGCGAGATGATCTTCGCCACCTCGGACATCGACCGCTCGCTGTTCGGCGCGCTGATCGACGCGCGCACCATCCATGGCGGCAAGGCCAGGGTGGTCGAGGACATCAAGCGCGTGCCGCTGAACTACAACAAGCTGATCACCGGCAGCCTCGCGCTGGCGCGGCCGCTGGGCGCGGCGAGTGCGCCGGGCGAGGCGGTCGGCGTGCTGCTGCCCAATGTCGCGGGCGTGGTGGTGAGCTTCTTCGCGCTGCAGGCGATTGGCCGCGTGCCGGCGATGCTCAACTATACCGCTGGCCTCGCCAATCTGAAGGCGGCGTGCACCGCGGCCGAGGTGCGCACGATCGTCACCGCGCGCGCCTTTGTCGAGCAGGCCAAGCTCGGCGACGTTCTGGCCGGGCTGGTCGCCGATGGGCGGCGCGTGCTGTACCTGGAAGACATCGCCGCCGGCATCGGCGCCGGGGCGAAGCTGCGCGCGCTGCTCGCCGCGCGCTTTGCCGAGCGCAACCATCGCCGCCTGGCGATCGACCCCAACGCGCCGGCGGTGATCCTGTTCACCAGCGGCTCGGAAGGGCTGCCCAAGGGCGTCGCGCTGAGCCACCGCAACCTGCTCGCCAATTGCCAGCAGCTCGCCGCGCGGATCGACTTCAGCAGCGCCGACGTCGTGCTCAACGCGCTGCCGGTGTTCCACAGCTTCGGGTTGACCGGGGGCACGCTGCTGCCGGTGCTGAGTGGCATCAAGACGTTGCTCTATCCCAGCCCGCTGCATTACCGCATCGTGCCGGCGCTGGCCTATGACAGCAACGCGACGATCATGTTCGGCACCGACACCTTCCTCGCCGGCTATGCGCGGATGGCGCACAGTTACGATTTCTACGCGCTGCGCTACATCTTCGCCGGGGCCGAGCGGGTGCGCGACGAGACGCGCAAGGTCTATGCCGAGAAGTTCGGGCTGCGCATCCTCGAAGGTTATGGCGCGACCGAGGCCGGGCCGGTGATCGCGGTCAACACGCCGATGCATTTCCGCGCCGGCACGGTCGGCCGGCTGCTCCCCGGCATCACCGCGCGGCTTGAGCAAGTGCCGGGCATCGAGGAAGGCGGGCGGCTGTCGATCAGCGGGCCCAACATCATGGCGGGTTATTACAAGGCCGATGCGCCCGGCCTGCTGCAACCGCCCGAGGGCGGGTGGCACGACACCGGCGACATCGTCGCGATCGACGCGGACGGTTATGTCGCGATCAGGGGCCGCGCCAAGCGCTTCGCCAAGATCGGCGGCGAGATGATCTCGCTGCCGGCGGTGGAAAGCTATGCCGCCGCGCTGTGGCCCTGCTTCGACCATGCTGTCGTCACCCGCCCCGATCCGCGCAAGGGCGAGCAGCTCGTGCTGTTCACCACCGCACCCGACGCGAAGTTTGCCGCGCTGTCGAGCTGGGCCAAGGCCAATGGCGTCGCCGAAATCGCCATCCCGCGCGACATCCGCGCGGTCGAGGCGCTGCCGGTGCTGGGCACGGGCAAGCTCGATTATGTGACGATGGGGGAGATGGTGGGGTGAGGGGGCGGCGGCAGTTGCCGTTGCAGCCGACGCCGCTGAGCGTGATAAACGTCCAGACGCATAAACACACAGGTGATGGATGAGCGACCGCGCATGCTGGAGTCTCAAGGTCTCGCGCGACACCGACATTGCGCTCCGCACGCTGCTGGCGACGCGTGGTGGGCGCAAGGGAGACCTCTCGCGTTTCGTCGAAGAAGCGGTCAATCGTGAGGTGATGCGCGAAACGATCAAGGAGGTTCAGGCGCGTAACCACGACCTGGCCGCCGACGTCGTCGAAAGGATGATCGAGGAAGAGGTCGGAGAGGCATGTAAGGTGATCTGGTCAACGCCGCGCCGCTGAAGGTGCGCGTTATCCTTGAGACCAACATGCTGCTTAGCGGGCTCCTGTCGGCCGGCGTCGTGCCGGCCCGGCTGGTCGAGGCGTGGCTCGATCACCGCTTCATCCTTGTCAGCCACGCGATCCAGCTCGATGAGCTGCGCGAGGTCACGCGCCGGGACAAGATCCGTGCGCGCCTCAAGCCCGCCGAGGCGGGGCGTCTGATCAACCAGATCAAGGCCATCGCCGAGATGGTCGATCGGCTGCCGCCGGTCGAGCGATCGCGCGATCCGCGCGACGATTTCCTGCTGCCGCTGTGCGAAGCGGGAAAGGCGGACCTGTTGGTCACCGGCGACAAGGACGACCTGCTGTCGCTTGAGCGGCATGGTGGCACCGCCATTGTGACGGCGGTCAGTTTTGCGGAAACGCTGCGGTTGTGATCGGCATATCGATGTCGATGGGTAACATCTCGAACCAAGTACCGTTCGCTCTGTTTGGCGCGCTCCCATAACCAATCCCGCGCATGACGGACAATTCACCGGCAGGCCATTGGGTTGCCGCCATTCCCGCGATATCGTCCGCCGCTAACAGGAGGGCAGGGTGGCATGACGCTCGAAACCGTACGCAGCGAGATCCGCGAGGGCGAGACGAAGCTGCTCGCCGAACTGCGCCGCCTGCGCCGCATCGCGCGCACCGATCAGGGCGCCGCCGCACCGCCGGCGATCCCGCTGACCGCCGGACAGCGCATCGCCGACACCGTCGCGGCGACGATGGGTTCGTGGAAATTCATCATCATCCAGACGACGATCCTGGTCTTCTGGATCGCGCTCAACATCACCGCCTGGATCCAGCATTGGGATCCCTATCCCTTCATCCTGCTCAATCTCGCTTTGTCGTTCCAGGCGGCGTACGCCGCGCCGTTCATCATGATGAGCCAGAACCGCCAGCAGGACATCGACCGGCTGGCGGCCGAGCATGACTATCAGATCAACATCAAGGCCGAGCTCGAGATCGAGTCGCTGCACCAGAAGCTCGACCTGCTGCGCGAGAACGAGGTGCTCGCCCTCAGCAAGGCGGTGCAGGAGCTGACCGAATTGCTCAACCGCTCGGGGCTGTGTGATCCGCCGGCGAACGATGGGGCGGCGGCGCCTGCGGGTTGATAGTCGCGTCGGGTGATCCCCCGGGTCAGGGTAATGTCGTCCCGCCCTACCGTTCGTGCTGAGCTTGTCGAAGCACTGTTCTGCTTTCTACCGTTGAAAAGAAGAACAGCCCTTCGACAAGCTCAGGGCGAACGGAAATAATAGGCGATCCAGACTCAACGCACGAAGCCCTCAATGCGCCTCCGCCGGCGGCGCGCTCGCGCCAGCTTTGGGTGGCGTACAGAACGGCACCAGCACCAGCGCGGCGAGGAACAGATAGGCCATCAGCCGGAACACGTCGTCGAACGCCAGCGTCAGCGCCTCGCGGCCGACGATGCGCGTCATCACCGCATCGGCCATCGTCGCGGCGCGGACCGGGTCGGGGGTGACTTGCCCCATATAGCGGGTCAGCGCGGCGAACGCCTCGCCGGCGGCGCGCGGCATCGCGCCGAGCGCCTCGTTCAGCCGCAGCGCGTGCCAGCGCGTCATGTCGCCGAGCCAGGTGTTGACGACCGCGATGCCGATCGCCCCGCCAAGGTTGCGCATCAGGTTGAACAGCCCCGAGGCGTAACGCAGTTCGGGTCCGTCGAAATGGCCCAGCGCCAGCCCGACCGAGGGCACGATGCACAGCATGATCGCAAAGCTGCGCACGACCTGCGGCCAGAACAGGGCGGCGAAACCCCAGTCTGGGGTCATCGCGCTGAACAGCCATAGTCCGAAGGCGAACAAGGTCAGCCCGGCGGTGATGACGATGCGCTGGTCGACGCGCTGCGACAGGCCGGCGGCGATCGGCACGCCGAGCAGCTGCGCGATGCCGGAGATGAACACCGTCGTGCCGATCTCCGACGCGTTATAGCCGCGCACCCGGCCGAGAAACACCGGCACGAGATAGGTGCCCGCATAAATGCCGAAGCCGATCACCAGATTGAACAGGCAGGCAAAGGCGAAGGTCGGCTTGCGGAACGGCGTCAGCTTCACGATCGGCCCCGACGAGCGGAACGAGCGTTCGAGGAACAGCAGGAAGGCGACCGCCGAGACCCACGCCGCGCAGAGAATATTGGTGTCGCCGAACCAGTCGTTCTTCGGCCCTTCCTCGAGGACATATTCGAGGCCGGCGAGCGCGGTCGCCATCGACGCGAGATGGACCCAGTCGATCCGCCTGAGCATCGCGAGATTGGGCGCGTCGACGCGGACCAGCGCCAGCGTCAGCAGCGTGACGATCGCGCCCGGCACGACGTTGATGTAGAAGATCCAGCGCCAGCCCAGCGCATCGGTGATCCACCCGCCGACCGTGGGCCCAAGCGTTGGCGCGAGCACCGAGACCATGCCGAGGATCGCCGGGATCATCGCGCGCTGCTTGCCGGTGAACAGCACATAGCCCGTCGCGAACACCGTCGGCACCATCGCCCCGCCGACGAAACCCTGCACCGCGCGGAACAGGATCATCGATTCGATGCTCCATGCCGCGCCGCACAGCACGCTCGACAGCGTGAACAGCCCGGCCGACAGCGCGAACAGCCAGCGCGTCGACAGTGCCTGGGTGAGGAAGGCCGAGAAGGGGATCATCACCAGCTCGGCCATCAGATAGGCGGTCTGCACCCAGCTGATCTCGTCCGGACCGGCCGACAGCCCGGCCTGCACCTCGTTCAATGAGGCGGCGACGATCTGGATGTCGATCAGCGCCATGAACTGGCCGAACGCCATCACCGCGAAGATGGCATATTTCTGCGCATTGCCGAGCGCCGCCGGGTCGAAGGGCGCGCGCGGGCTCAGGAAAATCGCACTCGTCGCCACCGCTCTTGTCTCCGTCCGCGATTATATTATATGCGTCATATAAAGGGAGTCGGCAAGTGCGCTATGCGAACGAACACAAGGCGGAGACCCGGGCGCGGGTGCTGAAGGAGGCGGCGCGCGAGATCCGCGCCAAGGGGCCGGACGGGGTCGGCGTGGCGGGCGTGATGGCGCGCGCCGGGCTGACGCATGGCGGCTTCTACGCCCATTTTCCGTCGAAGGATGCGCTGGTCGTCGAGGCGATCGGCGAGATGTTCGACAGCGCGCGGCGCCGCGCCGCGCCGCTCGCGGCGAGCGACGATCCGCGCGGTGCGCTGCGTGCCTATGTCGATTTCTATTTGTCGGCGGCGCACCGCGATGCGCGCGAACGGGGTTGCCCCTTGCCGGCGCTGTCGGGCGATTTCGCGCGCGCCGGGGCGCCGATGCGCGAGCGTTTCGGTGCCGGCATCGCGTCGCTCAATGGCCGCATCGCGACGGTGCTCGACGCAATCGGCGTGGCCGAGCCCGAAAGCGAGGCGACCGCGCTGATGGCGCAACTGGTCGGCGCGGTGGCGCTGGCGCGCAGCGTCGGCGCGGGCGCGCAGTCGGACGCGATCCTCGCCCGGACACGCGCCGCGATCATGGCGCATTACGGGCTGGAGGCGGCGGCATGAGTGACGGCGCCGATGCACCCAATGGTCTGGCGCAGGTCCGCGCCATGCTCGCCGGCGGCGGCCAGCCGCCGATCGGCCGCACGCTCGACTTCGCGCTGGTCGAGGTCGAGAGGGCCGCGCGGTGTTCGAGGGCGTGCCTGGCGAACATGCCTATAACCCGATGGGGCAGGTGCATGGCGGCTATGCCGCGACTTTGCTCGATTCGGCCTGCGGCATCGCGACCTATGCCAAGCTCGCGGCGGGGCAGGGTTTCACCACGCTCGAATTGAAGGTCGCCTATCACCGCGCGATGACCGCCGACACCGGCACGGTCCGCGCCGAGGGGATCGTCACCGTGTTCGGCCGACGCATCGCCTATGCCGAAGCGAAACTGACCGATGCGTCGGGGCGGCTGCTGGCCTCGGCCACCTCGACCTTGCTGGTGCTGAGCCAGTGAACGCGCCGCTCGCCGCCGACAGCCTTGCGGTTGCCGCGCCGCTGCGCCGGCGCTTCGCCGTGCCGCGCAACGCGCTGGTCATGGGTCTGCTGGCGGTGGTCATCGCGGTTGCCGGCCTGTTGTGGCTGACCGCGCCGCGCAGCAGCGAAAGCACCGACAACGCCTATATCCATGCCGATTCGAGCGCGGTCGCGCCACGCGTCGGCGGTCTGGTCGCGGCGGTGCTGGTCGAGGACAACCAGGCGGTGCGCGCCGGCCAACCGCTGCTGCGGCTCGACGGGCAAGATTATGCCGCGCGCGTCCGCGCCGCCGAGGCGGCGGTGGCCGATGCCGATGCCGGCGTCGCCAGCGCACGCGCTGCGCTCGCCGCGCTGTCGGCCGATGAGGGGTTGGCGGCGGCACAACGCCGCGCCGCCGGGACGACGATCGCCGCGGCCGATGCCGAATATGCCCGCGCCGCGGCCGATCGGACGCGCTTCGAAGCGCTGATCGCGCAGGGTTTCGCGACGCGCCGCGACGCCGAACGCATCGCGGCGACGGCGATCGGCGCCGCCGCGCAGCGCGAGCGCAGCCGGGCCGATCTCGGGGTCAGCGGCGAGCAGGAAGCGGTCACCCGCGCCCGCCGTCCGGTGTTGCAAGCGCAACTCGCCCAGGCCGAGGCGAATGCGGCAAAGGCGCGCGCCGCGCGCGACCTCGCGCTGCAGGATCGCGACCATGCGCTGGTCGTCGCGCCGATCGACGGCGTGGTCGGCAATCGCCAGGTGCAGGTCGGCGATTATCTCCAGCCCGGCTCGCGCGTGCTGACGCTGGTGCCGCTCGCCTCGCTCTATGTCGTGGCCAATTTCAAGGAGACGCAGACGCGCGACATGCGCGTCGGGCAGGCGGCGCAGATCACGGTCGATGCGCTGGGCGGCGCCGTGCTTACCGGCCGGATCGAAAGCTTCGCGCCCGGCGCGGGCAGCGCCTTCACGCTGCTGCCGTTCGAGCCGGGCTCGGGCAATTTCACCAAGATCGTCCAGCGCGTCGGCGTGCGGATCAGGCTCGACCCCGGCCAGCCGGCGCTGGCGCGCCTGCGGCCCGGCCTGTCGGTGACGGCGAAGGTGGCGCTGCGGAGCTGAGGCGCCTCAGCTGCCGTGCGCCGCCCCCATGAGGCGGTGGAGATAGGCGTCGAACATGTCGGCGAGCGCCTCGGCATAGGCATGGATCTCGTCCGGCGTGCGCGGCGTCGCCGAGAAGGACGCGCCGACCTCCCTGATGGTGGTCTTGATCAGGTCGGCGGCCAGCACGCGCACTGGATCGGGCGCGTCGGGCAAGGCCTCGCGCATGAACGCCTCGACCACGCCGGCGCTTGCGGCGCGTATCTCGACCGCTTCCGCGGCATCGCGGTAGAGCGGGGCGGCGTCGTTGAGCGCGCCGCGCACCGCTGCCTCCTCGCATTCCGAGCGGAGGAAGGCGTGGACGAGGCGCCGCAACCGCGCCGGCGGCGACGGCGTGCGATCCTCGAGGATGTCGCGCAGCATCTGCGACGTCTCGCGCCACTCGTCGCTTTGCAGGCGAAACAGGATCGCCGCCTTGTTGGGGAAATATTGGTAGAGCGACCCCACGCTGACGCCCGCGCGTTCCGCGACGCGCGCGGTGGTGAACCGCGCCGCGCCCTCGCGCGTCAAAACCTGAACAGCGGCGTCGAGTACGGCCGAAACCAGCGCGGCTGAACGCTGCTGGCGTGGCTGCTTGCGCGAGGAGACGGCGGTGGTTTCGGCGCCTGCCATGGGGTGTCGCTGCCAATGCGAATAGGGAACGCGACGGATTAGTCGTATTTTCCGGGGCGGGCAAACACCCATCCGCCCGCACCATGGAGATACGCAATGACCACCCTGACCAGCGCCCCGGTGGCGCCCCTGCTCGCGCGCCTGTTTGCCGAGGCCGAGGCGCAATCGCCGGCGACCGACCCCGCCTTTGCCGCCATATCGCCCGAGGAACGCGAACGGCTGATGCGCAGCCGGGCCGATTATCGCATGCTCTATGCCGGGCTGAAGGATTATGCGCTGCCTGTCTCCCCGGACACTGGCCGGCTGCTCTACATGCTGGCGCGGGCGGTGCGGGCGCGGTCGATCGTCGAGTTCGGCACGTCGTTCGGGCTGTCGACGCTGCACCTAGCGGCGGCGCTCCGCGACAATGGCGGCGGCCGGCTGGTGACGAGCGAGTTCGAACCGTCGAAGGTGGCGCGGGCCAGCACCAACCTCGCGGCGGGCGGGCTGGCCGACCTGGTCGACATCCGCGTCGGCGATGCCCTGCAGACGCTGGCAAGCGATCTCCCCGAGACGGTCGACCTGTTGCTGCTGGACGGCGCGAAGTCGCTTTATGGCGACATCCTGGCGCTGGTCGAGCCACGCTTGCGGCCGGGCGCGGTGATCGTCGCCGACAATGCCGACTATTGCCCGGCCTATGTCGCGCATGTCGGCGCCGTCGCCAACGGCTATATCAGCTTGCCGTTCACCGACGAGGTCATGCTATCGGTCCGGCTGGGATGATCGCAGTGCAACAATTCGTTGCCGAGGCGGAACAAGCCGCCGGGCACGGACGTTGCGCGCCATGCGGATGACCAACCGTCGCCTGCCCCGTGACGGCTGTCATGGGGCGGCGCGGTGGCGCGCCGCGTGTTGCTTTACGACTATAAGACAGGGGTGGGCTCCGGCCGACCTCACCCAAGATATCGACACCGCCCGGTCGCTCGCCTGACGACCGCCGGACCGCAAGGCAGAGTTTTTTTGGCCGACCAGACCGCCGATCCTGAAGGCTATACATTCCAGCCGCACGAGCGCCCGACGCTGCCAGGGTCGCCGGCCAACCCCGATCATCCGACGCGCCGCCGCGTCGGCTATTTCGCGATCGGCGGGCTGATCGGCGTCACCGCCGGGCTCGGCAATGCGCTGGTGCTGGTCAACCTCAATTTCGCGCAAGGCACGCTCGGCCTGGCGCCCAACGAGAGCGCCTGGCTGACCGCAGCCTATTACATGACCAACGTCACGGCGAACCTGTTGCTGGTGAAGTATCGCCAGCAATTCGGGCTGCAGCCGTTCATTCGCTATGCGCTCGTCGTCTATGCGCTGAGCACGCTGCTGCACCTGTTCGTGCACGGTTTCTGGACCTCGGTCGCGGTGCGCGCGATCAGCGGCGTCGCGGCGAGCGGCCTGTCCACCCTGACCATCCTCTACTTCATGCAGAGCATGCCGGCGGCCAAGCGGCTTGCCGGGGTGATGTTCGGCATCTCGATTCCGCAGCTCGCCACCCCGCTGGCGCGCGCGCTGTCGCCGGGGCTGCTCGACTGGGGCGACTGGCACATGGTCTATTGGTTCGAGCTTGGCCTCGCGCTGCTCTCGCTGGTCGCGGTGATGGCGCTGCCGCTGCCGCCGAGCGAGCGCGAAAAGGTGTTCGAGCCGCTCGATTTCCTGACCTTCGCGTTGCTCGCGCCGGGGCTGTGGCTGCTCATCGCGGTGCTGTCCGAAGGACGGATCGAATGGTGGCTGGAGCGCGACTGGATCGGTTATGCGCTGGTCGCGAGCGTCGTGCTGATCGCGGCGGCGGTGGTGGTCGAGCATCAGCGCGTCAATCCGCTGATCGATACGCGCTGGCTCGCCACGCGCGAGATCGTGCGGCTGATGCTCGTCGCCGGCTCGGTGCGCATCCTGCTGTCGGAACAGGCGTTCGGCTCGGTCGGGTTGTTGACGGTGCTCGGCATGCTCAACGACCAGATGATCACGCTCAACCTGATCATCGTCGCCGCATCGCTGCTCGGGCTGGTCGTCGCCGTGCTGACCTTCCGGCCGGCGAGCCTCGCCCGGCCGATCAACATCGCGGTCATCCTGATCGCGATCGGGGCCTTCATGGACGCATTCTCGACCAACCTGACGCGGCCCGAGAGCTTTTATCTCAGCCAGGCGATCATCGGTTTCGCCTCGGTCCTGTTCCTGGCGCAGGCGATGGTGATCGGCATGGCGCGCGCGATCCTGACCGGCGGCAAGCATTTCATCACCTTCGTCGTGCTGTTCTCGATCAGCCAGAGCATGGGCGGGCTTGCCGGCAGCGCGCTGCTCGGCACCTTCCAGGTGGTGCGCGAAAAGGTCCATTCGCACGAACTGGTCCAGGCGATCGTGATGACCGATCCGCAGGTCGCGGCGCGGATCCGCGGCGGCGCGGGTATCTATGCCGGGACGATCGGCGACCAGACGCTGCGCGGCGCGGCGGGGGCGGCAACGCTCGCCCGGCAGGTCGCGCGCGAGGCCAATATCCTCGCCTTCAACGACGTGTTCCTGCTGGTCGGTGTGCTCGCCGTGCTGACCGCCTTGTGGGGTTTTGCGATCCGCTGGTCGATCTGGCGGCGCGAGGAGGTGTCGCCGGTCGTGCAGCTCCAGCAAAAGATGATGCAGGCGATGGCGACGCCGGATGCCAAGGGAAAATAAGATGGACGAAACGGTCATGACGACGCCCGATCCGCAGGTCGACGCGCCGCCGCGCGGCTGGCGCCCGCCGGCGCGGAGCGGCACGACGCTGGTCATGATCGTCGTCATCGCGTTGCTCGCGGTGCTGGCGATTCTCTACGCCTGGCGGCTGCCGCCGTTCGCCGGGCTGCGCGAGGACACCGACAATGCCTATGTCCGCGGCAAGGTGACGATCATCAGCCCGCAGGTCAGCGGTTATGTCACCTCGGTGCCGGTGCAGGACTTTGCCGAGGTCAAGGCGGGGCAGGTGCTGGCGACGATCGACGACCGCATCTACCGCGCACGCGTCGCGCAGGCGCAGGCCAACGTCGCCGCGCAGGAGGCGGCGCTGGCCAATTCGGCGCAGGCGCAGCGCTCGCGCGAAACCGCGACGCTGAGCCAGGACGCCGCCATCGCCAGCGCACGGGCGCAGCGCGACAAGGCGCGCGCCGACATGCGCCGCGCCGACACGTTGGTCGCCGATGGATCGATCTCGGCGCGTGAGCATGACCAGACGCGCGCCGCGCTGCTCGCGGCCGAGGCGACGGTGCGCCAGGCCGAGGCCGGGCGCGCGATCGGCACGCAGGACGTGCGCACCGTGATGGTCGGGCGCGGCGGGCTGCAGGCGGCGGTCGAGGCGGCGAAGGCGCAGCTTCGGCTGGCGCAGATCGACCTCGACAATAGCGTGATCCGCGCGCCGGTCGACGGCCAGCTGTCGGAGATCGGGGTGCGCAACGGCGCGTTCGTCAGCCCCGGCACACAGCTGTTGTTCCTCGTGCCGCACGACGTGTGGATCGTCGCCAATTTCAAGGAAGCGCAGACCCGCGACATGCGCATCGGCCAGCCGGTGACCTTCCGCGTCGATGCGCTGGGCAACGTAAAGCTGCGCGGCCATGTCGAGAGTCTGGCGCCGGCGGCGGGGTCGGAGTTCGCGGTGATCAAGTCCGACAATGCCACCGGCAATTTCGTCAAGGTCGCGCAGCGCATCGCGGTGCGCATCGCGATCGAGCCGAACCAGTCGATGCCGCGGCGGCTCCAGCCCGGCATGTCGGTCGAGGTGGCGATCGATACGCGCGGGGGCGGGCGATGACGCGCGCGGGCGCGGCGGCGCTGCTGCTGGCGGGTGCGCTTGGCGGGTGCGCCCGGCCGCATATCGCGACCACGCCGGTCGCGCCGGTCACGCCGGCAGCGGCATGGCGCACCGACCCGGGCGCGGTGGCGCCGCTCGACCGGCTGTGGTGGCGCGGCTTTGGCGATCCGGCGCTCGCCGCGCTGGTCGACAAGGCGCTGGCCAACAACAGCGACATCGCGATCGCCGCGGCGCGGGTGCGCGAGGCGCGCGCCACGGCCGATCTGGCGCGCGCGCAGCAGTTGCCGACGCTCGACGGCGGTGCCGGCGCGGGCCGGTCGCGCGCGGTGAGCGCGTTCGGCACGCCGCAGGTGCAGAGCTATTTCCAGCCGCAGCTCCAGGCGGCCTATGAGGTCGACCTGTTCGGGCGGCTCGCCGACAGCGCCTCGGCGGCGCGCAGTGCGTGGCTGGCGAGCGCGGCGGCGCGCGACGCGGCGCGGCTCGCGGTGACCAGCGCGACCGCCAATCTCTACATCACCCTGCTCGGGCTCGATGCGCGGCTGGCGGTGGCGCGCGACACGCTGGCGGCCCGCGCCGGCGCGCTCAAGCTGGCGACCTCGCGCGACAGAGCGGGCTATTCGCCGCGGCTCGAGCTGCAACAGGCGCAGGCCGAATATGACGCGACGGCGCAGATCATCCCGCAGATCGAGGCGTCGATTGCGCGCGCCGAGAATGGGCTGAGCCTGCTGACCGGCGACGTGCCGGGGCCGATCGCGCGCGGCGGCACGCTCGCCGCGCTGGCGCTGCCGCCGATCCCCGACGGCCTGCCGTCCGACCTGCTCGAACGCCGCCCCGACATCGCCCAGGCCGCCGACCAGCTCGCCGCGGCGGATTCGTCGCTGGCGGCGGCGCGCAAGCGCTTCCTGCCGCAATTGCGGCTGACCGGGGCGGCGGGCGCGGCCTTTTCGACGCTGCTCGGCGACCCGATCACGATCTGGTCGATCGGCGGCAGCGTGCTCGCGCCCTTGTTCGAGGGCGGGCGGCTGCGCGCCCAGGCCAATGTCGCCGCCGCGCAGCGCGACCAGGCCGCGCAGGGTTATCGCCGCACCGTGCTGACCAGCTTCCGCGAGGTCGAGGACGCGCTGGCGACCAGCAGGCATCTCGACGAGCAGATCGCACTGGCGCGGCACCAGCGCGACACGCTGGCCGAGGCATTCCGCCTGGCGACCAACCGCTACCGCGAGGGCTATTCCTCCTATCTCGAACAGCTCGACGCGCAGCGCGGCCTGCTCAGCGCGCAGCTGGCGCTGGTCGGGCTGGAAACCGATGCGCGAACGGCGCGGGTGCAGCTCTATCAGGCGATGGGCGGCGGCTGGCGCGCGGGGGATGTGGACCGGCATTGACGCTCGCGCCGGATGACTTGCCGGTGTTCGCAAGCCTTTCCGGTCATGTCAGACGGCATCAAAGGTGACGGGCAGCATCCATGCGTTGGTGCAGGATGCGGACGACAGCGATGCCGGAGCGCGTTACGCGGAAATAGATGACATGTTGTTCGATGCTGCGCCGGCGATAACCCGGCCTGATGCTCGTACAGTCCTGCGCGCGCTGCGGCGCCTCGGCGAGATCGGCGCAGGCGGCCGCGATCAGGTCGGTGTAATCCAGCGCTTGCCGCAAGCCCCACTGCGCGACGCTGTAGTCGAACACCGCGTCGAGATCGCGCTGAGCGCGCGGCGTGAGGCGAAATTCAGCCATGCTCTGCGGTTTTGCGCTGCTTGAAGGCGGCAAAATCGAACCGCTCCGGCGCGCCGCTCTGCTCGCCTTCGATCAGCGCCTGGCGGATCGTCTCGATTTCGAAACTTCGTTCCTGCGCGCGCCGGATGAGATCGCGGATTGCCTCGCTGTCATTGGTGTAGCTGCCGGCCTCGATCTGGGCGGCAATCCACGCATCCTGCTGCGTGGTGAGCGTGATGGTCTTGCGTACGGTTGCCATGAAGGAATCCGATCTACCGGTCGTGAATTGGATCATCATACTATTGGTGCGTAATAGTGCAAAGCCGCCCGACAGCGTTTGCGACGCGCCGATGTGCGATGTTGCTGCGCCCGCCGACGGGTGTTCCTTGCGCTGCCGCACTGGGGCATGACGAGCGGCGGTAGGAACGTGGGACGGGTAGCGGCATGAACTTCGAACTGGATGACGAGCATCGCATGCTCAAGGAGCTGGTGCGGCGCTTCGTCGACAGCGAGCTGATGCCGCTCGAGCCGCGCGTGCTGGAGCGTGAGGCGGCGGGACAGTCGCCCGCGCTGACCGCGGAGGAAGCCGCAAAGGTCGACGCGGTGTCGCGCGACATGGGACTGTGGGGGCTCGATGCGCCGCTCGATGTCGGCGGGGTCGATCTGCCGGCGGTGGCGATGGTCGGGGTCAATGAGGAGATCGGGCGGACGATCGTGCCTTATACGCTGCCGCCCGACTCGCCCAATCTGCGCATGCTGATGGCGACCGTCACCGAGCGCCAGCGCGACGCCTATCTCGCACCCTATGTGCGCGGCGAGACGATCTCGGCGATCGGCATCTCCGAGCCCGGCGCGGGCTCCGATCCGGCGGCGATGACCACGAAGGCGGTGCGCGATGGCGAGGACTGGGTGCTGAGCGGCCGCAAGATCTGGATCAGCCGCGCGGCAGAGGCCGACTTCACCATCGTCATGGCGGTGACCGGGCGCCACGGCGACCGCAGCGCGATCTCGGCCTTTCTCGTCGACCGCGACACGCCCGGGTTCAACGTGCTGCGGCGCATCCCGATGATCGGCGGGCAGGCGACCTATGAGGTGGCGCTCGACGATTGCCGCGTCCCGGGGTGGAAGCTGCTCGGCACCGAAGGCGCGGGTTTCGCGCCGATGCAGCTGCGGCTCGGCACGCGGCGGATCGAGATGGCGGCATGGTCGATCGGCATGGCGCAGCGTGCGCTCGACATGATGATCGACTTTGCCCCGCAGCGCTCCACCTTCGGCCAGAAGCTGTCGGAACGCCAGGCGGTGCAATTCTGGGTCGCGGATGCCGCGACGCGCATCCATGCCGCGCGGCTGATGACCTATGACTGTGCGTGGAAGCTCGACCAGGGGCGTGACGTGCGGCTGGAAATCTCGATGATCAAGGCCGACGCGATCGAGATGGCATGGACCGTGGTCGACCATGCGATGCAATGCTTCGGCGCGATGGGCATGACGCGCGAGCTGCCGCTGCACCTGATGGCGAGCCGGCTGCGCGCGATGCGCATCTATGACGGGCCGACCGAGATTCACAAATGGGTGGTGGCGCGCAGCCTGTTGCGCGGCTGATCCCAGGCACTTGCGGCAAACGGCTTGTGAGCGCGGGCACGGCGGCGCAGGATCGGGCTTCCCGTCTTCCCGCGGAAAGGGCCGGACCGATGACCTGTCGCCAACTGCTCGCGCTGCTGCTGCTCGGCCTGGCATGGCCTGCCGCGGCGCAGACCGGCAGCCCGCCCGCCACACCCGCCGGGCAGACCGAGACCCCACCCGCTACGGAGGAGGATCCCGCACTGGCACCGCGGCTCGAGGACCGGCCATTCGGGGTGCCGTTCGGCCATGCCTGGCTCGGCGCGGCGGACGGCGACGTGACGCTGCTCGTCTTTGCCGACTATGCCTGCCCGGCGTGCCGCGCGGCACAGCCGGTGATCGACCAACTGATTGCCGCAGATCCGCATCTGAGGGTCGTCTATCTCATCCTCGTCAACGAGGAGGAGGGACGCCAGGCGGCGATGACCAGCGTGGCGGTCGCGCAGACCGGCGCCGACTGGAGCAAGTTCCACCACGCGCTCGATGCCGGCGGCGACCCCGGCCCGGCGGGTATCGCCGCCGCGCTCAAGGCCGCCGGGATCGACCCGGCGAGCCTGCCGCCGCTCAGCGGCGACGCGCTGATCGACAGCCCGGTACTGGCCGAGCTCAACCGCAACGACCGCCTGCTGGTTGATCACAAGGGCACGGCATTGCCGGCATGGCTTATCGGCACGGGCAAGGCGCGCAACGGTTTCGACCCTGTGGTGCTGCGCGCGGTGATCGCCAAGGCGCGGGCGAAGTAGCGGGCGGGCCTGCAAGACAATCCGTCATGCCGGACTCGTTCCGGCATCCACCGGCCCGCAAGAGCGTCGGCCTGTGAGCTTGCGGCACAGTGGACCCCGGAACAAGTCCGGGGTGACGGTGTGGGAATGCTCCACCCGCGCATCCTTCACGGGTTGCTTACCATTTTCGGGCTAGGCCAGCGGCGATGTATCACGACACCGCCCTCGCCACCGCGGCCAAGGCCGATCCGCGCCCGACCTCCGCCGTTTCGACCGGTTGCGGGCTGGCCGGCCTCGCCGGGCTGCTTTGCTGGGTCGGCGTGGCACGCTGGTACGGGATGGACGGGCCGTTCGCGGCGCTGGTCAATCTCGCGGCGTGCGGGCTGCCGATGATGGTCTGGGCGGTGCTGGTCGACAAGGTCCACCTGAACGCCTCGACCGGGATCGCCTGGGGCCATGCCAAGCCGTGGCGCGAGACGATCGATATCAGCCTGACCAAGCTTGCCGGGCTGTGGCTGACCTGGGCCGGGATCGCGCTGATCTACGGCACCGGGCGCTTCTATTGGCAGGGCAATTTCGCCTTTGCGATGTGGTGCTTCGGCTATGCCGCGCCGATCCTGTTCGTCGCCTCGATCCCTTATATCATCCTGCTCGACCAGCGCGCGACCGACCCCAAGGACGGTTGCTGGTCGCTCGGCGCATGGCTGATGGGGCTCGACGAGCCGGTCGACCGCGAGGCGATCTTCAACCATCTGCGTAGCTGGGGGGTGAAGACCTTCTTCCTCGCCTTCATGCTGGCGATCGTGCCGGGCGGCTTCGGCGATTTCGTGCGCGGCGATCTGTCGGCGGTGCTGCACGATCCGGTCGCGCTGGCCAACTGGCTGATCACCTTCATGTTCGTGATCGACGTGGCGTTCGCGACCGTCGGCTACATCCTCGCGATGAAGCCGCTCGACTCGCACATCCGCACCGCGACGCCCTATGCCGCGGGCTGGATGGCGGCGCTGATCTGCTATCCGCCGTTCATCCTGATGGCCGATGGCGGGCCGCTCGATTACCATCCCGGCACGTCCGACTGGATGCACTGGTTCGCCGGGCATCCGGTGCTCCTCGCCGCGACCGGCGCGGTGCTGGTCGGGCTGACCGCGATCTATGCCTGGGCGACGATCGCCTTCGGCTTCCGCTTCTCCAACCTGACCAACCGCGGCATCCTGACGCACGGGCCCTATGCCTTTACGCGCCACCCGGCCTATCTGTCGAAGAACCTGTTCTGGTGGATCTCGACCATCCCGTTCCTGACCACCACGGGCTCGCTGGTCGATGCGGCGCGCGCGACGATCATCCTCGGCTGCGTCAGCGGGGTCTATTACTGGCGGGCGAAGACCGAGGAGCGGCATCTGTCGCTCGACCCGGACTACCGCGCCTATTCGGCATGGATGGACCGCAACGGGCTGGTGCCGCGTGCGTTCGACTGGGCGCTGGGACGCCAGCGCCCGGTGGCTCTCGACAGCAACCCGCCCCAGGCTTGACGCCGTCGCCGACGCGGTACCTCAGCCGACGCTGCGCTCGCCATGTTCGAGCATTGCCGGGATGACCAACTCTTCCTCGTCGGCCAGATGCCGGCCGAGCAGCGCGTGCAGCCGGTCGGCGGCGGCGGCGTGGCGGTCGGTGGCGCGGCGGCGCGTGTCGTCGTCGCCCGGCAACGCGGCGAGCAGCGCGCGCGCGGTGTCGATCGAAGCGGTCAGCGCGTCATGGATGATCGCATGGTCGCTTTCGAGCAAATCGAACCCGGCGACCATGCGCGGGTCGAGCGCGCGGAATTTGGGGAAATAGGCGGCATCCTCGATCTGGTGATGGCCGTTCAGATGCTGCAGGAAATGGTTGAGGCGCGGGACGAACAGGCGCTGGAACGATTCAGCGTCGGCGCGGCGCTCGCGGAACGACGACACGATCCGCTGCAGCGCCTCGCCTTGTTCTTGCAGATTGGCATGGATCCGCAGCCAGAAGGCGGCGAGCTCGCCGAAATTGTCGTGCCCGCGCCAGGTCGGCGCCGGCCAGGCCGCGCGTAGATAGGCGATCTCCGCCGGCAGGCCGGTGCGGTCGGGCAGCAGCAGGTCGGGCGGTATCGTCATGCGGATCGCTTCTCTGGCATGCGGCACGGCCCGCAAGGCGGTGGCGCCCGGTTAGGCCGCGTGCTGCGTCAGGGCAAGGCGCCCGCGCCACGCCGCCTCGGCGACGAGCAGCATGACCACGCCGCCGGCATAAGCGAGGAAATCCCACGGGTCGAAACCGGTGCCGAGCACCACGCGCGCGACGCGGCAGTGGCCCAGGCCGATCCGGTCGACGAGATGGACGAACTGGCCGAGCTCGATCGCGCAGGCAATGGCGAAGGCGCCGACGGCGGCGGAGCGCACCCCGAGCGGCGCCACCGCGCGCAGCGCGCAATAGACCAGCACCACCGCCAGGCCGTCGCCGAGCCACGGGCGGACGAAGCCGTCATGGACGAAGGCGGCGATGGCGGCTTCGCTCAGGAAGACGAGCAAAGCGACGATGGCGTAGGAAATGCGCGACGTGATGATGCTGCTCCCCGGATTGGCCGTGCCGTCATGGCACCCGGGGATCGAGATATGATGCAGCGGCGCGGCTGATTCCGTGGAGCGCGGCGTCGCCGGCCGGCACGCTAGACCGTGGCGAGCAAGCCGCGCTCGGTAAGATACCCCGTCACCAGCCGTGCCGGGGTGACGTCGAAGGCCGGATTGGCGGCGGGCGATGCGGTCACGCGGATCGTCCCGCCCTCACCCGCGACCGTCGTCACCTCGTCGCCGCTGCGCTCCTCGATCGGCACCTCGGCGCCGGTCGCGGTGGCGGCGTCGAAGGTAGTGTAGGGCAGGGCGACATAGAAGGGCACGTCATTGTCCTGCGCGGCGAGCGCCTTGAGATAGGTGCCGATCTTGTTGCAGACATCGCCATTGGCGGTGACGCGGTCGGTGCCGACGATCACCGCGTCGACCTGGCCCTGCATCATCAGATGGCCGCCGGCATTGTCGACGATCACGGTGTGCGGCACGCCGTGCCCGGCCAGCTCGAACGCGGTGAGCAGCGCGCCCTGGTTGCGCGGCCGCGTCTCGTCGACCCAGACATGGACCGGGATGCCGGCATCGTGCGCGAGATAGATCGGCGCGGTCGCGGTGCCGTAATCGACCGTCGCCAGCCAGCCGGCATTGCAATGCGTCAGGATGTTGAGCGGCCGGTCGGGATGCCGGGCATGCAGCTCGCGGAACAGCGCGAGCCCATGCTCGCCGATCGCGCGGTTGAGCGCGACATCCTCGTCGCAGATCGCATCGGCATGCGCGAACGCCGCGGCGCCGCGTTCGGCCGGGGGCAGCGGGCGCACCGCCGCCGCGACGGCATCGAGCGCCCAGCGCAGATTGACCGCGGTCGGCCGCGACGCGAGCAGCAGCGCATGCGCCGCGTCGAGCGCGGCGTCCGAGCCATCCGCCGCTAGCGCGATCGCCAGGCCATAGGCGGCGGTCGCGCCGATCAGCGGGGCGCCGCGCGTCCACATCTCGCGGATCGCACGCTCGGCCTCTTCGACGCTGCGTAGCTCGACCCAGACGACCTCCCAGGGCAGCCGGCGCTGATCGAGGATGCGCGCGCCGCGCCCGTCGGTCGTGCGCGTGATCGAGCGCTGGTGACGGCCTTCGAGTTTCACAGCACTATCTTCACAGGTCGATCTCCTCGAACGTGGCGATGTCGCCCGTGCCGCCGGTGCGGTCGATCAGCAGCGCCTGCAGCCCGGCGGCACGCGCGGCGGCGATCTCCTGCGGGGTATCGGACAGGAACAGAATGGCCGCCGGCGCGAGGCCGATCGCGGCGGCGATCGCGTGGTACGAGGTTGCCTCGCGCTTGGGCCCGGTGGTGGTGTCGAAATAGCCCGAGAAGAGCGGGGTCAGGTCGCCGGCGTCGCTATAGCCGAACAGCAGCTTCTGCGCGGCGACCGAGCCCGAGGAGAAGATGTGCAAGCCGATGCCGTCGGCGTGCCAACGGCGCAGCGCCGCCGCCGCATCGGGATAGATGTGGCCGGTGAATTCGCCGTCGCGAAAGCCGTCGGCCCAGATCATGCCCTGCAAGGTCTTGAGCGGGGTCGCCTTGCGATCCTCGTCGATCCAGCGGAGCAGCGTTTCGACCGGATCGCCCGCTTCGGTCGCCGCGACCTCGGCGAGCAGCGGTGCGCTCTCGGCCGGATGCGCCGCGACGAAGGCCGGCAGCCGCGCGCGGGCATAGGGGAACAAAGTCTCGGCGACGAAGGCGATGCTGCTCGTCGTCCCCTCGATATCGGTCAGGATCGCGGCGGGCTTCACGCGGCGACGGGCTCGTGGCGGGGGAAGCGCGCGGCGATCGGGTCGCCGGTGAAGCGCGCCACCCAGCCATCGGGATTGACGAACAGCCGGATCACGGTGAAGCGCGGCGCGGCCCCCATGTCGAACCAGTGCTTCATCCCCGCCGGCACCGCGATCAGGTCGCCGGCGGTGCACAGCATGTTGAACACGCGGCCGCCCTCATGCAGCGTGAACAGCCCCGCGCCATCGACGAAGAAGCGCACCTCGTCCTCGGCATGGACATGCTCCGACAGGAACTTGTCGCGCAGCGTCGCGCGCTCGGGATGGTTGGGGGCGAGCGACATGACGTCGACCGAGCGATAACCGCCGCGCGCCTTGAGCCGCGCGATCTCGGGGGCGTAGAGGTCGAGGATTGCGGCGGGATCGCCGATGTCGCCGAGGTCGAGGGTCGGCCAGCGTTCGAACACGACTTCGACCTGCGCAAGCTCGGACGCGATCGTCTCGAGGTCGGCTGTGTCCAGCAGCGGCGTGGTGCCGTCGGTGTCGTCGAAGATCTGCAACCGGCTCATGGCTTGCTCCCGTGACGGAACCCGATTTCGGCGAGTTCGGCGGCGATCATCCACTCGATCCCCTCGATCACCCGCTCCGCTTCCGCCATGTCGCGGCCCCAGCCGTACAGCCCATGGCTGCGGATGAGATAGGCCGGGATCGCGCCCGGCGCCAGCAGCTGCCGCGCGACGGCGGCGTCGATCACCGCCATGTCCTGGCTGTTGTCGACGATCGGCAAAGCGACGGCCATGTCATGCGTGGTGATGCCGGGCAGGACCTTGAGCATCTCGTGCCCGCGCAGTTCATAAGAGGCGGCGGGGGCGAAGGCGCGGCTCAGCCCGACCGCCGCGGGGGAATGGCCGTGGAGCACCGCGCCGGCCTCCGGGAAGTCGCGATAGATGGCGAGATGCAGCGCGGTTTCGGCCGAGGGTTTCCTGCCGTCGAGCGAATGCCCGGCGGCGTCGACCGTCATGACATCGTCCGCGGTCAGCCGCCCCTTGTGCTTGCCCGACACCGTGACGGCGAAGCTGCCATCGGCGAGCCGCATCGAATAATTGCCCGCCGTCGCCGGTGCCCAGCCCTTGGCATCGAGCCAGCGCCCGACCGCGATGATCGCGTCCCGTCCTTCGGCAAGCGTGGTGGCGACCATTTGCGCGATGTTCCTTCGGACCTAAAGGGAGGGACGGACGAGGCGCTTTGCGTGCCGGCGCGGATTATCGGTTAGGCGGGTCGTGTACAAGCGCGCCGGTGCCGGCGGTTGCCTTCCTGTTATAGCCTGTATTTCGGCGCTTTGTTTTTTGCTCCCTGTTCCGATGGATTTCGGCAATGCAAATAGTGTGCCGCGCCAACGGGTTGAGGGCGATTGTCTGTTACGTCGGGAACAGGTCGCGCAACAGGGCGATAACAGGACCGATAACAGGAGGAACAGGCGCAATAACAGGAGCGCCGCCCCGGAGGCGTGCGCCCCTTGATGATAAACGACGATGAGAAACAGCGGGCGCGGTCGCGCGCGCCGGTGCTGCACGAGTTGCGGGGGAAGTTGAATCGCTCTCGGCGGTGAGGGACGCGGTGCAAGGCGCTGCAGTAACGGATTGTCGGTTTGCGCTGGCCCTATCTGCCTGGAGAATCGCCTTACGCCGCTTCGGTGAGCCGTTCGATCCTGACCGCGCCATGCAGGCGCGCCTGGGCAAGCTCATAGGCGGACTGCATGCGCATCATGGTGTCTGCCCGGACGCCGAAGGCCTGCTCGAAACGCAGCGCCATCTCGGCGGACAGCGCTGCGCGGCCGTTGAGCACGGCACTGAGCGCTGCCCGTGTCACGCCGAAATGCGCCGCCAGCGCGGTGACGGTCAGCCCGGCGGGTGCGACGATCTCGGCTCGCAGGAACGCGCCGGGGTGGACGGCGATCGTCGGATGTAGCTGGATAGCCATCAGTGATAATCCTCCAGGTCCAGATCCTCGATCGCGAGGGCTTGGTTGAGGCGGAATGTCATCCGCCAGTTCTTCGTCACGGTGAGCGACCATGTTCCGGCACGATCGCCGGTCAATTGATGCGCACCGAAATTCGGCGGGGTCAGCAGTTCCTCGACCGTCGCAATGGCAGTAAGGAAAGAGAGCATATTCCGCAGGCGATCGATGATGTTCGCGTTGAGGCCCCTCGTGCTGCCGGTTTCGGCAAAGCGGCGAAGTGCCTTGTGGCGAATCGACTCGATTTCCATGAGGAAATATAGGCGATCGAGGCGTATTGCGTCAAGCTACGCTATACGACTGAGCCCCGCTCGCGTTTATAGCGGAAATGACGGCGTATCGGACCTGGTTTTGCAACTCGACGATAACTGCTTGGTCGAAATCGATGGTGGCAGTCGCAGCGTGGGCGCCAGCATGATAGGCTGACACAAATAGGAGCATCGCGGGCCATGCGCATTTTGATCATCGGACTGTTGGTTGGTGGAGCGATGGCGCTCGAGGGCTGCGTCCCGATGATGGCGGCCAGCGCGGCCGGGGCGGCCATCCGTGGCGCGCGGGGCACCCCGGCGAGCAACGAAGGAGCCGAACCGGCGGCACGAGCCGCCTGTTCTGCTCGCGCCGAACAATATGGCGTTGCCCATGTTATCGATGTCGAACGCCGGTCGTCGGGTAAAATTGTCGTCTGGGGCACGGCGGGTGAGGGCGAAAACCGACGATCGTTCCAATGCGCTTATGGCAGCAAGATCACCTCTTTTACGCTGCGAGCGATTACTGCGCGGCGGTGATCGTTCTTAGCTCGTGCTCGATCATCGCTGCTGATCACGGCACAAACCGCTTCCAGAGCGCGCCACCAATTGCGCTTATTCCGACTGGTACCGGTCCCGTCTGCCACGACACGAACATCACCGTCGAGAGGATCAAGCCCAGCGCAAGCAACCCAATCCACGGGCGTTTGCTGTTGGCGATCGCCGATGGAATGTCGGCAATGCCCGTGCGGTGTCCCTTTGGTTTGGTGTCCTTCACTACACTCTTCCCGAATAGGTTTCGATGCCGTGACGTCCCCAACACGTGTTTACGAGATCGGGGCATCAACATTCGTCAAGCCTCTTTCCACAGAAAAAAACAGGTTTGAAACGGCAACGCGACAACCGCTGTCCACCACTCGAATGAGCCTCATCTATTCCCTCGCTATGCACCTTCGCAATTTCAGGATTTACCGCCTGTGATTACGGCGGGTTTGCAGCCACCGCTCGATGTGCAGAGCTAGCTCGTGGACCTATCTTGAAAAAGACCGCGCCTTCCTCGACGGCCCAGATGCTAACATTGGGAGCGATGATGCCGGGGATCAGTACCTTGTCTCCAAGGTCGAATCGGACGCATAGTAGCTGACGGGACAGGAAGACGGCGCGATGTGCCCTTTTGGAAGGGGCGCACCTTCTTGGCAGAGCGTCTTCCTGTTCCGCCCCTCACCACACCTTGGACCAGCGCAGCGAAGGCTGAGTTCCTGGGTTCGGACCCGAACTCAACATCAACAAGATTAGGTCGAGTCGGAAAAATAGCCAACCATGAAGGCGGGCCATTTCCATCCATTGGTCTCGCGCTGTCTTGGATTGCTGTTCGGCATGCGCGGACGGTGGCTACGCGAGCGTCGCTCATCGTTCGACTGACCGCGCATGGATGCTGAAACGAGTTCAGCATGACGAGCTGATTTTTGTGACGTTCCCCGGAAGGGAGGGGGCGAGATCAGATCAGAACCGCATTTCCTCATACACCTTCGACACATCCTCTCCCCACGCGCCGTAATAGCGATCGAGCAGCGCCTGCGCCGGCACCTTGCCGGTGCGGACGATGTCGCGCAGCGGATCGAGGAAACCCGTTTCGTTGCTGCCCGAGCTGTCGAAGCGCGCGCGCGCCGTCAGGCCGGCGGTGGCGATGTCGAGCACCTCGCCGGCGATATCCTTGAGCTTGCCGCCGCCGGGGATCGGCGCGTCGAGCGCGAGGCGGGGTACCGCGCTGCGCAGCGCCTCGCGTTCGTCCATCGTCCAGTCCTTGACCATGTCCCACGCCGCGTTGAGCGCGCTATCGTCATAGAGCAGGCCGACCCACAAGGCCGGCAGCGCGCAGATCCGGCCCCATGGCCCGCCATCGGCGCCGCGCATTTCGAGGAAGGTCTTGAGCCGCACCTCGGGGAAGGCGGTCGAGAGATGGTCGTTCCAGTCGTCGAGCGTCGGCTTTTCGCCGGGCAGAACGGCGAGCTCGCCCTTCAGGAAATCGCGGAACGACAGGCCGGCGGCGTCGATATATTTGCCGTCGCGGTAGACGAAGTACATCGGCACATCGAGCGCATATTCGGCATAGCGCTCATAGCCGAAGCCGTCCTCGAACACGAAGGGCAGCATGCCGGTGCGCGCCGGATCAGTGTCGGACCAGATATGGCTGCGGTAGCTGAGCATGCCGTTGGGCCGCCCTTCCGTGAAGGGCGAGTTGGCGAACAGCGCGGTCGCCAGCGGCTGCAGCGCGAGGCCGACGCGGAACTTCTTCACCATGTCGGCCTCGGACTGATAGTCGAGATTGACCTGGATGGTGCAGGTACGCAGCATCATGTCGAGCCCCATGGTGCCGACGCGCGGCATGTGGCGCAGCATGATCGCGTAGCGGCCCTTGGGCATGATCGGCAGCTCGGCACGCGTCTTGTCGGGCCACATGCCGAGGCCGAGAAAGCCGATGCCGAAGCGATCGCCGATCGCCTTGACCTGTTCGAGGTGGCGGCCGGTTTCGGCGCAGGTCTGGTGGAGATTGTCGAGCGGCGCGCCCGACAGCTCGAACTGGCCGGCGGGCTCAAGGCTGATGCTGCCGTCGGCGCCCGACATGGCGATCGCGTTGCCGCCCTCGAGCACCGGCTTCCAGCCATAGGCGGTCAGCGCGTCGAGCAGATCGCGGATGCCGCCCTTCTCGTCATAGCTCGGCGCATGATGGTCGGAGAGCGCATAGACGAACTTCTCATGCTCGGTGCCGATGCGCCACGCCGTGGGCGGTTTCTCGCCCCGGGCGAAGCTGGCGATGAGCTGGTCGCGCGACTCGATCGTCGGTGATGCGGCCTTGGTGTCGAGATGCGTGGTCATGATCGCGCCATAGCGGCCGCGCGGGTGGCCCGCCAGCGCGTTTCGAATTGCTACGGGGTTGGGCGTCCGGGGCAGCCCGCGATCCCGTCGGCTATCGGACTATGTGATCCCTGCGCCCCTCGAAGCATTTGATGTGCTGCATTGCCCGGCACAGGCGGGACGCTTCCAGCATGGCCCGAATTGCCTGCACGCGATCGCACGGCGCTGCCGGATCGGGGTTTACGATCACTTGGGGAATCGGCTGCAGCCATCCCCACCGCCTGATCCGGTCAGCCAGTTGCACGTCGGAGATTTGGGTCTCGCCATCTTCGAGCAATCTGCCCTGTGCATCGATTCTCAGTTCGTGAAACCACCCCTCGTGATCGAGACGATCCGATTCAGTGCGCCAGTGCGGTAGCGGCGTGTGACAGGCCTGCGCGTAGGTCGGGGGAGAGCACGCCGATTGCGACAGCGCGAGCGCACAGGCGAGCAACGCGATCAGTCGCACGTTCATGGTCCGATGATGCGTCAGGGGCGACCAGCATGCAATGGCCGCTGGCCGCCATCCCCGGATTAGCTGCCGTCGCATCTGTGCTCCGGATGCGCGGGTCGAGCGAAATGCCGAGCCTGCCACCCCGAGGACGCGAAGGCAGCACCTCCTGAAACAAATGCGTCGCGATGCCAACGCTGCGGGGCGCTGAGGGCCGCGCATTCTTCTCCCTCTCCCCTCAATGGGGAGAGGGTCGGGGAGAGGGGTGGCCACACGGGAGATATCGTTTTGGGGTCGCCCCCCTGTACCCGGCCAGCATTGGGTAAGCGGCGCCCCGCCGCTGTTCAGGTCATGCCGGGGGCATGACCGACCCGATGCTCCCCCAATGGGGAGAGGGAGAAGTGTCACCAATCCCCGTTCGCGGCCATCCACAGGCTGACCGCCGCCGCTGCTGCCGTATCGGCGCGCAGGATGCGCGGGCCGAGCGAGATGCCGACCGCGCCGGGCGTGGCGCGGATCGCGGCGCGTTCGTCGCTGTCGAAGCCGCCTTCGGGGCCGATCAGGATCGCGGCCGGGCCGGGGGCGGCGCGCATTGCTTCGAGCGCGGGGGTGCCGCCGGTCTCGTCGGCGAAGAACAGCGTTCGGCCGGCCGGCCAGTCGCGCAGCAGCGCGGCGAGCTTCACCGTCTCGGCCAGCTCGGGCAGCGCGGTGCGGCCGCATTGCTCGGCCGCCTCGACCATGTGCGCGCGCAGCCGATCGGCCTTGGGGTTGTCGACCACGCTGCGGCGCGTGACCACGAGCACGACGCGCGCGACGCCGAGCTCGCAGGCCTTTTCGACCATCCAGTCGATCCGGCCCTTTTTGAGCGGCGCGGCGCACAGCCACAGATCGGGCACTGCCTCGCGTTCGCGCAGCCGCTCCGTGACATCGAGCATGATGTCGCGGCGGCCGACATTGTTCGCCACGCCGAGCCATTCGCCGGTCCGGTCGTCGAACAGCTTGACCGGGTCGCCGGTCTTGAGCCGCATCACCGCGATCAGATAGTGGGCGGGCGGGCCGTCGATGCGCAGCGGGCCGGGCGCGAGCTCGCTCTCGACGTAAAGCCGTGGGGTCGATTGCGGCGGCCAGGCGGGGGTGGCGGGCATGACGCGGTCCTAGCCGGTGATGCGGCGGGCGTCATCCCGTCGATGATGCGGTTGAGGCCGGGAAGATTTTTCACGCGAAGGCGCTAAGGCGCGAAGAGTAGAAGATTGGTTCGCGCGGAGGTGTTGCGTCCGTGGTGGTGTTCCGGCTCGCTCGCGAGCCGGGGAATAGCGGCAAGGGATTCCTGCTGCGCGCTGGCCCTGCGGCGGGGCCAGTGTAGCGCAGGGCGACGGGCAAATATCTCTTCGCGCCTTCGCGCCTTCGCGTGAAACCCAGATGTTCACGCAGAGCCGCGAAGCGTCACCCGAATCTCCGCGTCTCCGCGCCTCCGCGTGAAAAAGAAAAATCGGTTCACGCGGAGACGCGGAACGAAAATTGCCGCAGGCGCGCGGCGTGGTTTTCCTGGTTGCGAACCGGGCCTGATGGATCCCGCGGCGCTTCAGCCGATGCGCCACCAATGCTGCGTCTTGCAGGCGAGGCCGAACAGCATGCAGCCCGACACCAGCATCGTGTCGCGGCCGGTCGGGGTGACGGTGCCCGAGGCGCTGGCGTTGAGGTCGGGGATGAACACCTTGCCCTTCCACGTGCCGTCGCCGGCGGGGCGGAAGTTGCGGAACAGCTGGCGGCCGATCAGGTCCTGGCCGCTGCCGCTCTTCGCATCGGCGCGCGCCTTGGGGATCGCCCAGACGACGGTGCCGCACATGCCCTGGCCGCAGCGCGCGGCGCGCAGATGGACGGTGTTGTTGGTGTTGCGCCAGGTGCCTTCCCACGCGTTCGCCGCGCCAGCGGCGGTCGGTTCGGCGGGCGGCGGGGCCGGCGCGGCGGCAACCAGCAGCGCGGCGGCGGCAAGCAGACGGAAGAAGGGTACGGTCACGCAGGCATCTCCATGCCCCCCGTCCCCGCGCATCATATGGAAGGCGAAAATGGCCGTTCCAAGGCGATATGTGGCATGAATTCCACAATCCCTATTTATATGGTATGAATTAGCCTCAACGAACGGGAGAGGGGCGATGCGCGGGCTTTTCACGGGTTTGATCGCGATGGCGGCGATGCTGGGCGGATGTCACGGGGTCCGGAGCGGCAGTGGCGAGGACGGCCATCGTGGTCGTTATGCCGGGGTCGGTCTTTACGGTGCGGACCATGGCTGGGCGCATCTCGCGGGCGCGGCGGCGCCCGCCGACAAGGCTGTCGCGAGAACGGCCGACGATACGACGGTGATCGTTACGGTCGATGGCGCGACCGGCGAGATCCGCCAGTGCGGCAATTATTCCGGCCACTGCATCGCGATGAACCCGTGGCGCGGGCCGCTCGGGCCGCAACAGGCAGAGCCGGTGACGCTGACCGCACGCGACGAGGCGGTGAGCAACGTCGTCGCCGCAGCCGGGGGCGACGAGAACGAGGTGGCGCCTGCGGGCGCGCCGGCGGAACGCTAGCGCGGCCAAAGCGGGATGCGGGAAATCTGATTCGCGAAACGCACAGCAGCGCCATCTCTCTCGCTTCCCCGGCGAAGGCCGGGGCCCAGTCGGGATAGCGGATATGATGAGCGGCGACGCCCGTCGCAGCGTCTCCCAACTGGGCCCCGGCCTTCGCCGGGGAAGTGGGGGCAGATGCGGCGATGTGGCTCAAATCTTCCAGGACACGCCAGGGCGCGGTTTGCCGGGTTGCGACATTGTGGCACAGCGCCACGATGACCACGCCCGCCGAGATCGTCCCCGATACCCAGCATCGCGGCCTTGTCGGCGCGTTGCCGGCGGGCTTGCGTGCCTTTGCCTTGCTGGCGCGGTTCGACCGGCCGATCGGCTGGTGGCTGTTGTTCTGGCCCGGCGCCTGGGGCGTGGCGCTGGCCGGCGGGGCGTTCGAGCGCTGGCGGCTGATCCTGTGGCTGCTGCTTGGCGCGATCGCGATGCGCGGCGCGGGCTGCGTCTATAACGATATCGTCGACCGCGACCTCGACCGGCAGGTCGCGCGGACGCGCAGCCGGCCGCTGGCGAGCGGCGCGGTGTCGCTGCGCGCGGCGTGGGTGTGGCTGGTGCTGCTGTGCCTCGTCGGGCTGGTCGTGCTGCTCCAGCTCGGTGTCTATGCTGCGATCGTCGCGCTCGCCAGCCTCGCGCCGGTCGCCGCCTATCCCTTCATGAAGCGCATCACCTGGTGGCCGCAGGCATGGCTCGGCATCGTCTTTTCCTGGGCGGCTTTGGTCGGTTGGGCGGAGGTGTGGGGCAGCCTCGCCGCGCCGGGGCTGCTGCTCTATGCCGGCAGCATGTGCTGGGTGGTCGGCTACGACACGATCTATGCGCTGCAGGACCGCGAGGACGATGCGATGATCGGCGTGCGCTCCTCGGCGCTGCGCATGGGCACGCGGGTGCGCGAGGGCGTGGCGGCCTTTTACGGCGCGGCGCTGCTGCTGTGGGCCGGGGCGATCTGGCTGGTGCGGCCCGAGCCGATCGCGCTGCTCGCCTTGCTGCCGATGGCGGGGCATCTCGCGCTGCAGGTGGTGCGGATCGACGCGGCCGATGGCGACCAGGCGCTGGCGCTGTTCCGCTCGAACCGCTTTGCGGGGTTGCTGATGTTCCTTGCCTGCGTGGTGGTGGGGACGGCGATCTGATCCGGCGGGCGGTTCGCGTGGGGCTTTTTGTTCACGCGAAGGCGCGACGGCGCGAAGCTAAAAGAAGATTTGTTCGCGCAGAGGCGCAGAGGCGCGGAGAGAAGGATTTTCCTTCGCGGCATCGCGCCTTCGCGTGATCATCCTTCTTGCGCGCTGGCGCGCGCTTGCGGGGGAGAGAGACGACTTGCGCAATCGATCTCTCTGCGCCTCTGCGCGAACCATTTTTCTGCCGGTGCGCCTAAGCGTCGCGGCCTTTGATGTAGCTCTCGCGAAGGCGCGAAGAAGGTTGTTCACGCGGAGACGCGGAGACGCGGAGGAGATTGGCTTCGCGCCTTCGCGTGAACAATCGCTCTGTTGCAGCGGGTTCCGGTTCGTCTGGATGAGACACCTCCGCGTCTCCGCGGCTCCGCGTGAACGATTCTTCCTGCTGCCGCGCGCGCCGGCGGCCTGCTGCCCTCACCCGTTGCCCCAACAGGGAGAGGGATTGTCGCCTTGGCCTTCCGCCCCTAAGTCGCGGGCATGCTGACCAACCAAGAGGCGCAGGAACGCGCCGCCGATATCGTGGCGCGTGCGGTTGCCGCCGGTGCCGACACCGCCGACGCGGTCTATGCCGCCGATACCTCGCTGGAGGTGTCGATCCGACTCGGCGCGCTGGAGGATGTCGGGCGCTCGGAAAGCGCCGAGCTTGGCCTGCGCGTCTTCGTCGGGCGGCGCTCGGCGAGCGTGTCGTCGTCCGACCTGTCGCACGAGGCGATGACCGCGTTGGTCGAGCGCGCCGTGGCGATGGCGCGCGAGGCGCCCGAGGATGCCTGGGCCGGGCTCGCGCCGGAGGACCGCCTGCTCAAGGGCGCGCCGCCGCAGCTCGATCTCGATGACGGCGGTGTCGTTGCGCCGGAGGAACTCAAGGCCGCCGCGCTCGCCGCCGAGGATGCCGCGCGCGCCGTCGCCGGGGTGACCAACAGCGAGGGCGGCGGCGCCAGCGCGCAGCGTTCGCAATGGGCGATCGCGACGAGCCATGGCTTTGCCGCCTGCTATGCCGCGACCAGCTACGGCGTCTCGGCCAGCGTGCTGGCGGGCGAGGGCGGCGCGATGGTGCGTGATTATGATTATCACAGCGCGCGCCACCGCAAGGCGCTGGAAGACCCGGCATCGATCGGCCGCCGCGCCGGCGAGCGCGCCGTGGCGCGCGTCAATCCCGGGCGGATGGCGAGCGGCGCGGTGCCGGTGATCCTCGATCCGCGCGCCGGGTCGAGCCTGCTCGGCCACCTGATCGGCGCGATCGGCGGCCAGGCGATCACGCGCAAGACGAGTTTCCTGCTCGACGCGCTCGGCACGCGGGTGTTCGCGCCCGGCGTCACTGTCGGCGACGATCCGCATCGCCCGCACGGGCTGCGCTCGCGGCCGTTCGACGGCGAGGGGCTGCCGGTGTCGCCGACCGCGATCATCGCCGACGGCATGCTCGAAACCTGGCTGCTCGACAGCGCCTCGGCGCGGCAATTGGGGCTCGAGCCGACCGGCCATGCCGCGCGCGGCGTCAACGGCGCGCCGGGCGTGTCGACCAGCAACCTCTATATGGCCGCCGGCGTGGTGCCGCCCGAGACGCTGATCGGCGACATCCAGAACGGCGTCTATGTCACCGAGCTGATCGGTATGGGCGTCAACGGCGTGACCGGCGATTACAGCCGCGGCGCGGCGGGCTTCCGCATCGAGGGCGGCGAGATCACCGGCCCGGTTGCCGAGTTCACCATCGCGGGCAATCTGAAGGACATGTTCCTCGCGCTGACCCCGGCCAACGACCTGGTGTTCCGCTACGGCACCAATGTGCCGACGATCCGCATCGACGGCATGACGGTGGCGAGTGGCTGATAGGCTCGCTGACGCCGTCGCCGCGATCGCCGCCGAGGCGGGGGCGGTGGCGCTGGCGCAGTGGGACGGCGACTTCGCGCGGTGGGAGAAATCGCCGGGCAATCCGGTATGTGCGGTCGACCTCGAACTCGACGCGTTGCTTCGCGAACGGCTCGAGGCGCTGCTGCCCGAGGCGGGGTGGCTGTCGGAAGAGACGATCGATGCGCCGGCACGGCTTGCCGGGCGGCTGCTATGGGTGGTCGATCCGATCGACGGCACGCGCGACTATCTGCGGCGGCGGCCCGGCTGGGCGGTGTCGGTCGCGCTGGTCGAGGACGGGCAGCCGGTGTTCGGCGTGCTCGACGCGCCGGCGCGCGGCGAGGTGTGGCGCGCCGAGGCGGGGCAGGGCGCGACGCGCAACGGCGTGCCGATCCGTGTGGCGGCGCGCAGCGTGTTCGCCGGCGCGCGCGTGCCGAGCGACGGCCTGCCCAAGGCCGACCGTGATCTGGTCGCGGTGGCCAAGCCCAATTCGATCGCGCTCAGGATCGCGATGGTCGCGGCGGGCGAGGCCGATCTCGTCGCGACCTTGCGCTGGGGCTATGAATGGGACGTCGCCGCCGCCGTGCTGATCGCGCGCGAGGCGGGCGCGGTGACGAGCGACGCGTTCGGCGAACCGCTCGATTTCAACACGCCGACGGCGCAGGCTTTCGGCGTACTGGTGACCGCGCCGGGGATCCACCCGGCGGCGGTGGACCGGCTCAGGGAGCGGGCACTGGCGTTGCGGTAGCGACCGCTGGTCACCGACTTCACGGCAGGACGTAGCGCATGGGCAGATCGTAGGTGCTTTCGACGGGCTTGCCGGCATCGTCCTTGGCGGGCGTGAAATGTACCCTGCGCAGCGCCTTTTCGCAGGCATCCGCATCAAGCGAGGGTGATCCGCTGCTTGTCGTGATCGTGCAGGCGGTCACCGCGCCTTGCGTCGATATAGTGAGGTGCATGACGACGCGACCCTGCTGGCGCAGTCGCAGCGCTTCGGCGGGATAATATTCCGGTCCGAAAAACCGGCCTTTCTTTTCCTCCGCATGGGCTGATGTGACCCCGGCGACGCAGAGCAGGATGGCGGGGCCGAGCCATGAACGTTGTCGCTTCATCTTAGCATTGTCCCTTGTCGAGGTCTCGCGCGCGGGCTTCTGGCGTGTTGGTGACCGCGCCAGGTATCCACCCGGCGGCGGTGGCGCGGGTCAGGGGGCGGGCGCTGGCGTTGCGCTAGTCTTGTCCGGCCACCCGGGCGGCGGCGGTGTGCTTGGCAGTTCGAAACGGATTGGCAGGTCGGCGACACCTTCCACGGGTTGCCCGGCGGCGTCCTTCGCGGGTGTGTAGCGCACCTTGCTGCGGGCGATATCGCACGCACCCGCATCCAGCGCCGGTGAGCCGCTGCTTACCGGTACGGTGCATGCCTTTACCCTGCCGTCGATCCCGATCACCAGATGGGTCACGACGCGGCCTTGCTGGCGTGCGCGCGCTGCCTCGGTCGGGTAGGTATCGGCAGGAAAATTGCCGCGCTCCTTCTCTTGCGCGCCCGCCGGTGTTGCGCCCGTTGCCGCAATGAGGGTGTAGAGCCCGGCACAGAGAATTTGGCGGATCATCGTCTGCGCTCTTTCCGGGTTCACTATCAGCGCGCAACGCTAGCCAATCGTCCCCCGCGCGCAATCCCTGTCAGCATTGGCATGGAGACAGGGATTGCGGCCGTTGCCCGGCCGGGTGGAGCTATCCCCACCCGGCCAGGCCACCTCAGAACCCCGCCGCCAAGGTCAGGAACCATTGGCGCGGGGCGATTGGATAGGCGGAGTAGCTGTTGGTCGCCGAGCCGACCGAGATGGTCGATACGCCGTGAACATCGGCGAGGTTGGTGACGTTGAGGCTGATCTCGGCCTTGTGCAGCGGGCCGGCCGCCTCGGACAGGTGCGCGGCGATCCGCAGCGAGGTCAGGAAGTAGGACGCGACACTGGTGTCGTTGGTAAAGGTGGCGAAGCGCTTGCCGACATAATCGCCGACCAGCTGCGCGTCGAACGGGCCGATCGCCAGTGACGCCACCGTCTTGTTCATCCATTTCGGCGAGCCCGGGATCTGCTTGCCGCAGGTCGGCACCGTGCCCGCCGTCACGGTGAAGCCGCCGATGCAGGTGCCGGTCGCGGCGCCGATGCCGCTCGCGGTTGAGGCATAGTCGCTCTTGTAGGTCGATGTGTTGTACGACAGCGCATTGTACAGCGAGAAGACCCGGCCGAGCCGCACGGTGAAGGCAGCGTCGATGCCGTCGGTATGGACGTCGCCGACATTGACCAGCACCGAGGTGCCGCCGGTGATCGCGCCGCCGGCAATGCCGCCCGGGTTGGTCGGGATGCCGAGCTGGCGGTTGTTGAACACGACATGGTAATAGTTGAGCTGCGCCTCGAAGCCGCTGATCAGGCCGCCTGAAAAGCTGCGCTTGGTGCGCAGGCCGGCCTCATAGGTCCAGCTCGACTCGGGCTTGCCCTGGTCGGCGAAGGCGTCGAACGCGGCTTGGCTGCCGGTGAACCAGGGCGAGAGCGAGCCGCCGCCGAGATAGGTCATGTACTGGTGCAGGTTTTTCTGCACGTTGAAATAGACCTGCTCATGGCCGTTGAAGTCATAGGTCGCGCCGAGTGAAGGCAGGAACCAGCGCAGCGTGTTGATGCGACCGCTGGGCAGCTTGCCGGTCAGCCCCGACAGCGAGCCCGCCACCGGCTGGACCGGGAAATAGCCATTGGCCCATTGCGCGCTGGTCTTGATGCCGCCCTCGACCAGCAGGCGATCGGTGACCTTCCAGCTGTCTTCGAGGTGCAGCTGGAGCACGTTGACGCGCGCCTCGCCCTGATATTGCGTGAACAGCGGGTTGGACGGGCGGATATAGGGCGAGCTGTCCTGCGGCTTGTTGATGTCGAGCCCGTACCAGCGGCGATATTGCGTCGCGCTGTTATGCTCGAACCAGCCGCCGAGCTGGATATGGTGATCGCCGAGCTCCAGGTCGAGATTGGAGATCACGCCCTCGCGGTCGATGCGATATTCGGTGGTGCGCGTGACCAGACCCGAGCCGCCGGTCGCGGCGACGAGCTGGTTGCCGAGCGCCGTGCCTTGTGCGGCGGTCATCGTCGTGCAGCTGGCCGGGAAGGTGCCGTTGCTGTTGCTGCCGAACTTGCAATCGCTGGCATAGTTCGGGTCGAGATAGGCCTGGATCACGGTGATCGACTGGCCGAGCGGCCCGGCCACGACGCCGACGCCGTCGTTATGATGGTAATAGCCGGTGGTCGACCAGGTCGCGTGCGCGCCAAGATGCGCGTCGTAGCGCGCATAGCCGAGATAATCGGTGCGCTGTGCGTCGGAATAATAGTTGCGGTAATTGCCGCCGACCGCCGCGGGCGTGTTGCCGAAGGCGTCCATATAGGCGCGCATGCCGCCCAGATCGTCATAGAAGAACGGGCGGGTATAGGGGACATAGGCCTGGGCCGGGGTGGTCGCCGGGATGCGGAAGGTGGTCGCGTCCTCGTTGGGCTCCTTCTTGTCGGAATAGTCGACAAACAGCGTCAGCTTGCCGGCGGCATCGTCATGGACGAACTTGCCGTTGACCTGCCAGCCGCCCTGCACGCCGTTGAAATCCCAGGCGCGCGAGCGCTGGCGCGCGACGGCGACATAACCGCTATTCTGGCCGCCCGGGCCGAACTGGCCGCTGTCGAGGCGCAGATAGGTGCGCGACGTGCCGTAGCTGCCGATCGTCTGGTTGATCTGCGCGCCCATATGCGGCGCGGGCGCGGCGGAGAAGGTCTCGACCGTGCCGCCGAGATTGCTGGTCGAAGGGGTGGCGAGATCGCCGGCACCCGTCGTCACCACGACGCGGCCGACATTCTCCGAGATCACCGCGCGCTGCGGCGACAGGCCGTTGTAATTGCCGTAATTCTGGTCGCCCAGCGGCAGCCCGTCCATGGTGTAGCCGAGCTGCTGGAAGTTGAAGCCGTGGATGAAGATCTGCGCGTTCTGCTCGTTATTCCCCCACGGGTCGGCGGTGATGTAAAGCACGCCGGGCAGGGTCCCGATCGCCTTTAGCGGCGAGACGCCGGGCAGGATCTTCTGGATCTCGCTGCCCGGAATGGCGGTCGCCGAGCGCGTCGCCTTGGCGGTCACGACGATGTCGGCGCCGTCGGCCGCGGCTTCGGGGGTGTCGGCGGCGGGCGCCGCCTGCTGCGCGCTGGCGGGCAGCGCGAGGGCGGCGACGGCGAATGCCGCGGCCGAGGCGGTGGTGCGAAGCAACAGACGAAGCGACATTGGAAATCCCCCTTTTTTCGTGCGGCATGCTGCACGTGCGAAGGGCGGCCTAGCGGCGGTTCGTGACGGGGATGTTGTGGATTAAAGACGCTTCCGTGAATGCCGGTTGGCGGCGCCGGCGTGATTCAACTGTGGATTCGCCTGCCTACTCCTGAACCGCCCGCGCCTTTGCGGGTGAGCGCAGGAGTGCAGCATGACGATCATCGTCCCGGAAGGAAATCGTGTCGGCCTTGCCGACCCGAGCGACGCGGCATTCAACGCGGCGGATTATGGCGGTAGCGGGCGCAAAGCGCCGGGTGCAGGACTGGCGACGCAGGATGACGGCGGCGAGCAACGGGCGACGGCGCGCGACGAGCGGCGTCGGCGCGAACTCGCTGCCGTCCTCGCTGCGCTGGGTGACGATCATCAACGCAACATCGACGATGCCGCGGTGAAAAAGGCCTATGTTCAGCATAGCGACGAGGCGGCGGCGCTGCTCCACGGCACGGATGGCCTGCTCAGCCGGACCGGGATCGACGCCCATGCGACGTTTCCCGAGGTGGTGCAGCGCCTCGCCGAATCCCATGATCAGGCACTTGCGCCCCTGACCGAGGATCAGCGCGGGACGGTCGCGGCGATTCTCGCCGATCGGTTGCGCAAGGACGTCGCGGTGGCCGGCGCGCATGTCCACGCCCAGGGCATCGCCGAGCAACGGTGGCAGAGCGCGCGGCTGCAACAGGCGGCCGCGCGGGACGCGATCGACCATGTCGATGATCCCGATCTCCATGACCACCATATGGCGACCGGCGAGAACGCGATCCGCCAGCAGGGGATGATCGACCATCTGCCCGATCGGGCGGTCGACCGGCAGGTCGCGGATTATCGCTCGGCGGTGTACGCCGCGAGTATCGCGGCGCTGGCGGCGCGCGAACCGCGACAGGCGGCCCAGTGGTACGCCCGCTTTGGCGATGCGCTGAACGGGCCGGATCGGCAGCGCGTCGAATCGACGCTGATCGATGCGCATATGGCGCCGCCGTCGGCGCCCACATTTGCCGCGAGCGAAGATCCCCGGCTGGCCGGGGTGGAGACCATCGCAGCTTCGCTTCGCCCCGTGTCCGCTGAGCGGCGTGCGGCCACCCCGTCGGGCGCCGGCGGCACGTCGTCACCGGTGCCCGCGCCCGCGACACCCGTGGTGATCCACGTGCCGGAGGGCAAAGCTGCCCGCAATTGGCCGCTGCTCACGCCCGGTCAGCCCGACGTGGCGGACGGTAATGGCACACGCGGGCCGAACGGCAATCACTATGCCGATGGCTGGTACGACCCCGAGCATCGGCGCACCAATCCGCAAGGTGGCAAATGGCGACTCAAAGCGCATTATGGCGTCGACTTCAAAAGCGAGGATGGCAATGACGTCTATGCCGCAGCCGCAGGCAAGGTGCTGAAGACCGGTTTCGACGGTCACGGGTGGGGATATTATGTCGCGGTGGCTTCGCCCGATGGCTATGTTCAACTCTATGGCCATTTGACGAAAACCAAATTCGCCGGGCTCGCCCCAGGCAGCGATGTCGCCCAGGGGCAGGTGCTCGGTACGGTCGGCAACACCGGCAATGCAGAACATTATGGCGACCATCTGCATTTCGAAGTGCGCCGATCCAACGGCAGCGCGACCTTGGCCCATGCCTCGAAATATCAGGGTTCGACGGTCGATCCGCTGGCGTGGCTGAGAGGCGAGTTGCCGGACGCACGGGCGGTCGGCCTGCGTGAGGCGCCTTATCTCCCGCTTGACGTGCCGACCGTCGCGAAGCGGGCCAAGGCAGCTTCGGTATCGGGTGGCACGACCCCACGGCATCCGCCGTCGCGGCGCGAAAAATGATGCGACCGGTCTTGATCGGCGCGGTGAATCGTTGTGATCTCGTCGTGCATTGGACCGGGAGAGCCAGGATGCGCAAAGCATGTGTGAGCGCAATGATTCTATTATTGCTGGCGCTGCCGGGCGGGCGCGGCGCGCTGGCGATGCCGGGTGGCGACGATGCGCCCCCGGCGGCGCTCACCTCGCCCTATCCGTTCGATAAATATCAGGGCTGGCTGTCGAGCTCGCTTCCTGATGAGGACTCCGGGAATCCCGCCATCACCCGCGTTTCGGGCGATCGCCGTTCGCGTTTCTATTATTATCTTTCCAATGGCGATTTCCGTTCGGAGGATGGTCGTCTGCTGGCACATGTCGCTGGCGACTTGAAGACATATGGCGTGCGCAAGACGGCCACGTCGCTGCACTTCTTCCTCTACCGTCGTGTCGAAAACCAACTTCCGCGCTACGACATCGTCACGCTGGCCGACGGTCGGGGAACGGTTCGTCGCTGCTCGATCGACATGTCGACCTTGAAGGGCCTGGTCGATCGGCCCGACAAGAGCGACGCGGCCATGCTGGCGAGCCATTGGAAGTATAGCAATATTGTCGTGAATGCCCTGCAGGCGGCTGAGCCGGCGTTCGCTCGCGACCATTGCCGGGTGGTGGCGAACGGCACGAACAACCGCCGCGGCGCCAGGCTGCAGCCCGTCCTGCGCCAGCCTTTCCCGCGCGTCGGCGATCGCTTCGTACCGGACGATCGTGGTCTGAAAGGTGGTTGGCTGTGGGGCGGGGTGTCGAATTACGGCCCGGGAAGCGGCTATTGCTGCGTTCTGCAATATTATGGTGAAAATCGCGATGCGATCATGTTCGCCCTTGTGCTCCGCGATAATAGCAGGCTGGTGCGGGTCCATCGGATATTCTTCGTGAAGGATTTCGTCCGTTACGGCATCGGCTGTCGGATCGACGGCGAGCTGGCGGCGATCGCCGTCGGCGATGCGGACTGGAAGCACGGCCGCGCCTATCTCATGCAGGGCAAGATCACCGAAGGCCGTGAGCCGCGCATCGTCGAATGGAGCGGGGAGGCGCCCGAGGGTTGCCGCAACTATTACCACGAGACCCCGCCCGTCCCCGGCTGATCGGCGACCGAACCGGTAACCCGGCGGCGCGCGATATCGGATGCAACAATCCATCTTCCATGCCTGCGCTTCGCCGCATCGTCGGCGGGGGCGCGGCATTGCGGTCGCGCGACAAGCGCCCTAGCCTGCGTCCCCATGAACAAGCCGCTCCTGCTCGCCGCCGTCGCGTTCGTCGCGCTTTCCGCCACCCCCGTCATGGCCAAGGGCGCCGCGCCCGGCACCGACTATGCCGCCCGCGTCGCGCGCGTCCTGAAGGAGACGCCGCTGATCGACGGGCATAATGACTGGGCCGAAACGCTGGCCGGCCGCGCCGGCGAGAAGCGCTGGACGATCGACCTGCGGCGCCTGCCGGGCAGCGGCGACGAGCGTTACAACACCGATATCGAGCGGCTGCGCAAGGGCGGGGTCGGCGGGCAGTTCTGGTCGGTTTATGTCCCGGCCGACCTGCCGCCGCTCGACCAGGTCAAGGCGACGCTCGACCAGATCGACCTCGTCCGCGACATCGTCGCGCGTTATCCCGAGACCTTCGAACTGGCGCGCACCGCCGCCGATGTGCGGCGCATCCACAAGGCCGGGCGGATCGCGTCGATGATGGGGGTCGAGGGCGGCGGGCAGATCGCCGGCGACCTGTCGGTGCTGCGCGCCTATCAGGGGCTCGGCGCGGGCTATCTCACGCTGACGCACGCGCTGACGATCGACTGGGCGGATTCGGCGACCGACAATCCGAAGCATGGCGGGCTCACCCCATTCGGCGAGGCGGTGGTGCATGAACTCAACCGCATCGGCATGCTGGTCGACCTCAGCCATGTCAGCGAGGATACGATGCGCGACGCGCTGCGCGTGACCAAGGCACCGGTGATTTACTCGCACTCCAGCGCGCGCGCGCTCGACGATCATCCGCGCAACGTGTCCGATGACGTGCTCAAGCTGGTCGCGGCCAATGGCGGCGTGGTGATGGTCAATTATGCGCCCAATTACGTCTCCGAGGCGATCCGCCACTGGTCGGCCGATCGCGCCGCGGAACGCGCGCGGCTCAACACCCCGCCTTATGGTGGCCTGTTGATCGGCCAGCCCGAAAAAGCGGATGCGGCGATGAAGCAATGGGAGGCGGACCATCCGCGCCCGCTCGTCACGCTGGCGATGGTCGCCGACCATATCGACCATATCGCGAAGGTCGCGGGGGTCGACCATGTCGGGCTCGGCTCGGATTTCGACGGGGTCGGCAACGAACTGCCGCAGGGGCTGGAGAATGTCGACACCTATCCCGCGCTGCTCGCCGAGATGATGCGGCGCGGCTGGAGCGACGCCGATGTGGCGAAGCTCGCCGGCGGCAACGTGCTGCGTGTCATGGAACGCGCCGAGGCAGTGGCGGCGTCGATGAAGGCCGAACTGCCCGCGACGGGGACGGTCGCGGAGTTGGACAAGGCTGCGAAGTAGCAGCTTTGGTTCACGCGAAGGCGCGAAGACGATAAGCCGTCGCGTACAGCCGCGATCGCACCGCCCGTGACCAGGTCAAAATGATTTGTTCACGCGGAGGCGCGGAGGCGCGGAGAGTTTCGCCTCGGTCCGGTGCCCCGCGCTATCATGAACCCGCGTGCAGCGGGCGATGAGGTCGATTGGCTGACGCCGACGTCGCGGCGGGCGGAACACCTCCGCGCCTCCGCGCCTCCGCGTGAACCAATTACCTTCTTCTGGCGAGCATGGCGCCGCAAAACCTGCGGTCCGATCGGCGGTGCTGCCCTCCCCCAACCCCTCCCAAAGGGAGGGGAGTTTAAGAAGCCACGCCGTCGTCGCGGTACTTGATCTCGAGGAACCGCCCGCGCGTCGCCAGGCCGTCGAGGTCGCCCTGCGCCAGCTTCACGGTCATCTCGGCGATTTCCTCGTCGATGACGCGCAGGCCGTCGGCGAGTTCGGTGTCGGGCGACTTGCCGTTGCGTTCCACCTTGCGCAGCGGCTCGGGGACGCGGGCATAGCCCTTGAGGAATTCGGGCAGCTGTTCGCCGACCAGCTTGCGCACCTCGACCGCCGCCGGATCGTCCTCGCCCAGTGTGGCAAGCTGCGGCGCGAGCGTGTCGAGCTTCACGCCGATGCCGTCGAGCAAGGTCCGCGCCGGCGCGGGCAAGGCCGAGCGCTGCGTGTCGAGCCAGCGCGCGGTCTGCGCCGGCAGCGCCTTGAGCGGCGTCTCGCGCAGCCGCTCCGGCGTCGGCTCGGGGCCGACCGGCATCGCCGCGAAGAACAGGGTGGCGAGCAGCAGCATCACGATGACGGCGGTAAAGCCGAGGATGCCGAGCGGCACGAACAACCCGATGACCACCGCCGCGGCGATGATCACGCCGTCAGCCAGCACCACGCGCGTCAGCCGCGCCCCCGCCTCGCCGACACGCGCGCGCTGGCGCGCGCCGACGCGGCGCTCGTCGGCCACGCGGTGGAGCAATTCGCCGGCACGGGCGACGGCGCGATCGACTTCGCTCATCTCAAACGGCCTCGAGCTTGAACTGGTCGGTCGCGGCCTTGCCGGCATTCTGCGCCTGGCCTTCCGCGCGCGCGATATAGCCCTTCGACTTCTCGACCTCGGTCGAGAGCGTGCCGACCGTCGTCTTCATCGAATCGAGCGCCTTCAGCTTGAACACGTCGATCGCGTCCATCGTGTCGTAGATGTTCTGGAAGGCGCGCTGCAGCACCTCGACCGGGATGGTCGCGCTGGCGGCCTGTTCGTGGATCGCCGCGCTCTGGCTCTTGAGCAGCTTGCCGGTCGAATCGATCAGCCCGGCGGTGGTGGTGTTGAGCGCCGTCACCTGGTCGAGCACCAGCTTCTGGTTGGACAGCGCCTGCGCCACGGTGACCGCGGTGCGCAGCGCGGCGACCGTGGTGGTCGAGGCGCGATCGACGCCCTTCACCAGCTCGACATTGTTCTTCTTGACCAGGTCGAGCGCGAGATACCCCTGCACCGTGACGGCCATCTGCGTCAGCAGGTCCTGCGTGCGCTGGCGGACATAGAACAACGCGGTCTCGCGCAGCGCCTTGGCCTTGGCCGGGTCGCTATGGTCGAGTTCGTTGGCCTTGTCCTCGATCCGCCCGTCCATCGTCTTGGACAGCACGATCATCTGTTCGAGCTTGCCCATCGAGGTCCACAGATTAGCGCGCTCGACGTCGATCGCGGCATTGTCCATCAACAGCTCGTCCTTGCCGCGCCCGAGCGCCTTGAGGATCGAATTGATGTGCGACTGCGACGATTTATACTTGTCGAAATAACCGGTGATCTTGTTGCCGAAGATCTTGTCGAAGAACCCGCGCGAGGTCAGCGCGCCCGACGGATCGAGCTTCTCGACCGTGCGGCGCAGCTCGATCAGGTCGGCGCCGACGCCGCCCTCCTGGTCCATCGCCTTGACCGGGCGATCGAGGAAACGGTTCGACTGGCCGGCGGCGTCGCGGATCTCCTTCTGCCCCATCGCGGCGATGGCATCGACGCGCTTGCCGAATTCGGGGCTGTTGACGTCCTGCGCGACGAGGTCGTCGACGAAGCTGTCGACCTTGGCCTCGAGCTGGGTGCGCGTGCCGGCATCGACCGGCACCAGGCCGACCGCCTGGCTCTGCGTCACCACGGGCACGGGGTCGGGCGGGGTCAGCACCAAAGGTGCCTCGGTCGGGGCAGTCATCGTCTCAGGCGTCGTGGCCATGCCAGTCTCCGTGCGGTGCGCGAGATGCGAGTCTAAAGCACTCGCGCGCCGGTTCAAGTGTGTCATTCATGTAATACGGTTGGTGGCGGGGCGCCAGTCCTTGTTTCGCTGGGCCACCGTGCCGCGCAAGCAAAGGCCGGTTGGATTGCAGCCCGGTGGATGCCGGAACAAGTCCGGCATGACGGGGGAGGGAGAGGCGGGCCACCCGCCCCGTCACCCTGGGTTCCTGCGTGCGCAGGAACACCGGTCCATGTTTGCAAATTGCCTCTGTCCCAACGCCGCGCAGCACGGCATGTAAGCGCCATGACCTTATCAAATCCGCGCCGCGCGCTGCTCCTCGCCCTCGCCCTGTTCACCGCCTCCGCTGCCTCGGCGAAAACCGTGGTGGTCAGCGCCGACCATATGATCGACGTGCTCGCCGGCAAACGCGTCGACAATGTCCAGGTGACGGTGGTCGACGGGCGCATCACGACGGTCGGCCATCGCGGCGATGCCATCCCGGCCGGCGCGGAGACGATCGATCTCGGTACGCGCACCCTGCTGCCCGGTCTGATTGACATGCACGTCCATCTGACCGGCGACCCGCATCTCAGCGGCTATCGTGCCCTCGAATTCACCGACAATCTCGCCACCGTGATCGGCGTGGCCAATGCCAGGAAGACGGTCGAGGCCGGCTTCACCACCGTGCGCAATGTCGGCTCGGGCAATTTCGACGATGTCGCGCTCAAGCAGGGCATCGAGGGCGGCTACATTCCCGGCCCGCGCATCGTCCCCGCGACCTATGCGCTCGGCGTGACCGGCGGGCATTGCGACGCGACCGAATTCCCGCCCTCGGTCACCGTGCCGCATCCGCAGATCGCCAATTCGCCGGCCGAGTTCCGCGCGCTGGTGCGCTGGATCCGCAAATATGGCGCGCAGGTGATCAAGGTCTGCATGACCGGCGGGGTGCTGTCCAAGACCGACTCGGTCGGCGCGCAACAGCTGAGCTATGACGAGATCAAGGCGATCGTCGACGAGGCGCACATGCTCGGCATGAAGGTCGCGGTGCACGCCCACGGCGCCGACGGCATCAACACCGCGCTGCGCGCCGGAGTCGACACGATCGAGCATGCCAGCCTCGCCGATGCCGAATCCTTCCGCCTCGCCAAGGCGAGCGGCGCGTGGTTCGACATGGATATCTATGACGACGATTATATCCTCGCCGAGGGTGCCAAGAACGGCGTGTTCCAGGAGAGCCTCGACAAGGAGCGCGCGATCGGTCGGCTGCAGCGCGAGACCTTCCGCGCCGCGCATGCCGCCGGCGTGAAGATGCTGTTCGGCACCGATGCCGGGGTTTATCCCAATGGCGACAACGCGCTGCAATTCGCGACGATGGTACAATGGGGCATGACGCCGATCGAGGCGATCCAGGCCGCGACGCGCAGCGCCGCCGAGGCGCTCGACAAGACCGGCGATGTCGGCGCGATCGCGCCGGGGCGTTATGGCGACATCATCGCGGTCGATGGCGACCCGCTCGCCGATGTCCGCACCTTGCAGCGCGTGGCGTTCGTGATGAAGGGCGGCGCGGTGGTCAAGCCGGCCGCGAAATGAACGAGGTGCGCCGTGCCGGCTGAGGCCGGGTCAGGAGAGCGATGACGGACACGCCAGGACCCGCCACGCCGCCGTCGCCCGTCGCGACTCGCCCCGCCGGCGTCGGTATTCGCGAGGTGCTGGGCTTCCCGATCGCCGGCGGCGCGCCCAGCGCCGATATCCGCGCGCTGCTGCTCGGCACGCGGATCGACACGCGCCATCTGCCACGCTTCGTCGAGCCCGAGGCGCTGCGCCTGTCGGGGATCGGCGCGGCCTTCGTCTTCCGCTACGGCGTGCTCGTGCTGTTCGGCGCGTCGGCGGCGCTGGAGAAGGAGCTGGTCGCCGAACTGATGCCGCACGTCATCGAGCCGGCGACGACACCCGAACTCGAAACTGCCTGGATCGAGATCAGCCCCGATGGCGAGGAGAATGTCAGCGCCGACGGCCGCATCCGGCTGCGCGCCGCGACGCCCGAGCGGCTGCTGCTCACCGCGACGGTGCTGGCGCGCAGCGTCGTGCTGGCGCGCGACGAAAGCCGCATCGCCGAGACCTTCGATCGCATTGAGCCGCTGGTCAACGAACTGCGCACGCACGGCCGCGCCGGCCTGTCGATCAGGCGCGTGATGCAGCATATCGGCGGCGTGCTGGCGACGCAGCACCGCGTCGTCGGCCGCGCGCAGATCGGCGAGAAACCCGACTTGCTGTGGGACCATCCCGAGCTCGACCGGCTCTATGGCCGGCTCGAGGCCGAATTCGAACTGGGCGACCGCGCCCGCGCGATCGAGCGCAAGCTGACGGTGATCGGCGACGCCGCCGACGTGCTGCTCAACCTCGTGCTCGACAAGCGTTCGTTCCGGCTCGAACTGGCGGTGATCATCCTGATCGCGTTCGAGATCGTCGTCAGCCTGATCGGCTTTCGCTACTGAGGGGGGCTTCGTCTGGCGCGTGTGGCAAGCGCTGTCGAAGTGCCGTTCCCGCAAGATCCGACCCATCGCGCCGCTCTCCTCCTCACTTCCCCGGCGAAGGCCGGGGCCCAGTTGGGAGGACGGATATGATGAGCGGCAACGCCTGTCGCAGCGTCCCCCAACTGGGCCCCGGCCTTCGCCGGGGAAGCCAACAACACGAAACCAAAAGGAAAGTGCGTCGGCGTGCTCCGTCGTTCAGATCTCGCGCAGCCCGCCCTACCCAACACCAAGCAACGCCAGCGTCCGCGCGTCGGGCGCGCCGCACCAGCGGACGATCGCCGCGTCGAGCGAGGCTGACGGCCGTGCCGCCGCGAACAGCGTGAGCGACGAACACAGCTTCATCGCATCGACCTCCCCGAACACGCCGCGCGCCGTCGCGTTGGGCGGCAGCGCAGCCAGTGCCGCGACGCATGCCGCATAACGCGCGCCGAGCAGGGGATGATCGAGATAGGCGCGCGCCTCGTCCAACGAGCTTATCGCATAACGCTGCGCCATCGGACTCGACCCCAGCCCGGCAAGCTGCGGAAAGACGAACCACATCCAGTGGCTGCGCTTTTGCCCCGCCATCAGTTCGGCGCGCGCGCGGTCATAAACCCCCGCCTGCGCGGCGACGAAGCGGTTCAGGTCGAAGCGATCCTCCACCCGCCCGCGTTACCGCCGCCGCTTCGGCCCGTTCTTGTGGCGCAGCGCGTCGGGCTCGGGCAGTTCTTCGAGCAGCAGGTAACCGCGCTGCTTCTGGTCGAGGATGGCGAAGCGCCGCGCCGCCGCGGCGTGGAGTTCGCGGCGGTCGATCGTGCCGGTCAGATTGGTGTCCATCGCGGTGAGCGGCTCGGGGATCGCGATCATTTCGTAGCGCGAGGCGCCGCCCTCGGGGACGTAGAGCGACTGCGCGCGCGGCGTGTCGCTCTGTTCTTCCTGCCCGCCTTCCTGGCCGCCCTCCTGGCCGGCCGCTTCATCGTCGCCATGATAGCCGCCCGCGCCGCCGCCGCCGCCAAAGCTGCCGAATCCGCCGCCGCCCTGGCCGCCACGGTGATGCCCGCCGCCGCCGGGCCGCCCGCCGCCATGGCGCCCGCCTTCGCCGAAGCCGCCGCTGGCAAAACCGCCGCCGCGCAGCTCGGGCACCATCCGTTCGTAACGCTCGATCTCGTCGGAGCGCAGCGTGCCGTCATGGTCGGTGTCGAGCGAATCGAAGAAACGATCGAAGTCCCAGGTGAATTCGGTCAGGTCGACGCGCCCGTCATGATTATGGTCGGCGCCGGCAAACCATGTCGCGAGCGGATAAGGCGCATCCATCGGCGCGCGGAACGGCTCGCCCGACGGCGCGATGAACAGCCGCGTCGGCGCCGGGCGCGGCGGGGGCGCATCCTGGGCGAGCACCGCGACGGGCATGATGATCGACAGCAGCGGCAGAAAACGCATGGCAAGGTCCTTGCAACCAGGAATGTGCAGGCGGCGCCCCGCGCGGGAGGAAGGCACGGACGACGCCCGAAAGGGTAACGATCGTCATCCGTGCCCGAACGGCACCCTAGGCGCGCCAGGCTGACGCGAACATGACGATCTTATGGCGTGGGCGTGAAGGCAAGCGCGAACTTGACGATGAGATATTTCTCATATATAGAAGGCGACGCTCGCATGTCGCCCGATTCCTCCCGCTCCGGCGAAACGCCGCACCTCACCGCTCTGGTGGCGTTACGCGCGGCATGCGAGCACGCCATGGCCGATGCCGCACGCGGCGCCTTGTTCGACGGCGTCGCCGGCATGCGGCTGTGCAACGCCGCCTATGACGTGTTCGAGTGCGACGCGCTCTACGACATGGCCGGCGACATCGCCGCGCCGATGGGCCTGGCGGCGGATGGCTCACCCGTGCTGCACCTCGCCGATCGCGGCCACTGCGACGCGGTTGCCCGGGGCGATATCACGGCTTAGGCAGCGGGCAGGGGCGCGGTTGCCACCGCGCCTGCCACTGACCGCCGAGAGAGTGACGAGACCCATGGCCTATTGGTTGCTGCGATCCGAGCCCGACACCTATGGCTGGGACGATCTGGTGCGCGACGGCACGACCGAATGGGACGGCGTGCGCAACTATACCGCGCGCAATTTCCTGAAAGACATGGCGGTCGGCGACCGCGCGATCTTCTACCACAGCAACACCGAAAAGGCCGCGGTCGGCGTGATGGAAATCACCCGCGCCTGGCGCCCCGACGGCGACAAGGACCAATGGGCCAGCGTCGCGGTGAAGGCGGTCGAGAAGCTCCCGCGCCCGGTGACGCTCGCGCAATTGAAGGCCGAACCGCGCCTCGCCAAACTCGAGGTGCTGCGCCAGAGCCGGCTGTCGGTGACGCCGGTGCGCGACGACGAATGGGCGGTGGTGATGGAGCTGGCGGGCGCCTGAGTTCCGTCCAGAGCGGAGGGCGGCCCACACCCCCACCGTCACCCCGCACAAGTTCCGGCCACCGCGCAAACCGACCGTCACCCCGGACTAGTTCCGGGGTCCACCGCGCCGCGCAACCTCTCGCGGCACCGTGGTGTTCGAGCGAGCTTGTGTTCCCCGAACACCAGCCTGGCTTGCCCGGGGGCAAGCCAAAGCTCGAACACGGCACGAGTCCGGCATGACGGAAGCAGGCAGTGTCACGAAAACACCTCGCCCAGCGCGGCAGTGTCATCCGCGTCCTCCGGGTCACGCGGATCGAAGCCATAGCGGTTTTCGCCACGCGGTGCCGGAATGAAGATGATGATGAAAGTCAGCAGCCACCCCAGCACCTGCCCGATAAACGGCACGAAGACGATCGCCAGCCACGCGCCCGGCAGGCCGAGATCGTGCATCCGCCGCACCGTCACCGCCAGGCCGGGCACGACCGAGGCAAGGATGAACAGCAGGATAGGGGCGCTCACGAACAGGCTGAAGGTGGCTTTGCCCGCCAGGCTGCCGAAGTTCAGGTTGAGGAACCAGCCAAGCAAGGCGATGCCGATCAGCCCCCCATAAAAGGTCAGGACGAACAGCAGATATTCCAACCGCCGCGCGCGCCCGCGAAAATCGGCATAATGGCGCCACGGCCGCAGCAACAGGTTCATCGTTCCATCCCCCCGGCACAACGGCCCGTCACGAAAACACCGCCCCCAGCAACTCGGTCGACACCGGCGCCGGGTAACGCGGATCATGGCCGTAATCATTCTCGCCATCGGTACCGCGCGCAAAGGCCAGCGGCACCCAGAAAAACAGCCCGACCAACGGAATGAGCGTGAACAGATAGCCGGTCCACGGCACATTGCGATCATGCAGCCGGCGGATCGAGACCGACACATGGCCGATCGCCAGCAACAGCAGGAACAGCCCGCCCTCGCCGAGGATCACGATCGCCACGATCGGCCCGGCACCGGCCGGCTGACCGAAAAAGGCGAAGCCCAGCGCCGCGCCGACCCCGGTCAGGATCGTCGTCAGCAAATACAGCGCGACGATGCCGGCGTGGAACAGCGCATATTCGCGCCGCGACGCCCGCCCGCGAAAATCGAACAGGTGCCGCCACGGGCGGACCAGCGGGTTCATCGCCGCCGCCGCGCCGCCGCCGGCATCACGAGAAGACCGATCCCAGCGCCTCGACCGAATCCTGCTCGGGCTGGCGCGGGTCGGGGCCGTAATCATTCTCCCAGTCGTCGCCGCGCGTGAAGACGAGCATTATCCAGAAGATGAAGCCGATGAACGGGATGAAGGTCATCAGATATTTGATGCCCGGCTCGCCATGATCGTGCAGCCGCCGGATCGCGATCGAGATATGGCCGATCAGCACCGCCAGCAAGCCGAGCAGCGACACGATCGCCAGCAGGGAGACGATCGCCAGCGACAAGATCGACGCGAATGACTGCACCCCCGGCTGGCCGAGCAGCGCCTGGATAATAGCGGACAGGAAACTCATCCCAAAGAAGGCGATCACCGCCGTGATGTGGAACAGGCCATATTCGGACCGCGTCGCCCGCCCGCTGAAATTGAATATCTGCCGCCACGGCCGCACCAACGGATTCATTCGATTCTTCCCCCGAAATTCAGCGGGATGCTATCGGGGTGGCGGGGTGATGGGAAGCGGGGTTGCTTCCTAGCCGCGAAGCCGCGCGAGGTCGGCCTGCACTTGTGCCAGATCGCGGGCGAAGCCGGGATGGTCGGGCCAGCGATCGACCAGCGCCACCATCACCCTCTCTGCGGCAGAAAAGCGCACAATGGCGCCCGCCGGATCACGATCGGTCTCGGCAAGCTGCGCCAGCTTTGCGTTGCTGACGAACAAGTCACGCTGCCACTCGGCATTGCCCGGCTCCTGCGCCGCCAGCCGCTCGCTGATCGCCAGACCCGCCGTATAACGCCGCCGCGCCTCGGCAAGGTCACCCGCCGCCACCGCAACATTGCCTAGCTTGACTTTGCTAACAAAAAGGTCGCGCTGCCACCCGGCATTGCCCGGCTCCTGCGCCGCCAGCCGCTCGCTGATCGCCAGACCCGCCGCAAAACGCCGCCGCGCCTCGGCAAGGTCGCCCGCCGCCACCGCCACATCGCCCAGCTTGTTGTGGCTCACCGACAGGTCGCGCTGCCACTCGGCATTGCCCGGTTCCTGCGCCGTCAGCCGCTCGCTGATCGCCAGACTCGCTTCATAGTGCCGCCGCGCCTCGCCAAGGTCACCCGCCGACACCGCCACATCGCCCAGCCTGTCATGGCTCACCGACAGGTCGCGTTGCCATTCGGCATTGCCCGGCTCCTGCCCCGCCAGCCGCTCGCTGATCGCCAGAGCCGCCGCATGACACCGCCGGGCCTCGCCAAGGTCACCCGCCGACACCGCCACATCGCCCAGCTTCTCATGGCTCACCGAAAGGTCGTGCTGCCACCCGGCATTGCCCGGCTCCTGCGCCGCCAGGCGCTTGAACACCTCAGCATAAGACAGATAATGCGCCTTTGCGGCGGCAAGATCGCCAAAGGCAACCGCTATGTCACCCAGTTCGCATTGGATGACGGCACGCTGACGATCAGTCGTAGCATGTTGTTGCGCACTGGCGAGATAGCGTTTGCTGTCAGAGCGTTGCCCAGCCGCTTCACACAGGCGGCTCAATTCGATCCACGCCCACACATCGGATGGATCAAGGTCGACCGCTTTGCGATAAAGGCGCATGCCGCTTTGAAGCGACTCAAGCGCTGCAAATGAAGCGAGGCGACGATACCGCGCTGCCGCATGCACGATCTCGCTATCGATACGTTGCTCGGTTTCCTCGATAAGCGCCTTGCGCTGTTCGCCGGCCAGATTGCGTAGAGCGGCGGTCAACAGGTCCGGATCATTTGCGACCGCGAGCTCTCGTTGCGCACTGGCGATCAGAGGCGCCGGAATTTCCGTCGTGTCGCGGAGATACTGACCGTAGATTTCGGACAGGTGGGTTCGCTGTTCGGTAGACAGCCGGTCCTCGCGCGCCGCGCGCTCGATGATGTCGATGGCCTCACCCGGCGCGACTTCACCCCGGCCCAATGCCGCTTCGATCCGCTCAAATGCCGCCTTTTGTTCGGCAAAGGCTGCGCGCGTCTCGGCGCGAAACTCCGCAACGTCGTCGGACAGTTGATCGAGATGGTGCGCCTGCTCACTAGCCAGCGCGACCAGCTCGTTGAGCCGATCGAGCGTCAGGATACGATAGACCTCGACATTCTTCTTCACCTCGGCGGCGAAATAGAGCTCGAAGGTGTCGGCCCAGCCCGTGAACCGGCCATGTCCGTTGCGAAACACCTCCCGCAACGGTTCGGTCAACGGCTCGCCCATCGCCTGCTCGACCAGGTCGATGACAAGCTCGGCCGCCGCTGCCTTGGGCGCAACCTCCTGTCGTCCGTAGATCGCCCGAACGCGCTCTTCGAGCGTCTCGACCGGCAGCTTGGCGTCGTCCAGCTTGAGGTCGCGAAGCTCCGATGACCGCGCGAACTTCTGCAAGGCGCGGCGCGAGAAATTGTCGGCGGCCGAGCCGCCGGCGCTGTCGGCGGCGCGCGCCATCATCGTGATCGAGTCGGTGAAGGCACCGTGCATCGCATTCAGGACATGGTGGTTCTGCGGCATGTTGCCGCCGCCGAACTGGCGCGCGCACTGCATCGCCGCTGCCATGAATCCACCGTCCACGCGATTGCCGATCAGCCCGCTGACACAGGCGTTGATCAGGTTCGCAGCGGTAAAGATCTCGGCAATCGGCATGGCGCCCCCGTCAGCGTCTCATCCAACATGGCTGATTGCCGGGGTTAATCAAGTATCGCGCGTCGTTTTACTCGCCGATGGTAAGAACGCGCTCGACCGCAACGCCAGCCACCCCCCGATTCACTTTCCCGCCCACCCCCGCCAAACTCGCCGCAGCCCGACAGCCCGCACCATCCCGGTGCGCGTTGGATCAGCGGCTGCGAACGAGACGGACCCGGCCAATGCTTGCGCAGATAAAATCACCGCGCCTCCAAAACTATTCGAAAATCGAGGCTATTCGCCGCGCGATTCCAGCCCGCGCGCCACGATCAGCGCCACTAACGCCTGTTGGCTTTGGCGCGAAGTTCGTCGCGCGATTTGGCGCGTGCGGCGACGCCGAAGACGAGCGCAAACGCCCCATGAGGGTCGTCAAAAGTCCTGAATACTTGCGATATCGCGTGGCGAATACTTGGCCGTTACGCAAACGAAGAAGCGCGCCGGGTCCAACACCCGACGCGCTTCTCTTCGGTCCTGAAAGCCTGGGGCTGGGCCGCGGTCTGCGCCCGCCGGCCTGCCGCCGCTTACGCCGCCTGCTTCGCCCGCGAGGCGCGCTTGCGCTCATTGGGGTCGAGGAAGCGCTTGCGCAGCCGGATCGACTTGGGGGTCACCTCGACCATCTCGTCGTCGTCGATATAGGCGATCGCCTGTTCCAGCGTCATCTTCTTCGGCGGGGTGAGGCGGATCGCGTCATCCTTGCCGCCCGAGGCGCGGAAGTTGGTGAGCTGCTTGGCCTTCATCGGGTTGACTTCGAGGTCGTCCGGCTTGGCGTTCTCGCCGATCACCATGCCCTCGTACAGCGCCTCGCCGTGGCCGACGAACAGGATGCCGCGCTCCTCGAGCGGGCCGAGCGCATAGCTGTTGGCTTCGCCCGAACCGTTGGAGATCAGCACGCCGTTCTTGCGGCCCTCGATCGTGCCCTTGTGCGGGCCGTACTTCTCATAGAGCCGGTTCATGATGCCGGTGCCGCGCGTGTCCGACAGGAACTCGCCATGATAACCGATCATCCCGCGGCTCGGCGCCGAGAAGGTGATGCGGGTCTTGCCGCCGCCCGAGGGGCGCATGTCGGTCAGCTCGGCCTTGCGGATCGCCATCTTCTCGACGACGGTGCCCGAATATTCCTCGTCGACGTCGATGATCACGGTCTCGTACGGCTCGGTCTTCTTGCCGTTCTCGTCCTCGCCGAACAGCACGCGCGGGCGGCTGATGCCGAGCTCGAAGCCCTCGCGGCGCATCGTCTCGATCAGCACGCCGAGCTGGAGCTCGCCGCGCCCGGCGACTTCGTAGCTGTCGCGGTCGGCGGCTTCCGTCACCTTGATCGCGACGTTCGATTCGCCTTCGCGCAACAACCGGTCGCGGATCATCCGCGACGTCACCTTGGTGCCCTCGCGCCCCGCCATCGGCGAGTCGTTGACCGCAAAGCGCATCGACAGCGTCGGCGGATCGATCGGCTGGGCGTGGAGCGGTTCGGTCACGCTCGGGTCGCAGATCGTGTTCGACACGGTCGTCGTGGTCAGCCCGGCGATCGAGATGATATCGCCGGCCTGCGCCTCGTCGGTCGGCACGCGCTCGAGCCCGCGAAAGGTCATGATCTTCGACGCGCGGCCGGTCTCGACGATGTTGCCGTCATTATCGAGCGCATGGATCTGCTGGTTGGTCTTGACCGAGCCGGAAAAGACCAGGCCGGTCAGGATGCGACCGAGGAAATTGTCGCGGTCGAGCAGGGTGACGAGGAACTTGAACGGGCCATCGGGGTCGGCCGCCGGCGGCGGGACATGGTCGACGATCTTCTGGAACAGCGGGCGCAGCGTGCCTTCGCGCGCATGATGGTCGTCATTGGCATAGCCGTTGCGGCCCGAGGCGTAGAGCACCGGGAAGTCGAGCTGCTCGTCGGTCGCGTCGAGGCTGACGAACAGGTCGAACACCTCGTCGAGCACTTCCTGGATGCGCTCGTCGGGACGGTCGACCTTGTTGACGACGACAATCGGCTTGAGGCCGAGCGCCAGCGCCTTGCCGGTGACGAACTTGGTCTGCGGCATCGCGCCTTCCGACGCGTCGACCAGCAGGATCACGCCGTCGACCATCGACAGGATGCGCTCGACCTCGCCGCCGAAATCGGCGTGGCCCGGCGTATCGACGATGTTGATGCGGATGCCCTCCCACTCGACCGAGGTGCACTTGGCGAGAATCGTGATGCCACGTTCTTTTTCGAGGTCGTTCGAATCCATCGCGCGCTCTTCGATGCGCTGGTTGTCGCGGAAGGTGCCGGACTGACGGAACAGCTGGTCGACGAGGGTCGTCTTGCCGTGATCGACGTGGGCGATGATCGCCACGTTACGGAGGTTCATATGATATCCTGATTGTCGCGGGTATGCGGGTTCGCGGCGCCCTTAGCCGAATTTGTGCGATGCGGAAAGAGGCGAGCGCGATATGGACTCGTCCGCGTTGTGTGTCATATGGGCAATACACATGGTGGAGGTGCGGTGATGCGCTTGAATTCCCGGCTGGTTTTGGTGGGCTTGCTGTTCGCGCTGGGCGCCTGCGGCAAGACCGAACGCAGCGCGGTCGCGCTGGAGGTGACCGGCGATCTGGGCAACGGCGCGGCGACGGTGAGCTGCATCAGCTCGACCAGCGGCACCTGCCATATACTGTTCATGGCCGGCGACGTGACCAAGGCGGCGTCGGCGCCGGTCGGCGGCAGCACGACCGTCACCGGCCTGACGCCGGGCGTCGGCTTCTGCAGCGGCGCGACCGCGCCCGAGCCGGGCGGCTGCAAGCCGACAGTGCTGGTCGATGGCCGCCAGATCGTACGGCGCGAAACGAAGGGAACGTAACGCTTGGTCTTGGCGCGGCGCGACGGGCGCCGCCGTCGTTCATCGCTGCCGCGTTGAAAAACCGCCGATCCCCCATTGCTCGACTCCAAATTGTCTGAGTAAAAGCAGGGGCGCACGACGCGGACGATCGGCGCGGCAAAGGCGTGGGGAGGGAGTCGGGTCATGAAGAGGTCTTTTGCGATGCTGGCGGTGCTTGCCGCCGCGCTGCCGGTCGCGGCCAATGCCGCCGAGGCGAAGCGCGATGTCTTCGGCCACCTTGCCGATGGCAGCGCGGTCGATGCGATCACGCTGAGCAACGCGCACGGCATGACGGTGCGCGTGATCAGCTATGGCGCGATCCTCCAGTCGGTGCGCGTGCCCGACCGGCGCGGCGTGGCCGAGGATGTCGTGCTCGGCTATGCCGATATGGCCGGCTATCTCGCCAAGCCGAATTATTTCGGCGCGACCGTCGGGCGCTATGCCAACCGCATCCGCGACGGGCATTTCACGCTCGACGGGCAGCGCTACACGCTGGCGATCAACAATGCGCCCAACGCGCTGCACGGTGGGCTCAGGGGCTTCGACAAGCGGCTGTGGCGCGTGCTGGCGGTGAAGAGCGGCGCGGTCGCCTCGGTCACGCTGGGCTATACCAGCGCGGATGGCGAGGAAGGTTATCCCGGTGAGCTGAGCGTGACCGCGACCTATGCGCTCGACGAGCATAATCGCCTGTCGGTCGATTATGTCGCCACCACCAGCCGCGCGACGATCGTCAACATCACCAACCACAGCTTCTGGAACCTGTCGGGCGAGGCGAGCCAGCGCTCGATCTACGACCATCTGCTGACCATCCCGGCGGACAGCATCACCGCGGTCGACCCGACGCTGATCCCGACCGGCGATTTCCGTCCCGTCGCCGGCACGCCGTTCGACTTCCGCCGCCCGACCGCGATCGGCGCGCGCATCCGCGACGGGCGCGATCCGCAGATCGTCATCGGCCAGGGCTATGACCATAATTACGTGCTGGCGCGCACCGTCGCCGCGACGCCGCGGCTCCATGCCCGGGTCGAGGATCCGTTGACCGGACGGGTGATGGAGATCCTCTCCAACCAGCCGGGGGTGCAATTCTATACCGGCAATTTCCTCGACGGAACGGCGGTGGGCAAGTCGCACCATGCCTATCGCCAGGGCGACGCGCTCGCGCTCGAACCGCAGGTCTTCCCCGACACGCCCAACCAGCCGGCCTTCGGATCGGCGCGGCTCGACCCCGGCCAGACCTATCGCAACAGCATCGTCTACCAATTCTCGGTGCGGCCCGCGCCGCGCGGGGGGCATTGAGATGCGGCGCGCTATCGCCACGCGGATGACGCGCCTGTTTGCGCCGCTCGGCCTGCTCGCGCTCGCCACACCCGCCGCGCATGCCCAGGCCCAGCCAGCCGAGCCGCCGCTGGTCGTGACGATCACGCCCGACACCCCCGGCCCGACGATCGACCGCGACATTTTCGGCCAGTTCGCCGAGCATCTCGGCACCGGCATCTATGGCGGGGTGTGGGTCGGGCGCGATTCGCCGATCCCCAATGTCCGCGGCATCCGCAGCGACGTGGTCGCCGCACTCCGCGCGATCCGCGTGCCCAATGTGCGCTGGCCCGGCGGCTGCTTCGCCGACGAATATCACTGGCGCAAGGGCATCGGCCCGGCCGACAAACGCCCCGCCACGCTCAACGCCAGCTGGGGCGGGGTGATCGAGCCCAACAGCTTCGGCACGCACGAATATATGGACTTCCTCGATCAGATCGGCGCCGAGGCCTATCTGTCGATCAATGTCGGCGGCGGCACCACCGAGGAGGCGGCCGACTGGCTCGACTATATGACCGCCGACCAGCCGACCGCGCTGGCGCGCGAGCGCGCCGCCAACGGCCATGCCGCGCCGTGGCGGATCAAATATCTCGGGCTCGGCAACGAGAATTGGGGCTGTGGCGGCGCGATGTCGACCGAGCATTATGTCGAGGAGATGAAGCGCTTCAGCCATTATGCCCGCAACCTCAACGCCGCGCAGACCGGCGCCAGCGCGATGCGGCGGATCGCGGTCGGCTCGGACGGCGGCAAGCTCGATTACACCGACGCGGTGATGCAGGCGTGGAAGGACAAGGTCTATAGCTGGGACATCGACGGTGTTTCGCTGCACAATTACACCGTCAATGGCTGGCCGCCGCATCTGCCGGCCACCGGCTTCGGCGAGGACGATTATGCCGCGTTGCTCGATGAGACGCTCAGGATGGACGCGCTGATCGGCAAGCAGAGCGCGATCATGGACCGCTACGATCCGGCGAAGAAGCTGGCGCTGGCGGTCGACGAATGGGGCGCGTGGCTGGCGCCGACGCCGGGCTCCAACCCCGGCTTCCTGCAACAGCAGAATTCGCTGCGCGACGCGCTGCTCGCCGCGCTCAACCTCGACATCTTCATGCGGCATGCCGATCGCGTACGGCTGACCAACATCGCGCAGATGGCCAATGTCCTGCAGGCGATGGTGCTGACCGACGGGCCGCACATGGTGCTGACCCCGACCTACCATGTCTATCGCCTCTATGTGCCGTTCCAGGATGCGGTGCGCGTGCCGGTGAGTTTCGCCGCCGGCAGCTATCGCCACGGTGCGATCACCCTGCCGCGGCTCGACGCGGTCGCTGCGCGTGATGCGTCGGGCAAGCTGTGGCTGGCGCTGACCAATATCGACCCGGTGCGCCCGCTGACGATCGCCCCGAGCATCGCCGGCAAACGCATCCGCGCAATGTCGGGGCAGGTGCTGACGGCGGCCAGCGTGGCCAGCGTCAACACGGTGGCGGCGCCGGATACGGTGACGCCAAAGCCGATAGCGGCACGCGCGGTCGGCGACACGCTGACGCTGGTGCTGCCGCCGAAGTCGGTCAGCGTGGTCGAGGTGACGGTCGCGCCGTAGTGGTGTTTCCTGTCCGCGCGAGACGCGCCATACGGGACGTGTCGGTGCCAGGATGACGCTGCATGTGGGTTTCGCGTATTACCTCGTCCCGCAGATCAGAACTTTAAGCCCCTCCCCTTCAGGAGTGGCAGGAGAACCATGCCCCGCATGGTTCAGGTCAGGCCGGGGGCCTGACCGACCTGCCGCTGGGTTGGGGTGGGGCCTCTCCCCAGACGCGGCGTTTGCGGCACTGCCCCACCCCCTACCCCTCCCCTGAAGGGGAGGGCTTCAGAGAGACACAAGAATTGGGAATTTACCGCCCCAGAATCGCCCCGACATCGCGCGCCGCATGGAGAATGCGGTACAGCGTAATCCCGTCATCGTCGGGCGCATAGAAGAGCACATAATTGCCCACCGCGAAGCTGCGCAATTCCTCGCGCAATTCCGGGCGTGGTGTGCCGAGCATCGGGTTGTCGGCCAGCCGCTCCAGCTTTTCGGTAAAGCGGGCGAGTGTCGCATCGGCGAAGTCGGGGCTGTCGCGCGCGATATAACGCCAGATCGCCACCGCATCGCCTTGCGCGGCGCGCTTGTAGCGGATCATGCTCAATCGTCGTCGGCCACGCCATCGCCGCGTGCGAGCCGCCTGATCTCGTACGCGTCCCATTCGCCCGCATCGCCGCTGTCCGCACCGGCGTCGATCAGCGCGCGGAGCTGGTCGATCCGCCGTGCGACATCGTCGCCGATAGCGTCCGCCGCTGCATCGAGGTCCCGCCGATCGCCCGTAGCCGGCTCGAGGATCACCTTGTCGCCCTCGCGCCGGATGCTCACCTCGCTCCCGGCGAAGCGATATTCCTTGGGCAGCCGCACCGCCTGGCTGCGACCGTTCCAGAAGATCTTGGCCATGTCATTCATCGCTTCGGCTCCCATGGTCGCTACCAACGGTATATATCATCAACCCGCGTCGGTCACCATCCGCGCGCCATCGGCTCAAAGCAGGTAGCGCCGCGCATTGCCCTGCGCCGCCGTCCGCGCCACAACCCACCGCAACGATAGCGAATGGAGAGCGACGGGCATGGCACGGGACGAGAGCGCGGACTGGGATGCGACCGAAATGGCGGCGGCGATCCGCTCGGGGGCTGTGTCGGCGCTGGAGATGGTCGATGCGGCGATCGCGCGCGCCGAGGTGCTCGACCCGCAGCTCAACTTCCTCGTCGCCGAGGATTTCGCGCGCGCCCGTGAGCGCGCCAGGGCGCCGCTGGGCGACGGGCCGTTTGCCGGGGTGCCGTTCCTGATCAAGGATCTCGACGACCAGACGGGCATGCCGACGCGCTCGGGCTCGCGCGCGACCGCCGGCCTCGGCGCGGCGACGCGGCAGGCGCCGTTTACCGACGGGCTGTTCGCCGCCGGGCTAAACCCGATCGGCAAGAGCGCGACGCCCGAGCATGGCTTCCTGCCGACCACCGAGCCGCTCGCCTTCGGGCCGACGCGCAACCCGTGGGACGTGACGCGCTCGTCGGGCGGCTCGTCGGGCGGCGCCGGCGCGGCGACGGCGGCGCATGTCGTGCCGTTCGCGCATGCCAGCGATGGCGGCGGGTCGATCCGCATTCCCGCCTCATGCTGCGGGCTGTTCGGGCTGAAGACCTCGCGCGGGCGCACGCTGGCGACCGATCCGGGGAATTTCCCGATGCCGCTCAGCGTGCAGCTATGCGTGTCGCGCAGCGTGCGCGACAGCGCCGGGCTGCTCGCCGCGGTCGAAGGGAGCGGCGCGGGGCTGCCGAAGGTCGGGCTCGTCAGCGGCCCGTCGAGCAGGCGGCTGCGCATCGGGCTGGTGCTCGACAGCGTGTCGGGCGGCAAGCCCGATGCCGAGGTTGCGGGTGCGATCGCGGCGATGGCGGCGCTGCTCGGCGATCTCGGCCATCAGGTCGAACCGACCGCCTGGCCGGCGCCGATTACCGGCATGTCCGACGCCTTCCTGCTCGCCTGGTCGAAGGGTGCGGCGGACATTCTCGCCGAGGCCGGCGCGCGGCTCGGCCATGCGCCGGGGCCAGACGATGTCGAACCGTTCAGCCTCGCCATGGCCGGCATCGTCGCGATGGCGCCGGATGGGGCGGTTGCACAGGCCGTGGCTTATCTCGACGGGCTGCGTGTGCCCTACGACGCCTGGCTGGCCGATTATGACGTGATCCTGTCGCCGGTGCTGTCGGCGCCGCCGCCCGCACTGGGCTGGCTCGCACCCAATCTGCCGGTCGAGACCATGGCCGAGCGGCTGACGCGCTATGTCGGCTACACGACCCCGGTCAATGTCGTCGGTGCGCCGGCGATGAGCGTGCCGGGCGCATGGAGCGCGGCGGGCCTGCCGATCGGCGCGCAGTTCCAGGCCGCGGTCGGCGACGAGGCGACCTTGCTCGCTTTGGCTTATGAGATCGAGGTGGCGCGGCCATGGGCCGGGCGGCGGCCGGGGGTTTGCGCGCAATAGTCATGCGCGGCGCGGGGGCGATGATGCGGGGTGGGACGATCGAAGGTGCGGCGCGGTCGCGCTGGTGGCTGTTCTGGGTGTTGGCGCTGGCGGTGTCGGCGATCCTCGCGCTGGCCGCCGCGACGGCGCCGCCGGGGGTGGCGGCGATCCGGCTGGCGATCCGCGTGACGGCGCGGACCTCGCTGCTGCTGTTCTGCACCGCGTTCGTCGCGTCGGCGCTGGCCGGCTGGTGGCCCGGCCGCGCGACACGCGCGCTGCTGGCGTATCGTCGGCAGATCGGTCTGGCCTTTGCGTGGTCGCATGCGCTGCACCTTGCTGCGATCATCGTGCTGGCGCGGGTCGATCCGGTCGGCTTCCATGCCAGCGCCGTCACACGCATCTTTGGCGGGTTCGCCTATGACCTGATCGCGGCGATGGCGGCGACCTCGTTCGATCGCACGGCACGCTGGCTCGGCGCGCGGCGCTGGCGGCTGCTGCACGTGATCGGCAGCTATTATGTGTGGCTCATCTTCACCAACAGCTATGCCGGGCGCGCCTTCCGCGACGCTTATTACGTGCCGATGCTCTCGCTATTGGTTGTCGCGATGGTGGTACGACTGACCTGGGCTGCGCGGCGTCTGCGGGGGCGAGCGTAGAGACTAGGTTTAATTCAGGGGCATGTTGCAATTGGTACCGACATTGCGAACTCGACCTAATTATGGCGTCCATTTAATTGCATATGACCGCTGTATCGTTAATTAGTGCGGTTCATCATGCGCCGATTTGTGATCAATTGGTCGGTACATCTTAACAAACTGATCGTGATATTTATCCTCATGAGGAGATTCGGATATTTCTCGATTCTCCGGACACGGTTGCATATCGGTAAATTGTTGATAGTACCTTCGATGACCTGTTTTGAGTTTCTGGTAGTATATCAGGACGATTATTTGATCGTCGAAGGGAAGTTGCAATTTTCCAAACTGTGCAGTATTGTTTTGATATACAAAACAGCAATTTGGATTGCTCGATATAACGTCTTCCGCGTTATTGTACCTGATAATATCGGCGTCATTCGAGTAACGGCTCTGTGTGGCAATATTTTCTGCAGCTTGAGCAATCAGTTCGGTGGTATCGACTTCCGATCCTGCATCGCATCTGCTTATGTCAGCAAGACTGCATCCGGACAATGAAAGCGGAGCAAGCAGCGCGAATGCTGCGTTGACGACCATCCGGAACAAGGTGCTTCCTCTGCCAATATCAGGGAACAGTAAGTCGAAAGTCTTTTCGGCTCCTGCTGCGACAGGCCCGAAAAATAGCCGATGCAAGGCCGTGACATTAGGCGTTACGGAGACACGCGCAAGCAATCTTGCTTCAACACAGGTGACCCGCGTCAAGCTCGGTTAGAGGGGGCGAGAAACCCGTATTCCGGCCTATGACGAGGGGCAGCCAAGTGCCTTACCAGCGCGCCCAGGCGAGAAATGCGGCGCGATACCTGCAATCGCTGCGGTGAAGAACTTTCGCCGTCGGGCCCAGGTGCCCGGCCTTTGACCGCGCCCGACTCACCGCTCCAGCCGTAGCGCGGCGCGGTCGGCGGTGGTCGCGGCGAGTTCGGCGCGTGTCGCCGCGATGCGCGCCTGTGCATCGATCAGCCGCAGGCGCGCGTCATTGGCGGTTTCCTCGCGCTGGTTGACGAGGAAGAAGTCGCCCGAGCCGAGCGCGAAGCGGCGTCGTTCGGCCGCCGCCAGTTGCTCGGCAAGGTCGCGTTCCTCGCGCGCGGTGGCGACGAGCCGTTCGGCCGCGTCGGCGGCGATGACGATCGACTCGACCTCGATCGCGATCTGCTCGCGCAGGAAGCGGCTGCGCTGGTCGAGCGCGCCGACCTCGGCGCGCGCCTCGGCGACGCGGCCGCGCGCGGCGCGGTTCTGCAACGGCACGGTCAGGCGAAAGCCGATCGCCGCCTCCAGCGGGGTACGGCTCGCGCCGCCGCGACCGACCGCGCCGACATCCTTGCCCAGCTCGCCGCGCAGGTCGAGCCGCGGGGCAAGATCATTCTCGGCCAGCATCAGCCGCGCGGCGGCCTGGTCGATCCGCGCCATGATCGCGCGGTAATCGGGGCGGGCGGCGGGCGCCTGCCGCGTGACCGGGCCGAGACCCGCCAGCGCGGTGGCGTCGGGCGGCAACCGCTCCGCCGCGACGGTGAGCGGTGCGCCCTGCTCGTCGCGCAAATAGAGCGACAGTGCATTGGCGGCGACGGCGAAGTCCTGTTCCGCGCGCAATGCCAGCGCGCGGCGTCGCACGAGGTTCTGGTCGTTCTCGGTCAGCAGGATGGCGGGGCGGGCGCCGAGCGTGACCTGTCGCGCGATGGCGCCACGGCGTTGCTCGGCGAGCTGCAACAGCTCGCGATAGGCGCGCAGCCGCAGGCCGGTCGCGACCCAGTTCTGATAGGCATCGACCGCGCGGCGCTGCACGCCGATCGCCGCCATTTCCGCCTCGAGCCGCGCGATGTCGATATCGCTGCCGGCGAGCGTGCGGCGGGTGCGGCGCTCGTCGATCGCGCGGTCGCGGAGCAGGGCGAACACCGCGCCGACCTTCGCCTCGCCGCGCCGGTTGGTATAGGCCTGGTCCTCATAGACCGGGAAGGTGCCGCGCGACGCGCGGTAGCCGCCATAGACATAGCCGCCATTGCCGGTCAGCGGGCGCGTCGCGCGCCCTTCCACGACGGTGCCGTCATAATAGCCGGCGACGCGCGAGCGGGCGTCGAGATCGAACACGGTGTCGAACGCCCCCTCGGCGGCGAGCGCGCGCCCCTCGGCCTGGCGGATGCGGGCCAGCGCCTCGATGATCTGCGGCGCGGCGCGCGCGGACGCGCTCAGCACCTCGTCCAGCGTCAGCGGCGCCGGCGCGGTGGGCGGTGCGGGTGCTGGCGCCGGGGCGAGCGGGGCGGGGCGGGTGGCGGCACCGGCCGCCGATGGCGAAAGCGCGAGCAGCAGGAACGCGAGCAAGCGGATCATGACTTTTTTGCCTTGTCGTCCTCACCTTTGGGTGGCGCCGCGTCCTTTGCCGGTGCCGCGCCGCCCGCGTCCTTGGCGGCGGTGGGGCGATGGCCGAATTCGAGCGGGAAATCGTTGAGCTGGCGCCACAGTTCATAACCGACCAGCACACGCTCGCCCTGCACCCAGCCGCGCACCTTGCCGCCGGGGCGCACGAAGATGCCGCCGGGCCAGGCCGGCTTGCCGGGTTGCGGCTCGACGAGGATGCGGAAGGTGCCGTCGGGCGCGGCATTGGGGTCGATCGCGCGCACGCGCCCGTCGAACATGCCCTGCGCCACCGACGGCCAGCCGCTGAACTGGATGGCGGGCCAGCCCTCGAACTCCAGCCGGACCGGGCGGCCGGCGCGGACCAGCGGCAGGTCGCGGCCATCGACATAGAGCTCGACCGCGCGTTCGACCCGTTCGGGGGCGATCACCGCCAGCACCGTGCCGGGCGCGACCAGCGCGCTGCCGCCGACGGCGTTGAGCTGCTGTATGCGGCCGTCGCGCGGCGCGCGCACCAGTTGCGCCGACTGGCGGTTGAGCTGGATGTCGATGCGGTTGAGCTTGGCGCGCGCCTCGGCGAGCTTGGCGCCGGCATCGGCGACCTTGATCTGGGTCTGCTCATAATCGCGCCGCGCCGCCAGCCCCTCGGCGAGCAACTGGCCGGTGCGCGCCACGTCGATGCCGGCGACCGCGCGGCTCTGGCTGATCGCGGCGATCTCGGCCTGCACCTGGGCGCGCTCGGCGGCGAGGCGGGCGATCAGGTCGGGGTCGAGATCGCTGACCCGCGCGATCGGGTCGCCGCGCGCGACATGCTGGCCGTCATGCACATACCAGCGATCGACCCGGCCGGGGACCAACGCGGTGACCTGTTGCGGCCGATCGTCGGGGTCGAGCGCGACCACCTGGCCGGCGGCGCTGGCGGTCTGCACCCAGGGCACCAGCGCCATGATCGCGATGGCGAGCGCGATGCCGATGAGCAGCATCGCGGCGAGCACACGCGCAAGCCTGGGCGGTTTCATCGCCGCCAGCGTCGGGAAATGCGCCAGGCGATCAGGCTGGTACGGCATCATGCAACCCCCGGTCGGGCGGCGGCGAGCAACGCCGCGCAACTGGCGAAGCGGCGCTGTTCGCGCGGGCCGAGATGGAACCAGCCATCCAGCGCGATGTCCTCGGGCCGGCCGGTGCACAGCAGCACCGTCGTCCCGGCCTGTTTCAGGCGGCGCAGCACGCCGAGCAGACGATCGGTCGGCAACAGGTCGTACAGCGGCGACAAGACCAGCACATGCGGCCGGACGAGCAACGCATTGGCGAGCTTCAGCGCCATCACCTCGCCGATCGACAGCGGATAGCCCGACCCGGCGAGCCGCGTGTCGAGGCCTTGCGGCAGCCCGGCGATGCGCGCGCGCAGGCCAAGCGCGTCGAGCGCCTCCAGCATGACGTCGGGGGTGGCATCGGCGGCGGCGAGCGCGAGATATTCGCGGATCGTCACCTCGACGATGGTCGGCCGGTCGAGCACGAGGATCTCGGAGCGCAGCAGATACATGTCGAACGCCGCCATGTCGGCGCCGCCGACCGTCACCAGCCCGCGCTCGGGCACGATATGGCGTTTCAGCACCATCGCCAGCAGGCGTTCCGCCCCGCCATCGGCCAGCGTGACGAGCTGCTCGCCCGCCTCGAGCGCGAAATCGAAGCGGGCGCCGTCCACTACCACGCCGTCGAGCCGGATCGCGCCGTGGTTTGGCGCCTGGCCGGCGGCGGCGACGGGGCGCTCCTGCGGGATCGCGAAGAGCAGCGACAGTTCCTCGGCGCTGGCGACGAGATCGTAGAGTGAATCGAGATAACCGCCGAGTTGCGACACGCCGTAGAACACGCCGCTGAGGATCAGTTCGGCGGCGACGAGCTGGCCGATCGACAGCTCGCCGCGCAGGATCAGGCTGCCGCCCAGTGCGAGCAGCGCGGCGCTGGCAAAGGCATAGAGCAGCAGGAACGCCACGGTCTGCGTGAAGCTGTAGCGGAAATAGCGCCGGTGGCGGTCGACATAGGTCGCGGTCACCGCCTCCGACCGGTCCATCGCGAAATCGAGATGGCGGCTCGACTTATAGAAACCGTTCGAGCTGCCGACGCTTTCCAGCCAGTGCGCCGCCGCGTGCTTGGCATGGCTCAGCGCCACCGCCGAACGGATCGAGCCATGCGACCATAAGAGCCAGATGGCGAGGATGACGAGCAGCAGCAGCGCGTTGAAGCCGAGGAAGAAGGGGTGATAGAAACTCGTCACGACCAGCCCGACCGCCGATTGCAGGATGATGGTGAAGGCGCCGATGACGAGGCTCGGCACAGCCTTTTGCACCACCACCAGGTCGAAATAGCGGTTGAACAGGTCGCCGCGATTCTGGTCGGCGAAGAACGGGTTCTGCGCATGGACCGCGCGCAGCGTGATCTCCGCGACGATGCGCGCGAACAGGCGTCGCTCGAACAGCGCCATCATCCATACCCGCACCGCGCTGAGGCCGGTGACGAGCAGCAGCAGCGCGAGCAGCAGCCCCGACAGCGTCCATAGCGGCGCGGGCAAGGCGGTGTTGGCGACACTGTTGATCAGCAGCTGGACCGAGATCGGCGTGGCCAGCGACAACAGGCTGATCGCCGCGCCGAACACGATGCCGAGCCGGATATAGGGCGTGTCGGGGCCGACGATCTCCGCCAGCCACCCCATCGCCGTCCGCCATTCGATCCGTTGACCCGCCATCCGATCCTCGCTGAAGGTGCGGGCGGAAAATCGGTCAATGGCGTCATTGGCACAAGACAGCGATGCTTATTCTATCGATAGGATTTTCCTATGACATCGCGCAGCAGGTCGGCGATCAGGCCATAGGCCGGCGCGCGCCCCGCGCCCTGCCGCCACAAGAGCCCGATCTCGCGATAATAGCGCCCGCCGCGGATCGGCCGGACGACGACATCGTCGCCCTCGCGGATTTCCTGCCGGACATAGAGTTCGGGCAGCAGCGCGAGGCCCATGCCCATGCCGGCCATCTGGCGAATCGCGTCGAGGCTGGTGCCCTGGTAGTCGCGCAGCACCGTCGCCCCGACCGCGGCGGCGATCGCCGCGACCTGCTCGGCCATGCGATATTCGGGCAGCAGGGTGAGCAGGCTGGTGCCGCGCAGATCGGCCGGCGCGATGATCGTGCGGGCGCGCAGCGGATGGTCCGACGCCATGGCGAGGTAGAGCGGCTCGCGGAACAACCGCTCGCTGTGGAAGCTGCGCCCGGCGACCGGCAGTTGCGCGAGGATGACGTCGTGCAGACCGGTCGCCAGCCCCTCGGCCAGCGCGGTCGGCAGGCCCTCGCGGACATGGACGCGCAGCGTGGGATGTTCGCGGTGCAGCCGCGCGACGAGGCTCGGCAGCAGATAGGCGCCGAGCGTCGGCGACACGCCGAGCCGGATCGTTCCGCTGAGCGGGTCGGCGGCGGTGGTGCCGAATTCCTCCAGCTCGGCGACCTCCAGCAGTATCCGGCGCGCGCGCGCCAGCAGGTCGCGGCCCATGGGCGTCAGGATCGCCGGCCCGCCGCGCTCGACCAGCGTCGCGCCGACGGCGGCTTCGAGCAGGCGGATCTGTTGCGACAGCGATGGTTGCGACACGTCCATCCGCTCCGCCGCGCGGGTGAAGCTGCCGCAATCGGCCAGCGCGACGAAGTAACTGAGCTGGCGAACGGTGATTCTGGACCGCGACATACCCCACGCTATCGCCTCCGCCGCCCGTTGCGCACCCCCTTTCGCAGCGAACGATGTGCCCGGGCGCCGCATGCCCGGGGGTTTTCATGCGTTCCCCGGCCCGCGCCCGTCGGCGGAAGGTGCCGATGAAAAAGGGACGCCCGAACCCGGACGCCCCTTCTTCAAGCCATGATCGTGCTACCGCTCAGAAGCGGAAGCCGACCCCGCCCCCGACGTGGCGGTGCGCCAGGTTGACGCCGCCAAAATTGCCGTAATCGCCATAGTTCAGGTCGGCCATCAGATAGACATGCTTGCTGAGGTTGACGTCGACGCCGAGCGCACCCTGCACGCCACCCTTGCTGTCGGTCGCCGAGAAGTTGCCCGAGGTCGCCTTGAAGCTGATCCGGGCATAGCCGCCCTTGGCGTAGATCACGACCTTGGGCGAGACTGCGACGCCGACGCGCAGACCGGCACCGAGATTGCCCTGCTCCTTGACGCAGGCGCCGCCGTTGCACAGGCTGACGCTCGAAAACTCGTAACCGCATAAGGTCCGGCCTGGACGGTCTTGCCGAGTTTGAAATCGAAGCCGAGCTCGCCGCCATAGGACACTGCGCTGCCGATCTTGTAGATCGAGCCGCTGTCGCTGATGGTCGGCGTTTCATAACCGATGCGTGCTTCGGCGCGGACACCGACGAGCGTGGCATCGCCGTCCTGCGCCATCGCGGCGCACGGAACGAACGCCAGCACTGCGGCCAGCGCGAAAAACTTCTTCATTGGATCCCCCGTTTTTGGATCCCCCGTTTTTGATTTATATTAAAGAACCCCGCTACCACGATGATATCGGGGCGAAGCGCGGTTAACGAGCACCCCGCAAATTGTCCAGAAAAACAAGGTCCAAAGTTGCGGTATTGCGCCCTGGCTAGCATTTTTGGCTAGTCGCGACTCCGCTGCGGCCGGGGCGCGCGGCAAGCCTTGCCCCGCAATGTCATCACGCTCTAAGTGGCGCGTCTGTGTCGCAGGCTCCGTCAATTACTTCGCGCGGACGTGACGTGCGCGCATTTCCCACGCTGCCGACGGTCGGTGGCTCAGGCCGCGATGCGCAGCCGGTCGGCCGGTACCAGCGCGGCATAGCGCGCGAACAGCGCGGCGAAATGCTGGTCCATCGTGCGCACGCCGGCGGCGGCGATGGCGCGCTGGCGTTGCAGCGCGACACCGCGATCGGCGAAGATCCGCACCGCATTGGTCAGCGCGCGCTCGTCGCCCGAGGCGTAGGACAGGCCGGCGCCGGCCAGGCGCTGGTCGTGCGCGCCACCGCGATCGGGCACGATCAGCGGCAAGCCGCTGGCGCGCGCCTCGCTCGCCACCATGCAGAAGGTCTCGGCCTCGCAGCCATGGACCAGCGCGTCGCCGCTCGCCAGCACAGCGGCGAGCTCGCCGCGGTCGGACAGCGGCCCGCCGATCGCGACATGGCCGGAGCCGGCGGCGATCTTTTCGAGCCGGGCGCGGGCGCGGTCGCTGCCATTGCCGATCAGCATCAGCCCGATCGGGCGATCGCGCCCGGCGGCGGCGGCGGCGCGGACGACCATCTGCCAGCGTTTCTCGGCGGCGAAACGCCCGACGCCGAGCAGCAAGGTGGCGTCCTCGCCCAGGCCGCAGCGCGCCAGCATCTCGCGGCGCAGCTCGGCGGAACGGTGCGCCGGCGAAAAGATGCCGGGTTCGACCCCCATCGGCTCGGTGATGACCTTGCTGACGCCGCCGGCGAGCAGCCGGTCGGACAGGCCGCCGCTCGCGCTGACCACCAGGTCGAACTGCTGGTCGAGGCTGCGCAGGTGGCGCCAGAAGCGGTCGAAGCCGCGATCGATCGTCGCGATGCTGGCGACGCGGCCGAACCAGCGATAGGCATAGGCCGCGAGCGGATCGGCGTGCATCACCAGCGCGCGCGGTGCCCACCCCTGCCAGCGGCCGACCATCGCCGCGCTCGACCAGGGCGAGGAAGCCTCGACCAGATCGGGCTGCAGCGCGTCGAGCGCGGCGTGGAGCCGGCGCTCGTCGTCGAACCAGCGATATTTGCGGTCGAGCGGAAAGGTCGGCGCGGCGATCGTCACCAGCCGGCCGCCGCGACCGATTTCGGTCACGCTGTCGGTCTCGCCCGGCGCGAGGATGATCATCTCATGGCCCAGCGCCGGTGCCGCGCGCAGCTTGCGCTCGACATAGGTTCTCACGCCACCGCCATGCGGTGTGTAGAAGGCACAGACATCGACAATCCGCAAAATCTATCCCCAGATAGGCGCTGCCCCCCGGCGCACCTTTTGGTACCTGTCGCAGCTAGGATGCCGCGCTGCAGCGAAACCGCAGTTCACCCCCTGGCGGGAGAAATTGCCCATGCCGTGCTCACTTAACGGCGGAAATGGGGCGGCGTCGGTGCGGCTTGCCGCCGCCGGACCGCTGGTGCAAGGCGGCGGCCCACGCCATGGACAGCTCGGATCCACCCCCTGCCGCCGGCCTGCTCGCGGCCTATGACGCGGACCGCGCGGCGTTGCGGCGCTTCCTCGCGGCGCGCTCGGGCGATGCGACCGAGGCCGAGGATCTGATGCAGGAATTGTGGCTCGCCGCGCAGGCCGGGACGAGCGGCCCGGTGAGCCATGCGCGCGCTTATCTTTTTCGCATGGCCAACAATCTCGTGCTGGCGCGGCGGCGTGCCGCGTTGCGCGGGGCGGCGCGCGACCGGGCCTGGATCACGTTGCGCCATGGCGCGGTGACCGAGCCCGAGGACGATGCGCCTGCCGCGGATGCCGCGATGATCGCGCGCGAGGAGGCCGCCGCCCTGGCCTCGGCGATCGCCAACCTGCCGCCGGCGGCAGGGCGCGCCTTTCGGCTGCACAAGTTCGAGGGGCTGTCGCACGAACAGGTCGCGCAGCAACTGGGCATCAGCCGCTCGGGGGTCGAGAAGCATATCGCCGTCGCGATGGCGCATCTGCGGCGCGCGCTGGCCGACGATGACGGCGGACTGCGGTGATGACATGATGGCGGCACCTATAATGCGAATCGGTGACGCATGATGCGCGCCATTCCGGGGTTTGGGATGAACGAGGGCGATCAGATGCGGGAGGCAGTGGCGTGGCACGCGATGCTGTCGCGCGACGACGCCGATTGGGATCGCTTCACCGCCTGGCTCGAGGCCGACCCCGCCAACGCCCGTGCCTATGATACCGTCGCGCTGGCCGATGCGCTGGTCGACGAGCATCGCGACACGCTGACCGGTTTGCTCGAGGCACCCGCGCCGACACCGTGGTGGCGCCGCCGCGGGATCGCCGCCGGCGCACTGGGCGGCGCGATTGCCGCGACGCTGGCGGCGGTGATGGTCGCGGTGCCGGCGACACAGTCCCCGGTGGCGGCGTCGACGTGGCAGACCGGCGCGGGCGAGCGCCGTACCATCGCCTTTGCCGACGGTGCCGAGGCGACGCTCGCCCCGGCGACGCGGCTGGCGGCGCAGGGCGGCCAGCTGACGCTCGACGGCACGGCATTCTTTTCGATCCGGCACGATCCGTCGCGGCCGGTGACGATCACCGCCAATGGCGTGACGGTCAGCGATGTCGGCACGCGCTTCGAGATGGCGGCCGACAGCGACACGGTGCGCGTCGCGGTTGCCGAGGGCGAGGTCGCGGTGGCGCCGCAGGGCCGGGCGGCGGTGCCGATCGTTGCCGGGCACCGTGTGCTGGTGGCGGGCAGCACGGTCGAGACCGGGCTTGCCGCGTCGGGCGACGTCGCGTCATGGCGCGGCGGCCGGCTGGTTTATGACCGCGTACCGTTGGCGCTGGTCGCGGCCGACATCGCGCGCTACGCGGGCGGCCGGGTCACGGTCGATCCGCGCGATGCCGACCGGCGCTTTTCGGGCGCCATGGCGATCGGCGACCGCGTGACGATGGCCAGGTCGCTGGCGGTTTTGATGGGACTCGATGCCAAGGTCGATGGCGACACGGTTAAGCTGGGCGATCGTAGCGGGCGTTAGCCTTGCGCCGACGGCGCTGCATGCCGCCGATCGCGACATCTATATCGATCTGCCCGCCGCGACGCTGGCCCAGTCGATCGCCGCGCTGTCGACGCAGACCGGGGTAAGCATCGGCACCGAGGGCGGGCTGCCCTATCTGCGCACCCCCGATGTGCGCGGGCGGATGAGCGTGGCCAGGGCGCTGGACAAGCTGCTTTCCGGCACCGCGTGGCGCGCGCGGCGCGTCTCGCCGACCGCCTATCGCATCGTCGCGCGGCAACATTACAAGCCGCCGCCGCACTATATCGTGCCGGACTATCCCTATCCCGCGCCGATCCCCGATGTCGTGGTCACCGCGCGCAAGATCGCCGAGCCCGAATCGAGCCTGCCCGGCCCGGTCGCGGTCTATGTGCCGACGCGTGCCAACCGCAGCGGCGCGAGCGCGGGATCGCGCAGCGTGGCGCGCACCGTCGAGGGGCTGACCGCGATCGATGCCGGGCCCGATGCCGGCCGGCTGTTCATCCGCGGCGTCGCCGACACGCCGTTCAGCGGCTATGGCCAGTCGCCGGTCAGCGTCGAGATCGATGAGGCGCGCGCGACCTTCGACGCGCCCGACCCCGATTTGCGGTTGGTCGATGTCGCGCGGGTCGAACTGCTCAAGGGCCCGCAGGGGCCGCTCTACGGCACCGGCGCGCTGGGCGGGGTGTACCGCGTGGTGCTCAACGCGCCCAACCCGGCCGCGCCGGCGGCGCGCTTCCGCTACGATCTCGGCGCGGTCGAGGCCGGCGGGCCGGGCTCTTCGGCCGAGGCGATGGTCAATTTGCCGGTGGCGAACGGGCAGGGCGCGGTGCGCGCGGTGGCCTATGGCGAGCTGGCCTCGGGCTGGATCAAGAATGTCGGCGGGCGCGCTGCGCTCAACCAGACGCGCACCTGGGGCGCACGACTGGCCGGGCGGCTCGATCTCGGCGAATGGCGCGTGTCGCTGACCGGGCTGACGCAATCAGTCGCCGCGCGCGACAGCCGTTATATCGACCGGCTCGGCGAGGATCTGGTGCGCACGCCGCGGCTGCCCGAGCCGCGCCAGGGCGACATCCACCAGGCGGCCGCGACGGTCACCGGCCCGCTCGGCGCGGCGACGCTGACCTTTGCGTCGAGCTTCACCGCGCAGCATATCGCGCGCACCGACGATGCCTCGGCCTCGGCCGCGCTGCTCGGCGCCGCCGCGCCGCTCGCCTATCATGAGGAGCGCGACTATGCGCTGGTCGACCAGGAACTGCGCATCGCCAGCACCGCCGATCGCCGGCTGAGCTGGATCGTCGGCCTGTCCTATCTCCATTCGACGATCACCGTCGCGGGCGCGTTGCGACCGCCGGGCGACGCGACGCTCGGCATCCTCGACCTGCACCGCAATGTCAGCGAGGTGGCGGTCTATGGCGAGGCGACGTTGCGCATCGCGCCGCGGCTGCGCGCCGCGATTGGCGCGCGCGTGTTTCACTCCGCCGCCGAGGACGGTCGCGCCGAAAAGGCCGGCAAGGCCGACAATGCCAACAACAACGCCAATGGCGCATCGACCGTCGGCATTACGCCCAGCGCCTCGCTGTCGCTGGCGACCTCGGGCGGCGGCCTGGTCTATGCGCGCGTCGCCACCGCCTTTCGCCCCGGCGGGCTCGATCCGGCCAACAGCGTGACGCACCGTTATGACGCCGACCAGCTGAGCAATATCGATATCGGCGTGCGCGGCACCGCGCTGCGCGGTTCGCTGACGCTCGATTTCGGGGCCTATCGCACGCGCTGGCTGCACATGCAGTCGGACTATCTGCTGCCCAACGGCCTGCTCACGACGCACAATGTCGGCGATGCGCTGATCATGGGCATGGAAGGGTCGCTGGCCTGGCATGCCGGCGGCGGCTGGACGCTGAGCGGCGGCGGCACACTGCAGCGCGCGCGGCTGACGCGGGCGGAGGACGGGACCAAGCTGCTCACCGACCTGCGGCTGCCGGTCGTGCCCGACGTGGCCGGGCGGCTGGCGCTGGCATGGCAGCATGACTGGCATGGCTGGAGCATCGAGCCGAGCATCGCGGCGCGTTATGGCGGCCCGTCGCGGCTCAGCTTCGACCCCGGGCTCGACCGGCGCATGGGCGGGTTCGGCGAGGCCGATGTCGCGCTCGCCGCGACGCGCGGGCGGATGCGCGCGACGCTGTCGATCGACAATCTGTTCGACGCGCGCGGCGACAGCTTCGCCTTCGGCAACCCCTTTTCGGTGCGGACCGAGACGCAATACACCCCGACCCGGCCACGCAGCGCGACGCTGTCGTTCGCGGTGGATTTTTAGTTTCCAGACTGAAAAGCGCTTTCATGCTTGTCGGCCCCTTGCAATGGCGGATCGAAAATGGCGCAACGCGATTTTTGACAAAGATTGTCAAAAACTGCCATAAGGCGGGGCAGGAGATAGCGTAATGGCGACCATGAACATTTCCCTCCCCGACCCGATGAAGGGCTGGGTCGAGGCGCAGGCCGAGACGGGCCGCTACAGCAATGCGAGCGACTATGTGCGCGACCTGATCCGTCGCGATCAGGAGCGAACCGCGAAGATTGCACATATGCAATACCTGGTGGACGAAGCGCGCGCGGGCGGAATCAGTGACGATACCATGAGCGACATTCGTGCTCGCGCCTTGCGGCAGGCGGGACTCGAAGGCTGAGCGTGCCGAACTATCGGCTTGCTCCCGCAGCGTCAGGCGACATTGCGGGAATTTTCCTTGAGGGGCTGGCGCAATTCGGGCTTGAGCAGGCCGACCGCTATCATGAGGGGTTGACCAGCACCTTTGAATTTCTGGCCGAATACCCTCGCGCGGCACGCCTGCGCGAGGAAATCGACCCACCCGTGCGCGCCTATCCCTATAGATCTCATGTGATCGTGTACGAGCTGGGCGCGGGCGACATGGTGATAATCCTGGGGGTACGACATGCCCGCGAGGACTGGATGCCCGATGTGAACTAGCACATCTTCCCGGGTTTTTCGGGACGCCGACGCTCTGGCGACGTTACGTGAATCGATCCACGTTCTCCAGACGAGCGCCGTAGCGCGCGGGGTCGTGGCATGCATTACGGCGGCATCGCCGCCAGTCATTGACCGTCAGCGAGACGCTGGCGCATATCCTTCGCCATGCGGCGGGTTCCGGCTTTCATTGTTGCGTGGCGACCCGAGATCGCGACCTTTGCAGTCTTTGTCCTGTTGCAGCCGATCCTCAGCTTCGCCATCGTCTGTCTGGTTGGCGGCGGCCCGATCGGCCTGTTGTTCGCGGCGGTGATGTTTCTCTTCCGGGTGATCGACGTTCCCGGCCTGGCTGTCGGACCGATCGTCGGCCTGGCGCTGCTGCCCGCGCTTGCCGCCGGGGCCGTGACCGCGACGCTCAGCGGCGCCGGGCGCTTCTGGCTGTTCTGCCTTGCCAGCATGGTGGCGGGCGGGCTGGCGATGTTGAGTATCCTGTTGGTCACGGACTTCTTCGACGATTCCGACGGTCCGGGCGTAGCCCTGATGTCGTCGGCGACGGTGCTCGCCGCCGGGCTTTGCGCGGTGGCCAGCTATCTGCTCGGGCGCCGCATATCGCCTGGGCCTAATCAAACGGCATGAAGACTTCCCGCAGCTCTTTTGAGACGACGCGGTTGCGACGGTCGAAAATGACGACGATGTACTGATTGGTGTGCGCGAGGCTGAAGCCGATATCGAAGAATTCGCCTTCCCCCTTGATGCCGATATACCATTCACAGCGCCGGGTGCCGGCGGGCTCCGCACGCGTCTCGCGCGGTGGGCCGATCAGGCCGACCACCGCATCATAGGACATGCCGGTCGCGATATGGCCAAGGCGTTCGACGAATGCCCTGGGTGTCTTCGGCATGTCATGGTGGCTGTGCGGCGCATGGGTGATGGCAAGAAACAGCGCGATGCCCGTCATCCAGACCAGCACGATGCCTATCAGGATCCTTGCGCGCGTCACGACAGCTCCCCGCTCTTACGGTATCATCGACAATTGCCAAGGCTAACCCGTGGTCGTGCCGGATGCCAGTGCGTCCGGGCACGGTTGCGGCAAGACTGTAGGTGACTGCTCGACCGGTAATGCCGTGAGTGCGACTTTCAAAAGGCTCGCCGCCCCAGCTACAGCACCCCGATTTCTGCGAGCCACCGCTCTACCAGCGCGGGCCACATCGCGACGGCATGCGGCGTGCGGCGCAGCGCGAAGGCGTGGCCGCCCTTGGCGAACAGGTGCACCTCGCTCGGCACGCCGGCATCGTCGAGCGCGCGGGCATAGAGCGTGCTGTTGCAGATATCGTCGACCGGGTCGTCCCATGCCTGCATCAGGAAGGTCGGCGGGGTTTGGCGGGTGACGTGGATGCCGGGATCGAGCCGGTTGCCGGGGCGGCAGAGATGGCCGGGATAGAAGGCCAGCGCAAAGTCGGGCCGGCTGCTGACGCGATCGACCGCATCGACGGGCTTATAGGCTGGCGCGAGGATGTTGCTGGTCTGGGCGACCAGATAGCCGCCGGCCGAAAAGCCGATCGCGCCGATTTTGTGCGGGTCGACGTGCAGCGAAGCGGCCTGCGACCGGACGAGCCGGATGGTGCGCTGGGCATCCTGCAGCGCGAAGGCGACCTTCGGGGTAACGCCACATTTGCACGCGGCGTCCCAATGGTGGTTGCTGTTGGGGACGCGGTATTTCGACAGGATGCAGGTGATGCCCCTGGCGGTGATCCAGTCGCAAATCTCGGTGCCCTCGATGGTGATCGCCAGGACCTGGAAGCCGCCGCCGGGAAACACCACCATCGCCGCGCCGGTGTTGCGGCCGCGCGGCGGATACACCGTCATGGTCGGCGCGGTCACGTCGAACACCGCCTCGGACGTCGTGCCGCCGATCGCGTCGGGGGTCTGCTTGATCAGCAGGTTTTCCGCCGGCCGGGGTACGCCCGCCATGTCCGGCGCGGCGCCGGGCCAGATCGGAATCTGCTTCAGCCCTGACGGCGGCTGCCAGATGCCGACGGTGCGTGTTTCCGCCGCCTGCGGGGGAGGGGCAGCCGGCGCTTGGGCGGGCGCGGCGACGGTGTTCTCCGGCATGACGACCGCTGCACCCGAAAGGCCCAGGACAAAGGCAAGAATCAACCATATCCGGCGCATCATCGTTCCCCCGCGTCTCGCCCGCGGAGACGTTGCTTCTCCCGGGTATCCTCATGTGGGGAGCAGGCTAACGATCGCTGCTGGGCGCAACAAAGCACGAATAGTCGGCGCTGCCCGGACATTTTCTCATGGCGTGAAGCGGACGGGCGCGCTTCCCCTTCGTCGCGCGGCATGCTCCAATCGCGCATCACGCACGCAAAGGGCCAATGCCACGCAAAACGATGGCCCGCATGGTTGTAAGATGAAAATGACCTGGGCGACGGAACGTCTCGAGGCACTCAAACGGGGCGAAGCAACACCGCCACCCGTGGTGCAAACCCTCGGGCTCGGTACCCTGGACGAATGGGGCGAAGGGTGGATCAGGAAAAAGTGGGATCCGACGCCGGAGCTTCTGAATGCCGACGGCTCGATGTTTGGCGGTTTTCTGGCGGCCCTTGCGGATCAGGCGCTCGCTTTCGCGACCATGACGGCAGTGCCGGCTGATGCCCTCTTCCGGACCGTCAATCTTCAAATGAACTATGTGCGCGTCGGTCGCGCGCATTCACTCTTGATCGAGGCACGGGTGATTGCTGCGACAAAGCAGATGATCACGGTGCGTGCTGAATTCCGAAGAGAGGATGGCGAATTGATTGCGGAGGCTTCCGCGCAACAACTCATCATGCCGTTTGCGACACGGGCCTGAACCGCGACAGCCTGGGCGGATCGAGATTGTCGACGGCAGTTACGACCAGGGCGCTCCTGAGCCGGGCGATGTCGCCCCGGCGGCCATGGGTGGCAGGCTAGTGCGACCATCAGCCGGGCCATTACGACGTCCGCGCGCAGGAGCTCGACATGTGGAGCCCGGACACGCCGCAGCGGTATTTCGCCTTACGGGGCGAGGCCGACAAGCCCGCTTCCCTTCCGCCGCGCCGCATGCTCCAATCGCGCATCACGCACGCAAGGGGGCAATGATGCGCAAGACGACATGGTTGGCCGGGATCGCGGCGTTGGTATTGCCGCTCGCCGCACAGGCGCAAAGCAGCCCGCTGACGCACGACGAGACGGAGTTCCGCGACCTGTATCGCGCGCTGGTCGAGACCGACACCAGCGCGACCACCGGCAGCTGCACCGCGCTGGCCGACAAGATCGAGCAGCATTTGCGCGCGAACGGCTATCGCGATCCCGACATCACGCGTTTCGCCGTGCCCGAGCGGCCGAAGGAGGGCGGGTTGGTCGTCATCCTGCGCGGCACGTCCGAGACGCTGAAGCCGCTGCTGCTGCTCGGCCATCTCGACGTGGTCGCGGCGAAGCGCGCCGACTGGACGCGCGACCCCTATGTGATGGTCGAGGAAAATGGCTATTTCTACGGCCGCGGCACCGCCGACATGAAGGCGATGGACGCGATCTGGATCGACGCGATGGCGCGGTTCCGCCTGCACGGCTTTCACCCCAAACGCACGATCAAGCTGGCGCTGACCTGTGGCGAGGAGGGCGGCTCGCCGTTCAACGGCGCCGAGTGGCTGGCCAAGAACCGGCCCGAGCTGATCGCTGCCGGCTTCGCGCTCAACGAAGGCGGCGGCGGGCGCACCGACGGGCATGGCAAGCTGCTCACCGCCAACATCCATGTCGGCGAGAAGGCCTCGCAGCATTACCGCATCGCCACCACCAACCCGGGCGGGCACAGCTCGGCGCCGGTGCGCGACAATGCCATCTACCAGCTCGCCGATGCGCTGGTGAAGGTGCGCACGCTGGAGTTCCCGATCCGCTTCAACCCGACGACGCGCGCCTATTTCGCGCGTGCCGGTGCGGCGCGGGGCGACGAGCTCGGCGCGGCGATGGTCGCGCTGGCGAAGAACCCGGGCGATGCGGCGGCGGAAGCGGTGGTCAATCGCGACAAGAGCTTCCATTCGATGCTGCGCACGACCTGCGTCGCGACGCTGATCGACGGCGGCCATGCCCCCAATGCGCTGCCGCAGCGCGCCGGCGCCAACATCAATTGCCGCATCATCCCCGGCGAGACGGTCGAGTCGACGCGCGCCGCGCTGGTCACGGCGATCGGCGACCCGGGCGTGACGGTGACGGCGGAGGGTGAGCGCGGCCCGCTGGCGGTGCCGCCGCCGCTCGACCCGAAGGTGATCGGCCCGGCGGAGAAGCTGGTGGCGAAATATTATCCCGGCGTGCCGCTGATCCCGACCATGTCGACCGGCGCGACCGACGGCATCTTCCTCGAGGCGATCGGCATCCCGTCCTACGGCCCGCCGGGGCTGTTCGGCGATCCTGACGGCAACGGCACGCACGGACTGAACGAGCGTGAGGCGGTGAAGGCGGTGTTCACCGGGCGGGCGCTGCTGACGGAATTGGTGAAGGTTTATGCCGATGCGGAGTGAGGGGGAGAGCCAGTCCACGGCCCGACGCGTGGCGCTGGTTGCGGCGTGGATCGCGGGCGGGGCCGTCGCGATGGTGGTGGCGCACCGGCTCCTCGCGGGCAACTTCGAAGGTATCGCGGTGAAGGCGGTCATCGGCGGATTGATCGGTCTCGTCATGAGCCCGGTCGGCTGGCTTAGCCGGGGCAAGCCGCTTTCGCATGACGATTGACGCCTACGACCTCGCCATCTTCGACTTCGATGGCACGCTGGCCGACAGTGCCGAATGGTTCTTCGCCGCTTATGACGCGGTGGCGGTGCGGTTCGGGTTGCGGCGGGCGTCGCGGGCCGAACTGGAGGGGATGCGTGCGCTGGGGACGCGCGAGATCATGCGTTCGCTCGACGTGCCGATGTGGAAGGTGCCGCTGATCGCGCGGCACATGCGGCGAATGATGGCGGGCGAGATTGGCGGGATCGCGCTGTTCCCCGGTATCGCGGATGCGCTGGTCGCGCTGCACGGGCGCGGCGTGGCGCTGGCGATCGTCAGTTCCAATGCTGAAGGCAATGTCCGCGCGGTGCTGGGCGAGGCGCTGGCCGGGCGGGTCGCATTCTGGGGCTGCGGCACCTCACTGTTCGGCAAGGCGAAGAAGCTGCGCCAGGCGATGCGGACCTGCGGGGTCGCGCCGGACCGCACGATCGCGATCGGCGACGAGACGCGCGATGTCGAGGCGGCGCGGGCGGTGGGGATCGCCTCGGGCGCGGTGCTGTGGGGCTATGCCGCGCCGGCGGCGCTGGTCGCGGCGGGGCCGACGGTGGTGTTTCGCGAGGTGGGGGAGATGGCGTCTCTCTAAAAATACCTCCCCGGCACGGGGAGGGGGACCGCGCGCTTCTTCAGCGCGTGGTGGAGGGGCTGGTGGGGATCTTCCAGCCCCAATGCGCAACGGCGCGTTTGCCGGGCGAGGGGCGAACGGACCCGGTCGCGTTTGTCGCCTGCTTCCGCCCCGACCAGCCCCTCCACCATGCTTCGCATGGTCCCCCTCCCCGTTCCGGGGAGGTATTTTAGGGAAGAAGTCCCTCCACCCATTCGATCAGATCCCGCGTCACCTCGTCGCGGTTGATCTCGTTGAGCATCTCATGCCGCCCATCGGGATAGATGCGCGTGGTCAGGCGCGTCAGGCCGGCCGCGCGGTAGCTGTCGATCAGCCCCTGCAGTTTCGCGCCGACCGGGTCGCGTTCGCCGCTGAAGATGTAGAGCGGCAGGTCCTTTGGCACACGGCTCGCCAGTTTGGCGGAGCCGAGATCGGCCAGCGCGCCGGCGACGTCGCGTGCCAGCTGCGCCGTCAGCGGGAAGCCGCATAGCGGGTCGGCGGCATAGGCATCGACCTCGGCCGGGTCGCGCGACAGCCAGTCATAGGGGGTGCGCGCCGGCTCGAACGCCTTGTTGAGTCCGTCGAACATCAGGCTCTGGATCAGCTTGCTATGGCCGCGCGGGCCGACGCGCAGCCGTTCGATCGCGAGCAGCAGCCCGGCGACGCGCAGGATGGCGGGCGGCGGGCCGGCGCTGCCCGACAGCACGGCGCCGGCAAAGTCTTCGCCATGTTCGGCGATGTAGCTCTGGCCCATGAACGAGCCCATCGAATGGCCGAAGAAGATCAGCGGTAGCCCGGGGTGGCTGGCGCGAATTGTTTGCGCGACGGTATGAATATCATCGAGGCAGGCGCGCCACCCGTCATGCTCGGCGAAGAAGGCCAGATCGGCGGGCGGGCAGGCCGGGCCATGGCCGCGATGGTCGTGCGCGTAAACCACGATGCCGATCGCGGTCAGCGCCGCGGCGAGCCGGGCATAGCGCCCGCCATGTTCGGCCAGGCCATGCGCGATCATCAATGCGGCGCGCGGTGGTCCTTCGGGCGACCAGCGCCGCGTGAAGATGCCGCGCCCGGCGCGTTCGACCGGAATGATGTCGGGCTTCATGCTCGTTCTCCCCCGCTACCGGCTGACGCGGAAGCAGGTGGGTTATGCCCGACGCGCGGCCGCGGCGAAACGGCCTTTTCGCCGCGCGGCTCAGCCCTGCGCGCGTCGGCGGCCGAGCAGCACCGCCTTGATGTCGCCCTGCTCCTGGAAGCTGGCGATCAGCAGATAGATACCGAGGAAGCCGAAGCCGCCGAAAAAGGCCACCACGGACAATACCAGCCCCAGCGCTGAGAAATGATGGCGCCACGCCACCCACAGCGCCGACAGCAGGAGAAAGCAGCTGAAGTCGACATTGAACTGGCCGGGCCAGGCCATGGCGCGGAGATCGGCATTGAACGCGGGGAAGAAGTTGATCCCGTCATGCGCGATGACGATCGCGGTGTAGAAGGTGAGGACCGCCAGCATGGCGATTAACAAGGCTCGAAACGCGGTCATGATGCTGCTCCCTCGCTGCTCGTGCGGGGTATTGTAGCGACCGCTACAGACTATGCCAAGGGGCGCTGGACCAGCGCGCGCCGCGCGGTGTCGCGCAGCAGCACGATCATCGCGCCGAACGCCGCGCCGAGCGTGACGAGCATGCCGATCGCGGCAAGTACGATGACCGTGACCGCATCGATCGCGACGATCAGCCGCGCGCCCCCGAGCATCGCCACGAAGGTCGCGAACAGCGCGGCGCCGAACAGCGCACTGACCACAAGCCGGGCACCCCAACGCGGGCGGCGGTGGCGCGGCGCGGCGAGCTGGGTCAGCGCGCCGAGCCAGATGATCACGACCATCGTCACGTCCTGCATCGCGCGTCTCCCTTCACTTCGCCGGCGCTGTGCCGGCCGGCACGATGATCCGCCCGAGCATTTTCGCGCCATTGCTGTCGCGGGTCAGTTCGATATCGACGACCTGCTCCTGCTGGCTCGGCCGGCCGAAATCGCGGAACAGATGCGCGGTCAGCACCGAGGCGCCGTTGGGATCGAGCGCGTCGGGCGCGAAGACATTGGCCTGCACGGTGTAGGTGCCGGCGCGGGCGCGGTGCAGGAGATATTCCTCCGGGCCATAGCCCTGCGTCATGTCGTTCGACAGATGGCCACCGATCGCGGTGAGCGGGTTGTTGTAGATCGAGCGCTCGCCGGTCGGCTCGTCGACCCATAGATCGAGGTCGCTGGCATCGGTGGTCCAGTCGACGACGACGCGGATATCGGTATCGAGCAGCGCAATCAGGCGCGGGTCGAGATCGGGCGTGCCGCCGAGCGCGCGCAGTTTCGGCATCAGCGCATTGGCCTCGACCAGCGAGATCATGTCGATCCCGTCCCAGCGCGTATCGTTGGGCGCGACCGCGACCTCGCCGAGCAGGCGGATCGCGCGGGTCAGGTCGGCGCGGGCCAGATCTCGGCGGCTTGCGGGTTGGAGCGCGGCGCGGCGAGCCAGCGCCAGTGCGAGCAGGCGCTTGGGCTGTGGCCGATCGGGATCGAGCGCGGCCTGGCGCGTGCGCAGTTCGACCGCGCGGTCGATCTGGCCATAGCGTTCGAGCCGGTCGGCAACGATGCCGAGCGTCGCCTCATTGGCGCTGGGCAGGTCGAGCGCCGACAGCACCATCTCGGCCGCCTCGCTGGTGCGGCCATGCTTGCGCAGCCATTCGGCGGTGTCGAGATAGAAGGCCGGAATGCCGCCACGGCGCTGCTCGGCCTCAAGGAAGCGTTCGTCGAACGCGATCGGCCTGCCGTCGTAGAGTTCGAGATAGGGGCGGTCGGGCTGCCAGGCGTCGATCTGGATCGCCGGTGCCGCCGCTGCGGCTGGGGCGTTACGGGTGCGCGACCCGGTCACGACGGTAACGCCATTCCTGCCGCCGCTCCTGGCCAGATCGGGCGCGCCCCGGCGTTGCGCGGTGACCACGACATCCGCGTAGCCGCGATTGTCCCCGCCCGTCGGCGCGGCCGCTGCGGTCGGCGCCGACGGCGCTGGCGCCGTCGATATGGATGGCACGGCCATGGGCGATGGTGGCGGCGGGGGAGGTGGCGGTGGTGGCGGGGCGTACGCCTCCGTCTGGTCGAAAGTGCGCGACGTGGCGACGCGCGTTGGCCGCGCGTCCGCGTTGAACGGCTTCTTCCACCAGGTCACTTCCTTGGCCCAGTCATGGATCACGCGCGCCAGCCGCTCGCGCTTCGCCGCATCGGACTCGCCGGCGAGCGCCTTGAACGCCCGGTTGTACGCGTTGCGCAGCTCGGCCGGGTAGTTGGCCGGCGGGGTGACATCGGCGTCGCGATAATCCTGCGGTACCTCCAGCACGAGGAACGACAGGCTCGGGCTGGCGATGCCGTAACGGCGGCTGAGGGCGAGAAAGTCGGCGCGGCGTTCGGTCGCGGTCAGCGTGGCGAGCTGGTCATTGGCGATGAGCGCGCCGGCGCCGTCGAACGGCGGAAGCGCCAGGTCGCCGGTGTCGCCGATCGCGACGCGGCGGGTCTCGCCACCGACACGGACCAGCAAGGGCCCGGCCTCGGGCGCGCGGGTCAGGATGCGCCAGCTGCCGGGCGCGGCGTCGAGCGCGACGAAGGGGAGGGCGGCGCCGTCCTGATCGGTAACCGCGCGGACGCCCGCGACGCCGCCGGCCAGGCCGCGCAGCACCGCGTCGGCATCGGCGCCCTCGGTCAGGCGAAAGGCGTGGCCGCCATGCGCGGTGGCGAGATGCGCGAGCCAGGCGGTGTCGGCGTCGGGCGCGCTGCTCACGATGTCGAGCCGGCAATCGGCGGCGAAGGCGGTATCGCGGTCGATCGTCGGGGCGCCCCCGCCGACCAGCAGGCAGCGATCGGCCGCGCCGTCATGGGCGATGGCGGCGAGGCTGGTCGCACCGCGATAGGTCAGCGCGCCGAGCCAGGTCGCCGCTTCCGCGCCGGTCGCCACGCTGTGGCGCTGCGCGCCGCTGCTGTTGAACGCGACCAGCTCGATCGCCTGCGGGCGGACGGTGTCGAGCCAGCGCGCAACCAGCGCGATCTCGGCATCGTGGCGGCTGTCCTTGCGCGCGCGGGCGCGGTCCCAATAGATCCGCACGCTGGCCGGGTGCGTCGTGGCGCCGGTCGGCAGCGCGCCGCCCAGCTCGACATCGCGCTCGCCGCTGGCGTGGCGGCTGAGCAGCAGGTCGGCGACGGTCGGGGTGGCGATGGCGAGCGTGCCGGCAAGTCCTGTTCCTCTTTCCGATGCCCCGACTAGAAATGGATCGTTTGATGCTGGCTGCGGCGCCTTGCCGTTTGGCAGGGTGATGGGGGGCAAGGTGGCTCCGGTGGTCGAAACCCATATTGCCCAGCCATGCGCGGGCGCGTCGATCGCCAGCGGCAGGGCATAGCCACTAGCGCCGATCGTGGTGACGAAGCGCAGGCGGATCGTCCGTCCGCCGCCTGGCGGGATCGGGAAGATATGCGTTTCGAACAGGCCGTCGCGGCGCACTTCGGCGACACCGGGGTCGACCCCGGCGCGGACGCGCTCGGCATAGACGGCGCGGGCGCGCGGCCGATCGACCAGTACGCCATCGACCAATTTGCCGCCGATATCGAGCGCATAGCCGGTGACCACCGCGCCGGCCGGGAGCTGGAAGCGGAAGTCGCCTTCCAGTGTTTCGGACGAGGGGTTGGCGAAGGTCGCGGTGATGCTGGTCTCGGCGACGCTGCCGCGCAGTCGCACCTCGACCTTGAACGTGTCGAGCCCGAGCGCGCGGGCATGCGCGGCGTCATCGATGCCGCGAACGTGTGCGGTCAGCCCGGGATTATTGGTCGGGGACGTCTGCGCCGCGCCCGCGACGGGGGACAGCAGCAACGCCATGGCGACGGCAATTCGCGACCAGCCCGACATCCGCACTCTCTCCCGAACGTGACATGCCGGGTGTATAGCGTTATATTATATCATGCAACGGGCATGTCGCACCGCCCCGTTCGTTCGCGCGATCACCCATTGATGCTGTCATACAGCCCCTCGAGCCGGTCGACATCGGCGACGACGGTCTGCTGCTCGTGCAGCCAGCGCGCGGTAGCGTCGTGCATCGGCTTGCCTTCGCGACCGTCATGCAGCGTGGCGCCCTGTTCGATCAGGAAGATCATGTCGCGGGCGCGCGTGCGCTGGAGCCGCAGATGCGTCATCCATTGTTCGACGATCTCGGCGGGAACGGGCCTTTTCATGCAACTCTCCTGTCGGGTGGCATATGGGGAACGGGGTCGGTACATCACAGGGGCGCCGACGGGATGCGGGAGGACATTGCGTGACGAACGACCTGACGAGCGAACGCGCCGACCTGACGCGCCTGGTGAGCCTGCCGCTGATGTTCGGCCTGGTTGCCGCGCCGCTGCTGTTCGGCTGGTTGCTGTTGCGGCGCGGTTATGCGCCGAGCCTGCGTCGCATCGTCTGCGTCTATGCGCTGCTCAGCCCGGTGCTTGCCTTGTTCGTGATGGCGGTGTCGCTGGTCGCCCGGGCCGCGATCGGCGCGGGCGGCTGATCAGGCGGGCGCCGCGCTTGCCGTGCCGATCGGTACGGTCGCTTCGGCGTCGCGCGAATAGGTACCGGTGAGCAGGCCGAGGCCGATCACCTTGCCCGCCATCGCCGCGACCAGCGCGGTGCGGCCGGGATTGGCGCCGAGATCGAGCCGCTCGGACAGCGCGAACAGCTGAAAGACATATTCATGCTCGCCGTGGCCACGCGGCGGATCGGGCGGCAGCCAGCCCTCGACGAAGCCGCTGTTGAGCCCGACATCGCCGCGATCATCGTCGCCGCCGCCATCGGGGACGATCGTGCCTTCGGCCAACTCTCGCGTCTCGGGCGCCATGTCGGCGACGATGGCATGGACCAGTGGGCGTAGCGCCGGCGCGTCGGGGTCCTCGACGATCAGCACCAGCGCCTGCGTTGCCGCCGGCAGCTCACCCCAGTTGAGCGGCGGCGAGACGCCGGCGCCATCGGCGGTGAAGCGATCGGCCAGGCGGCCGCCATTGGCGAAGGCCGGGCTCGACAGGTCGATGAAGCTGTCGGTGGCAAGATGGGGGTCGACCGCGCTGAGCTTGGCATGGCCGGCGCGGACATTGTGCAGCAAGGCGCCGAGCCAGGTAGGGACATGTTCGAGCATTGCCGGTCTCCGAAATGTGTTTTGCCTACACAACCATCGAGCGCGTCCGAATATCCGTGATGATGCGTAGCGCCGGCGATCAGGCGGCGGTGCGCATCCGACAGGCGTGGCGCAGCGCGCGGCGCCGGGCGCGGAAGCGGTAGCGCCACAGCCCGGCCTGGGCGCGCGGCGGCATCGGCAGTTCGCGGCACGGTGGCGCGCGGCGCACCACGCCGCCGGCCGCCGGCGCGAGCATGCGGCGGCAGCTCGGGCGGATCGCGAGATAGGCGCGTTGCGCTGCGGCGGTCGCCTCGTCATGGACCTGGTCGCGCTCGCCGGGGCGCGGGCGGAACGGGCCTTGGCCGAACCGGCGATGCTCCTCGCGGAGCGCGGCGAAGCGCGACGCCGCCCAGAAGCGATGCGCCAGCCGGTACCCGCGATCGAGCCGCGCGCGCAGCTCGTCATCGACCGGCGAGACGGCACAGAGCGAGCGCCGCGTGCCATCGGTATTGACCCAGATTTCGTAAAGCAGTTGCGCCATCGAACCCCCCGATTCTGCACACAGTTTACCGAAATCGCGGCGTGATGCGAGCGGGATGTGCCGTAGCACATTCCCGCCAGGGTACAGCGCCGCGCGGCCGCTTCAGGCCGTCGCGTCCGCCGCGGCGCTGACCATCGTCCAGCGTGCGCCGCGACGATCGAGCACGAAGCGGTGGTAGAGCAACGACAGCAGGATCACTGTCGCAACCGCGATCACCCCCGGGCGGCCGCTCGCGACATCCTGCCAGGCGATGATCGCCAGCGCGGCCGCGCCGATCAGGCTGACGATGTGCGTCAGCGGGAACAGCGGCGCGCGATAGGTGCCCGGACCACCGGTCAGCCCGCGCCGCCGCCCGACGATGCCGGCGATGTTGAGCAGCACCCATTGCGCGATGCCGCAGCCCGAGGCGAGCACGATCAGCCGCGACAGGCCGAGAAAGCAGCACGCCACCGCCGAGAGTGCGACGACCAGCGTGGCGATCCATGGTGACCCGAAACGGGCATGGATGCGCACCAGCGCCCGGTTGATCGGCGCGCTCCAGATGCGGTCGCGGCCCGAGCTGTAGAGAAAGCGACCATAGCAGGTGATGCCCGAGACCAGCGCGTTGAACAGCGCGGCGATGACGCCGATCGTCACCAGGGTCGCGATCAGCGGCGAGGCGCGCTCGGCGAGGAAGGCGGTGAACGGCGCGTCGCTCGAGAATACCGAAGGCAGATGCTCGGTGCCGATGACGATGCCGAGCACCGGCACGAACTCGAACAGGATGGTCATCATCACGATGGCGATGACCAGCCGGCCGACGCTGGCGGGGGCGTGCATCTCCTCGCTGAAATAGATCGCCTGGCCTGCGCCGCTCGTCGCCCAGGACGCCGCCGCCACGGCCAGCCCCATGCCGGCGAGCGTCAGGTGCGTCGGCGCGCCGCCGGCAAAGGCCAGCGGCGCGGTGAAGACGGCGCCCAGCGATTGCACCGGGTGCATGAAGCCGAGCAGCGCGATCAGCGCCAGCGCGCCGAGTTCGACGACGAGGAAGGTGCCGGTCAGCAGGGCGCCGGTGCGGATGTTGAGCAGCGCGATCGCCGCCGCCAGCGCCAGCGCGGCAAGCGCGATGCCGAGGGCGGGCAGGCCCGGCGCCAGCACGTGCAGATAAAGCCCGACGCCGGTTGCCGAGACGGCGATGAACACCGGCGTTTGGAGCAGGTTGACGCCGAACTGCACGAAGCCGGCGCGCGGGCCCAGCGTGTTGCCGATCGTCGCATAGTCGCCGCCGGCGAGCGGGAAGGAGGAGCCGAGCTCGGCCTGGGCGAAGGTGAAGATCAGCGTCAGCAGGCCACCCAGCAGAAACGCCAGCGCCGCCCCGGTGCCGGCCTGGTGCAGGATATCGGCCCCGGCGACCAGCACCGAGGCACCGGGCGAGAGGACCGAAAGCGTCAGCATCGTCACGCCGATCGGGCCGAGCACGCGTTGCAGGGGCGGGGCCGTCACGTCGTTCATGCAGGGTAACTCCATATGGTGTGAGGCGGTATTTCGGGTGGCTGCGCTACCGTGTAGCGTAACGGTGGCGGGCGCCTTGTCCAGCAGGCCGGAAATGACCTTCGTGCAGGATTATCGCGCGCTCGGCGCTGCTGGCGGGAAACGCTTGTCTGCCAGCACTTCCTTGCGGCGCACGTTCGCGGCAAGGCGATCGGCGCTCCAGCCTTTTTCAATGCCGGGAATGGACGATGTCCGTTCATATCAAATGTCTTTCGCGCGCAGTTTTGTCAGATGCACGTCGAACACATCATCCGCCGGTATCGGTTTTCGTTAAGGCGGTCGTGGCCGATTTTGTCGCCGTCGATTCGGGCATAGGCAGTTTAGTATTGCGTCCCCGAAATACGCGGCCAAGCGCCGACCGCCAGCGTCGCCGCGCACCGACCCGCGGTTGATCGCCGCATGCCAGGTGCCGTGTTCCGGTGCGTTGCGCCGGCGCTGCGCCGCCACCGGGCACTCTTGCGGTCTCGTCGTCGAATGATGCAGAAAATCTACCCTGATCCAGCGATTTTTTGTGCGGATTTATCCCTTATACTGCAATGGCTTGATGAGCTTCTCCCCTGCTGGCGAAAAGCACGGGAGAAGAGAGCGGGGAGCAGGGGAGAAATCGCTGTCCCGCCGCGTGGGAATTCGCGCCAAGCAGGGGCGCGTTCCCGGCTGGATCGACGATGCGAAAGAGCAGGCGCTTACCGGCTCGAAGCGATGCGCGCATGCTGCCATGGACCAAATCGGCGAAAATTGAATCACGGGCTTCCGGCTTCCCATAACCCGCGCAACGCGTCAGGAAGCACGCATGACCGCGCCGTGCCGCATCGTCTATCTCCACGGCGTGCCCGGCGGCCCGGGCGAGCTGGCGCTATTCGGCGGCGCGCCCTTTGCGGGATGCGACCTGTACGCGCCCGACCGCACCGGTGATGCGCCAGCGGACTGGGACGCGCTGGCGGCGGCGATCGACGCGCGCTTCGCCGGGGAGCCGGTCGCGCTGGTCGGCTTCTCGCTCGGCGCGTTCGTCGCGTTGCAACTGGCGGCGCGGCTCGGTGCGCGGGTGACGCGGATCGACCTGATCGCGGCCGCGGCGCCGCTGGAGAGCGGCGATTATCTCGCCGCGATGGCCGGCGCGCCGGTGTTCCGCGCGGCGCAGGGGTCGCCATGGCGTTTTGCCGCGTTGCTGCGTTTCCAGGCACTGCTGATGCGGGTGGCGCCGGCCCTGCTCTATCGCATGGTCTTTGCCGGTGCGGCGGGGGCCGATCGCGCGCTGGTCGGCGCGCCGGGTTTTCGCGATGGCATCCGCGCGATCCTCGCCGCGGCGCTGCGCGACGGGGCGCCGGGTTATCGTCGCGAGCTGCTGGCCTATGTTGCGCCATGGTCTTCGGTTTTGGCCGAGGTGACGGCGCCGGTGACCTTGTGGCACGGCGATGCGGACACTTGGACGCCGATCGCGATGGCCGATGCGCTGGCGGCAGCGCTCCCCAATGTCGTGGCGGTGCACCGCCTGGCGGGGCTGTCGCATTATTCGACGCTGGCGCATGTGCTCGGTGCGTGTCGGCAATGATCGGGCAACGGAGCATGCGTCCGGCGCCGATCATCTGGTTCGAGCGGTTGATCGTCGCGACGCTGCTGCTGGGCGCGCTGGAAACCTTCATGATGTCGGGCGTGCCGTGGCGTTACGCCCTCAACGTCGCGATCGTCATGCGGTATCTGATCATGGCGGCGCTGGTGGTCGCGGTGATGCTGCGCATCTCGCGTTCGGGCAGCAGGATCGCGATGTGGTTCGCGATTCTGTGGAGCGTCTGCGATGTGGCGGTAGTCTTTACGATCGGTCGGCCGCTCATGCTGCAGGCGATGGCGCCGGGCAAGATTCCCGGCTGGACCTGGCTGGGCGTGGCGCATGTCGCGGTGCAACTCATCGCCTGTGCCTTGCTGCTCACCCCCGCCGCGCGGCGCTGGAGGAGGGGCGATTCGCTCGATCGTCTGGAGCGGACATTTTCCTGAGCCGCCGCGCCGCGTTCGCGTCGATTGACCCGCCTGCCGCATCGGTTCAGGCTGGGCGGACCACGGCAATAGGGGGTGACAATGGGCTTTCTCGACAATCGCGGGCCGCAACTGCGCGCGCTGCTGCGCATCATGGCGGCGCTGCTGTTCATGGAACATGGGCTGATGAAGCTGTTCGCCTTTCCGGCGGCGCAGCCCGGCGCGCCGTCACCCCTGCCGGCGATGCTCGTCGCCGCCGCAGTGCTGGAGGTCGGCGGCGGCGCGCTGATCGCGCTTGGGCTGTTCACCCGGCTCGCCGCCTTTGTTTGCGCCGGCGAGATGGCGGTGGCCTATTTCATGGCGCACGGGTCGAAGACCTTCTGGCCGGCGCTCAATGGCGGCGACGCGGCGATCCTGTTCTGCTTCATCTTCCTCTACATCGCCGCCGCCGGGCCGGGCGCGTGGAGCGTCGACGGGATGCGCGGCAAGAATAGCGGCTGATACGCGTACGCCGGGTGCCGCCGATGGCGGTACCCGGTAGGGCGTCGGGCAGGCGTCAGGCGGGCTCGCCGCCGAACTTCACCCAGAAATCGTCGCGACTGTTGGTGCGCGGAAAGGGCGTGTCGGGCACCGCGACGCCGAGGAACGCGCATAGCGGCGCCCATCCTTGCGCGACGTCGAACACCAGCAACCGTTCGGCCGGGATCGCCGCGCGGACATCGGCCTCGCGCCGGGCATAGGCGGCCAGGGCATGGTCCTTGTCGGTAGCGCGGCCGCCAAAGGTCTGCGTGCCGACGATCGTCTCGACCGCCGCGCTCATCGCGGCGACATGCGGCGGCATCGGCAGGCCGCGATAGATCGCCAGGAACTTGCCGATCGTCCCCGAAAAACTGTTCCACCATGCCTCGGGCGGTCGCACGCTATGGATCACCCTGGCGTCCGGATAAGCCGCGGCAAGTTCCCGCCAGACATGCGCGCCCGGCCAGTCGATCTGTGCGCCATAGCCGGCAAAGACTTCGTCCCAGTCGACCGGCTCGTCACGCGCGACAGCGCACCAAAAATCGACCTGCTTTGGATTCGGGAACACCTCCTCCATATGGTGGCACGGCCCGAACCCGAGCAGTTCCAGCGCATCCTTGAGCGAGCGCGTGCCCGTGCGGCCGAAGCCCGAGCCGATGACCGACAATGCCATGATGACGCCCCCGCTATCCCCGGCGGCAGGATAGCGGAGATCGTCAGCCGGGCAACGCCTTATGCCACGGTCAGCCCGACATCGACATTGCCGCGCGTGGCGTTGGAATAGGGGCAGACCTCATGCGCGGCATGGACGAGCTTTTCGGCCTCGGCCCGGTCGACGCCGGGCATGCTGACGGTCAGGTCGGCGGTGATGCCGAAACCGCCCTCGGCGCGCGGGCCGAAGCCGATCTCGGCGGTGACGCTGGCATCGGCCGGCACCTTGACGCCGACCTTGCCCGACATCGCCTTCATCGCGCTGAGGAAACAGGCCGAATAGCCGGCCGCGAACAGCTTTTCGGGATTGGCGCCGACGCCGCCGGGGCCGCCCATTTCCTTCGGGATGACGAGCGTGACATCGACGCTGCCGTCGTCGCTGCGCGTGCGTCCGTCGCGGCCGCCGGTTGCGGTGGCGCTGGTCTTGTAGATCACGGTGACGGACATCGGCTTGCTCCTCGTCGGGAAATCACAGGCGCGATATAGGGGGCGGTTGGCGGCGGACAACTCAGGACGGTACGGCGCGGCGCAGCGCCGGGAACAGCGCATACGCGCCTTGCGCGGCGAGACCCGCCGCCGCGGCAAAGTGGCGATAGCCGGCGAAATGCTGCGCCGGGGTCTGGCCGAACAACAGCACGGCCAGGCCGAATTCGGCGACCATCACCAGCGCGAAGGCGAGCAAACCCATCGCCAGCCGCGGCGAAGTTTGCGGCGGGACGGCGAAGCGCCGCACGCACCAGCCCGCCGCGACCCAGCTCGCCGCCAGCATCACCGGCAGTTCGACCAGCACCGCCGCCGTCTCGCCGATGCGCGGGATGACGAACAGGACACGGATCGTGCCGAGCAGGAAACCGAGGCCGAAGACGATGGCGAAATAAGCGAGGGCGGCGGCGATGATGCGTGTCATGCGTGCTTCCGTACATGGCCTGGCTTCGAACCGGTTATTTGTTCGCGCAGAGGCGCAGAGGCGCAGAGAGGTTTCTTCTTCGCGCCTTTTCCGGTTGTGTTCCGGATTCTCCTACCTGTCTAGGAGTTTTCCTGCGATCTTGGCGTCTGACAACCCAATGGCGCGTGTAACGATTGTATCAGTTCGGCGCGGCGGCTAATCTGCCCCTCAAGGAGCCACAATCATATGACGTTCCTGATTTTTCTGCTCGCGCTCATGGGCTCATGGCAGGCCGATCCCGTGATTACCGATAATCGGATCCCCGATGGCGCTGTCGTGGCGGCGATGGAAGCGCGCATCGTCATGCCAACAGGCGCGGAGCCTCTTGAAAACTATGATCGAAAATACACCCAAGCACGCGTCGATGGAAAGGACATGATCCTTGGGCAGTTGATTGACCACCGTTTGACGGTGGAGATAGCTGACGGTGGCCATGGGCCTCTGCCTCCGCCGGTTCGCCGCGTGCTTATGGGCGATATGCAGATGGTTTTCGACGGCGGTTGCGGTATCATTACTGTGACCTACGAACTGGATTCCAGTTCGCCGCCAAAGGCGTTTTGCAACCCGCAGGGCCCACACCCGCAGTGACGATTGCCCGCGACGTTCATGCCGCGCGTTCATCATCGATCCCCTCTATCACACGGTCATGATCGCGACAGCGCCGCGAGATACTCTGTGCCTCTGCGCCTCTGCGCGAACCAATCATCTGGCTGCACTGGCGGGTACCGCGCTTGAGGGCGAGGCCGAAGATGGCGGCGAGACGGGTAAGGGCTGCTCCTTCCCGGCGCGCCGTGTGGTTGTGGTGAGCGCCGCTTTCGGGCGCTCAATCGATCGCGCCGATCGAGGCATGCAGCGAGACCACTTTGGCCCCATTGCTCGATGGCCGATCGTCACGCTGTTCAGCGACGATCCTGAGGATGACGAATTGGCGACCGCGATCCTGGCCGGTCCACAGCGTCAGTTCGTCGTCGAAGATCGATGAACCTTGCGCGTCCTTTCGGGAATGGCTGGCCACGTCGCCCAATTGCTTGACCGTCATCCGCTTGAGCAGCGCGATCGCATCGCAGGGCGCGCTGTCATCCGGCCGCTTGGCCTGCGTCGTGTCCTGGCAGGAATGGGGAACGTCGAGCCGGCCCGACTGCGCCCTCGCGATCATCGCATCGAGCAGATCGGCACCGCGCATGGCGGCGGATGGGCTGTCCGCCCGGATCATGTGATCGAAGTCGCGATAGGCGGCGCAGGCTTTCTGGCCGGCGGGCGCCGGCTGGTCGGGCGAGGTCGGCCGCTTCCAGATACCGAACCGCTCGCCGACCTTCACGTCGTTGTCGGGCGTGTTTGCGACGACATGCGCCGCCAGCGTGTAGGTCCCGATGCGGCAAAGGGAGCCACCGACGAGGGTGGGCTGTTCGTAGAAGGTGACGCCGTCGGGGCCGCGCGGCTGGCCGTGGCGGTTGTCGGCGACGAAATGCTTGTCGATCCGCGGCATCAGGCGCGCGGCGCGTTCGTCCGATGACGGATTGTCGCGTGCTACCCTGGTCGGGGCGCCGATGCGGCCGGTCTGCCAGCCCCACCAGCCGATCGCCAGCGCTGCGGCAATTGCCACCACCAGCAGGACGAGGGGGCGTGAGCGCATTACTGTGGCGTAGCGTGTCGAGGCTTGTCTCACCAGCCGGGAGATGTGCCGCACTGGCTGGCAATGGGCGAGGATTTTAGGGCAGGAAAAATCCTAGACAGGTAGGATAATACGGAACACAACCAGAACATGCCCACCGCCACGCGACTCGAACCGATCGTGCTTCAGGAACCGCAATGCGATGTCGGGTGCCGGACGTGCCTGCTCGAATGTGCGATCATGCCCGAGCGGTTGGCGTGGTGGCACGGCGAGATCGAGCGGCTGTATCGCGAGCGGGCGCTGGCGGCGGATCGGCGGCTTTACGATGCCCCGCTGCGAATAGCCGAAGCCGCGTCAGCAGCGCTGGCCCGACGAATGGCGGATAGTCCGCGAGGGCGGTGCCCGCCGGCAGCTCGGCCTGCACATCGGCCAGCATTTGCGCGAGTTCGGCTGCATTAGGCAACGTGTCGGCCGGCGCGGGGGCGGGGTCGCCGGCGAGCAGCGCGGAAAGGCTCAGCCCGGCGGTGCGCGCCAGCGCCTCGACCGTGTCGATGCGCGGCATCGTGCCCTTGCGCAGATCACGCCAGAAGCCGGTATTGACCCCGGCGTCGAGGCACCAGCGCCGATCCGACAGCGGCTTGCCAGCGTCGTCGTGCGGGCGGGCCGCCTCGAGCAGGGCGACGATGTTGGCGGCGGGAGTGTCGGTCATGTGCGAAGGATCGCACATCGTTAGCGGCGGCGCTATTTGAGATATTTCGCACAATAGCATTGCAATGTGAGAAATATCGCAATATCGCGATGGCATGCAAGACAGTGAATCAAGCAGCAGCGCCCCGCTCGACCGGGGCGGTCCCGCCAATGGCTATGCCCGCATCCACCGGTCGCTGCTCGGCCATCCGGCCTTCCGCAACGATGCCGAGGCGATGGCCTTTGCCTGGTTGGTGCTGCGCGCCGGCTGGCAAGCGGGGCGCGTGCGCTACAAGGAGCGAATGATCGGGCTGCGGCGCGGGCAACTCGCGCTGTCGATCCGCGATTTCGCGGCGACGATGGATCGACCCAAGGGCTGGGTCGAGCGGCTTTTCGCACGCCTTCGCGACCAGACCATGATCGAGACCAGCGTCGGACACGGCGTGTTGGTCATAACGATATGCAATTACGACTTTTATCAGGCGACCGGCGACGATCGCGAGACAGGCGCCGGGACGCGCGGCGAGACACTGGCCGGACAGCGGCCGGACACAGATAAAAGAAGGGAAGAATCTAAGAAAGGGAATCCCCCGCTGGCAGCAGCGGGTGGGGTCGCGAAAACTTTTCTACCGGGGGATTGGGTGGTCCCCCCTATCGCCGATCTGCCGCCCAACGCGCGCGCCTGTGCCGCGCAGTGGCGCGCCGAAAGCTATGCCGCACAAGGCGAGGCGTTCGCGGGTTATTGGCGCGGGCGCCGTGGGCGCAATGCCGATTGGGTGGCGACCTGGGCCAATCGCGTCGTGACGATTCACGGGATGGTGATGCGCGACGAGAAATTCGGCCGCGCCCCGCCCGCCGGCACCACCGCGCCGCCGCGCCCGGCGATGAGCGCCGATGAGCGCGCCGCCTATCTCGCCCGACTCGCCGCCCAGCCCTGGGCCGCCGCGACGCCGCAAGCCCTCACATCGGGAGCCATGTCATGACCGACCAGCCCGTCCCGCCGCCCGCCCGCATCGCCTTGCCCGGCACGCTCTACCCGTCGCACATCCTGGCGTTTCGCTGCATCGAGGCGGCGGCGAATGAGGGGCGCTATGTCACCGCCGCCGAACTCGATGCGGCGATCGGCAGCGAGAATGTCGCCGGGTCGACCCAGGCCGCGGCGTGCCGCGCGCTCGAACGTGCCGGGTTGATCGCCACCACCAAGTTCCAGCGCGGGCGGCAATTCACCGTGCTGGCGACGGGGCGCAAGACCGCCCCACCGCGCAACACCACGCCCCACTGGCGCACGCTGAAACGGCCCAAGCGGCTGCCCTCGCTGGCGACCGAGGCGCTGCGGCGCAGCGAGCCCGATCTCGCGCGCCAGATGCTCAACGCCGCGCGTGAGGAGGGGATGAGCATGCCCGAATTGCTGCTCGAGCTGGTGTGGGTCGGGTGGCGCCATCGCAACAAGGGGCGGTGACCAGGCGCGCACCAGCTCCCTTCCTGTTCCCCGGCGAAGACCGGGGCCCAGTTGGGAGGAGATGGGTAACGGCGCGGCGCGCTCCATCACGAACATCGTCAAACTGGGCCCCGGCCTTCGCCGGGGAAGGAAATAAAGGAGAATGAACATGGCCACCAAACGCCCGTCCGCCCGCCTGCTCACCGACCTAGCTCGCGCACAAACCCAGGCGGCGGTCGCGGTGCTGGTGACGATCATGACCGAGGAATCGGTGACCGCGCCCGCGCGGATCGCGGCGGCCAATGCGCTGCTCGATCGCGGCTGGGGGCGCCCGCGTGGCGAGGTCGAGGCCGCGCCGGCGATCGACATCGCCGCGATCGTCGCGCAGCGCCGCCGGCAGGTCATCGAAGGGCTGAAGGACGAGGAGGCGTGAGCAGGGCCACCCCCGCGACCATCGCGCGCGACATTGCCGGGCATTGCCACAGCCCGCTCGGCCATGCGCTCTACGCCTATGCCTGGGGGGTGGGGCCGCTGGCGGGTGAGAACGGCCCGCGCAAGTGGCAGCGCGATGTGCTGGCGGCGATCGGCCGGCATCTCGCCGATCCGGCGACGCGCCACCGGCCGTGCCGCGTCGCGCGCGCCAGTGGGCATGGCATCGGCAAGTCGGCGCTGATCGCGATGATCGTGAAGTGGGCGCTCGACACCTGCGAGGACACGCGCATCGTCATCACCGCCAATACCGAGAGCCAGCTGCTGACCAAGACCGCGCCCGAGCTGGCGAAATGGTCCAACCTCGCGGTCACCGCCGACTGGTTCCGCCCGACCGCGACCGCGCTGATCTCGACCGCGCCGGGCCGCGACAAAAGCTGGCGGGCCGATCTCGTCACCTGGTCGGCGACCAACACCGAGGCCTTTGCCGGGCTGCACAACAAGGGGCGGCGGCTGGTGCTGGTGTTCGACGAAGCCTCGGGTATCGATGCGCGGGTGTGGGAGGTGGCGCTGGGCGCGCTGACCGATGTCGCGACCGAGATCATCTTTCTCGCCTTCGGCAACCCGACGATCAACAGCGGGCCGTTCCGCGAGATTTTCGGCCGTCACCGCCATTTGTGGAACACCGGCCAGATCGACAGCCGCACGGTCGAGGGGACCAACAAACCCTATCTCGACGAACTGGTCGCGACCTATGGCGAGGACAGCGACATCGTGCGGGTGCGTGTGCGCGGGCAATTCCCCAGCGCCTCGTCGATGCAGTTCATCGCGCAGGATGTGGTCAGCGCGGCGCGGACGCGCGAGCCGCCGCCGGGGTTGTCGGGCGATCCGGTGATCTTCGGGGTCGATTGCGCGCGTTATGGCGACGACCATTCGACGCTGGCGATCCGGTGCGGCCGCGATGCGCGCAGCCGGCCGTGGAAGCGCTGGTTTCACCAGGACGCGATGACGCTGGCCGGCGATATCGCGCTGGAGGCGGCGCGCTGGTTTCCCGACGAGATCTTCGTCGATGCCGGCAATATCGGCGCGGCGGTGATCGACCGGTTGCGGCAATTGCTGCCCGATACGCTGGTCGCCGAGGTGTGGTTCGGCAGCACGCGGGTGCGCGAGGCGCGCTGGGCCGGCGAGACACGCATCCGCGTCGCCAACAAGCGCGCCGAGATGTGGACCAACCTGCGCGCCTGGCTCGGCGGGGCGGGCGCCGGCGCGTGGGACGGCCCGGGCGGCGGCGGCTGCATCCCCGACCATCAGGGCCTGGCCGACGACCTGACCGGGCCGCATTACGGCTTCAACGCCGACCAGGCCGTGCTGCTCGAGGAAAAGAAACATATGAAGGCGCGCGGGCTGGCCTCGCCCGACGATGCCGATGCGCTGGCCTGCACCTTCGCCGAGCCGGTGCTGCCGCGCGCGAAGCCGGCCTATCTCGATCGCACGCGGTGGAGTGGTGCGGGGCGGGCGCGTGGGGAGGAGGGGGATTTGTATGCGGAGCTGCGGGGGTGAGCAATGCGTCATGCCGTGACATCGCGCTTTTCCTTGGATAGCCTGCGGCCATGTCACGCGACGATTGGACCGATGCCCAGAATGACGGGCTCGTGGCTGATTATTTCGCGATGCTTGCCGACGATCTCGCGGGGCGCAGCTACAACAAGGCAGCGCACAACCGTGCCCTGCAATCGGCGATTGGTCGCACGCGCGGATCGATTGAGTTCAAGCACCAGAATGTCAGCGCGGTTTTAAAGGGGCTCGGCGAGGCATGGGTGACGGGTTATCTGCCCGCGTTAAATTATCAGGACCGCCTCATCGACGCGGTGGCGCGCTGGCTCGCCCTTCACCCGGCCTGGCTGTCGCGTCCGCCGGCTGCTGTCGGCGCGGCGCGGGTGGCGGAGGCCGCACCCTTATGGATCGGTCCGCCACCGGCGCAGCGAAATGCACCGCCCCCGGACGAACTGGCACAGATGACGGGTATCGCACGCCGCTTCGACGTCGCCGAGCGCGACGCGCGCAATCGGGCGCTCGGTCGCGCCGGCGAAGAACGCGTGCTGGCGCACGAACGCATGGCACTCGCCCATGAAGGGCGGCACGACCTTGCCCGCAGTGTCAGATGGGTATCGGACGAGGATGGCGATGGCGCGGGTTACGACATTGCCAGCTTCACGCCGACCGGCGGCGCGAGGCTAATCGAGGTCAAAACGACCAATGGCTGGGAACGCACGCCCTTCCATATCACCCGCAACGAACTGGCCGTCGCCGAGGCGCGGCGCGATGACTGGTGCCTCGTGCGGCTATGGGACTTTGCGCGCGCGCCGCGCGCGTTCGAGATCCGCCCGCCGCTCGATGCGCACGTCGCGCTGACACCGATGAGCTTTCAGGCCAGTCTGTTATAAGCGCGACGGTTCGAGAGAGACGAACCGAGGCCGAAGCCCAGCCCATAGCCCATTGCGTCGCCGCCGCTTCTCCGCTTGAAGCTGAGCGAAAGCGATCGAACCGGGGGGCAGCGCGCAGATGGAAATCCACATCCCGAAGATGGTGCATGGCTGGCGCGCGCTGGCCAAGGAAGTCGGGATCATCGTCATCGGTGTGCTCATCGCGCTCGGCGCCGAACAGGCGGTGCAGGGGGTCGAGTGGCGCCACAAGACCGAGGCGGCCGAAGAGGCGATGCGGCGCGAGCTGAGCAAGGACGATGGGCCGCAGGTGTGGGGCCGCTACGCCATGCACCGGTGCATCGACGACGCGCTCGACGCGATCCGCGCCGGCGCGGAGAAGCCTGTCGGCCGCGCCGAGATGGTCGCGCTGATCGCGCGCCACCGCACGCCGTTCTGGACATGGGATTCGCTGGCCTTTTCCGCCGCCAATGCCTCCGACGTGTCGCTGCATCTGCCGAGCGAGACGATGCATCGCTGGACGCTGGCCTATGCCGCAATCCCGGCGCTCAACCAGGCCAATGTCAAGGAATTCAACGACGGCGCGGACCTTGCCGCGCTGAGCAGGACCGGCGGGCCGCTGTCTGAGGCCGAGCGCGGCCAGATCCTGCGTGCGGTCGAGATGCTGCGGCGTGACAATGCGACGATCTTCGTCGGCGTGCGCGTCGCGCTGCCGTCGATCTACAAGACCGGGGTGCGGATCGATCCGACGGTCAGGCAGGCCGTCATGGCGGCGGCGGAGCGCGATTACGGCAAGGCCTGTCTCGTCGCGCCGCCCGAGCCCGCCTGATCGGGTTGCGCGCACCCGCGACGCCGTCTCACGCATTGAGCGCTTCATCATGCCGCGCCAGCTCAAGGTCTTTCGCACGCCGATCGGGTTTCACGACGCCTATGTCGCGGCGCCGAGCCGCAAGGCCGCGCTCGAAGCATGGGGCAGCGACGCCGATCTGTTCGCGCGCGGCATGGCGGATGTGGTCACCGATCCGGCGCTGACCGCCGATCCGCTGGCGCAGCCCGGCGTGGTGATCCGCCGCACGCGCGGCTCGGCGGCGGAGCATTTCGCGGCCTTGCCTGCCGACAAGGCCAAGCCTCAGCGGACGCGTGACGAACCGCCTAACCTCGAAAAGGTCGCCGCGGCCGCGAAGCCCGTCGCCCGCAAGCCCAAGGCGAGGCCGCGACCAAGCCGCGCGACGCTGGACGCCGCGCAAGACGCGGTCGAACGGGCGGAAAGGGACCACCGCGATCAATTGACGGCGCTGCGGCAACGCGAGGAAGCGCTGGCGCGCGAGCGCCGGGCGCTGGAGCGGCGCCAGGCGGAAGAGGCCGCGGCGCTCGCCGACGGTCTCGCCCGCGCGCAACAGGCCTATGATCGCGCCATCGCCAAGTGGCGGGGATGACGCGCGTTGCGCATCGGGGCACGCCGATGACGCGACCTCGATGTGGCAGCGCTGCGGGTGGCAGGCTCAGCGATTGTCAGTGGACGAGCCCATCAGCGTTGCCGTGGGGATGTCGCGCCGCATCATCGCCTCGATCTCGTGCTGGAAGCGGATCAGGGACGGATAGTCGGTATCGAAACGAACCCGACAGCTGTTTTCGGGCGCGTAATAATTGGCGAGCGCCACCTCGGCGACCACCGCGCCGCTCGCGCCGGTAGGGGCAATGCTGAGCCGGGTGATGGCGGTATAGCGTCCTTTCTCGCCAAAGCCCCAGTCGCAGGCGACCGGATCGGCGACGGTGAGCGGGAAGCGCCCCAACGTCGCCGCGAAATCCACCACGTCCTGCCATTGCACCCACATGCCGTTGCGGCCGCTGAACTCGGGCGTGTGCAGATGGGCGCGCAGCCAGCCGAAATCATCGCCGTCGCGGTTGAATTCATAGGTGAAGGACAGGCTGCAATTCATTGTCGGGAGCGTGCCACGTCTCCCGCCTGTTCGCCAAGGCTTTGAACGCGTCCTCCCGCCTCACGGCCGCCGCCGCGCCAGCCACGCTTTTTCCGCCGGTCCTTCGGCGAGCGCGATCGCCTGGTCGTAGCTGGCGCGGCTTTCCGCGGCGCGGCCCAGCCGGCGCAGCAGGTCGGCGCGCAGCGCGTGCCAGGGCTGGAAGCCGGCGAGGCGCGCGTCGGCGAGGCGGTCGATCTCGTCGAGCGCGGCTTGCGGCCCGGTCAGCTCGGCCAGCGCGACCGCGCGGTTGAGGCGGACGATCACGTCGTCGCGCTGCCGCAGCATGGCGTCGTAAAGCTGCAGGATCGTCGGCCACGCCACCGGCTCGTCGCGGCTGGCGCGCGCGCACCACAGGCCGTGGATCGCCGCGTTGAGCGCGCGCGGCCCGAACGCGCCGAGATTGCCGGCGCGGTGGAGAAAGCGATCGGCCTCGTCGATCAGCGGCCGCCGCCACAGCGCCGGGTCCTGCTCGGACAGCGGGATCATCGCGCCCTCGGCATCGACCCGCGCCGGCCGCCGCGCCTCGGCATAGCGCACCAGCGCGGCGAGGCCGAGCACCTCGCCCTGGTCGGGCAGCAGCGTCGCCAGCGTCGCGGTGAGCGCGAGAATCTCGCTGGCGAAGCCGGCATGCCGGCCGGCGCCGGCGGCGTCGGCGTCGGCGTCGGCGTGCGCCCGGGCATAGGCGATGTCGAGCGTCGCCAGCACCGCCTCGAGCCGCGCCGCCCGATCGGCCGGGCCGGGGAGGGTGAACGGCACCCCGGCGGCGGCGATCTTGCGCTTGGCGCGCGTCAGGCGTTGCAGCAGCGTCGGCTCGGGGAGGGAGGAAGGCGGCGGCGATCTCGGCGGCGGACAGGCCGCAGACGAGACGCAGGGTGAGCGCCGCGCGCGCCTCGGCGGCGATCGCCGGATGGCAGCAGACGAAGATCAGCCGCGACCGCTCGTCGGGGATCAGCCGGGCCTCGTCGGCGACATGGTCTTCGGGCGTCACCGCCGGCGGTGGCGGGTCGGGCGGTAGGCGGCGGCGCACGGCTGCGCGGCGCGTGGCGTCGATCGCGCGGCGCTGGGCCACGCGATAGAGCCAGGCCAGCGGATCGTCGGGTTCGCCCTCGATCGGCCAGCGTCGCGCCGCCGCCTCGGACGCATCGGCATAGGCCTCCTCGGCGAGATCGAGATCGCGAAAGCGCGCGGCGAGCGCCGCGACGATCCGCCCGGCATGCGCGCGCACTGCCCGATCGAGCGCGCCCGCCACGCTCAGCCCGCCTTGCGCTGGTCCTGGCCCAGCAGCGGGCGGATTTCGACCGCGCCCTCGGCGAGGATCGGGATGCGCCGGGCGATGGCGATGGCATCGTCGAGATCGTCGGCCTCGATCAGATAATAGCCGCCGAGCTGCTCGCGCGTTTCGGCAAACGGGCCGTCATGGACGATCTTATCGCCGCCGGCGGTGGTGCGCACCGTCGTTGCGGTCGGCGTGTTCAGCAAACCCGCGCCGCCCAGCTGCTTCGCGCCGAGCTCCTGGCTCAGCGCCATGTGCCCGGCGACGATCCGGTTCATCGCGTCGCCCGCCTTGTCCGGCCCATAGCCGCGCTCATCCTCATAGATCAGCATGATGTACTGCATCGTTCGTCTCCCTCACCTCCCGCACGGCGTGCACGGGATTATCGCAAAGACGCGCGGGCGGCACCGGATTCGACAGCGCGGGCGGGGCGGTGGTGCATTTTATGCAACACGGACGGCGCGGTCGCGTCGAAGGTGCGGTTACGGGTCGTCACGACATGCCGCCGCGGCCATCGGCGGCGCGTTGCGATCGGTGTGCGATGCGACGTCGAAGCGGCTTGGTCAAAAGCCCGCTGGACGCCGCAATCCCCCCTGTAATAGGCTGGGAAAGGGGAGAATCGCATGCGTATTAAAATGATGGTGGCGGCGTTGCTCGGCGTCGCGGCGATTGCGCCGGTGCCGGCGCTGGGCCAGATCTGGATCGGCCAGATTGCCGGGGAGATGGCCTCGCAGGCGGCCGCGGCGGCGCGCGAGCGGGCCTGTCGTGCAGGTGTCCCCGCGTCCGATAAGCGCATTGCCGAAGCGACGAGCGCGGCGGCGACGTTGATGCAGGGTTATTTTGCGCTCAGCGCCAGGGCGAAGGCGGGCGATTTTAAGCGTGTCTTTGCGATGAAGGTCCCCGATGTGAGCTGGAAGGGGCCGGACGGTGTCGTGCCGATCGCCGCGCTCGGGGCGTTGCTCGATACGCCGGTGCCGACGCTCACGCCGGTCAATTTCGTCGTCGGCGGCGACGGGACGACGGCGCGCGGCGTGTGGCAGGCCAGCTATGCCGATGGCACAAGGCCGGGCGAATTCTATGCGGTCGATTTTACCGGCGGTTCCGGTTCGATCTGGAGCAGCGGCTGGCGTATCTGGCACATGACGCTGGTGCCGGGCGATCAGGCGCCGCCCGCGCCCGCCGCTTATTGCCACTATGACAAGGACCAGGCCTGGTAGGCGGCACGCGCCGCACCCGGCTTCGTGGCCTCAATAAACGTCGCGCAGCCCGGTGCCGTCGCCCTTGTCGTCCAGCGCGACGGTGACTTCGGTGAGCGATGCCGGCGCGATGAGCGCGCGGCGCGACCATAAGGGCAGGGTGACGCCGCCCTGTTTGTCGCGCTTCAGCCGGCGCGACCAGATCAGCACGCGCCGCTCGCCGCGCCGGGCATAACCTTCGAACATGGCGCGGCTGGGGGTGAGTTCGGCCAGCACGATGTCGAGCGTCAACGGACCCAGATCGTCGCCGGCACGCTCGGTCAGCGCGATCGGCGCGGTGATCGGCTCCAGCGCGAAGCCGCCATCATAGGGGCCGGCAAGCCAGTCGAAGCCGGCCGGTCGGAATACGGCGTAGAAGGTGCGAAAGGTGCTGAAGCAATAGACGCTCGGTGCGGGCGCACCGCCGGCGGAGGTCTGCATCACCGGGCCGCACCACGTCGATCCGGCATCGCGCAGCAACGGGTGGCGCTGCGACCGGTAATCGACCTGGTGGAACACCGCCCCGGCCTTTGCCGCGATCTTGACCAGTCCGTCGGAGGTGGCGACGTCATGGTCGAGCGTCGCGGTACGCCAGCGCTCGATCCTGCCGGTCAGCAGGACGCCGCCCTTGGTCACCGGACCCGTCGTGGCGACAAGGCTTTCGGGCAGGAAACGCAGCCCGCCGATCGTCGCCGGGGCATCGCGATAGGCGGGCAAGGGCGGCACCGTCGGTGTCAGCACGGCGGCGATGCGCGCGGCGAGATCGGTCGCCAGAAAGCGTTCCTCCCATGCCCGCTGCGCGGCGGGATCGCGCTTGAGATATTCCGCCTTCTCCGCCGCGGTCAGCGGCACCGGCGCATAGCCCATATTTTCGAGGCAAAAAGCCTCGCCCTTGCGGTGCGCCTTGCCGTCCTCGATCAGCGCGATGATCAGAAAGGCGATCGACGCGCCCATTGCCGCGGGCATCCCGCCGCCGCCATAGCCGGCCGGCATCGGCGTTCGCGTGACGTCGGGCATATCGGCGCCGGGCGCGTCGGCGACGATCTTTGCGCATTGCGCACGATCGGCATCGCGTTGCGCGATGCTGCCGCCGGCACGCGCGAGCACCGTGATCGGCTTTTCCGGCGCCGCGAATGCCGGCGAGGTCATCGCCCCGATACACAAAGATGCGAGCAATGACCGCGCAACCGACATACGTCCCCCGTCGTATCACGGCGATTCCGATCTTCGCCGACCCCGATCCGAGTATCGGGCGGCGAAGGCCGAAAGCAATCCACTATCGACGACTGCGGGAGTCGGTCGACCCGATCCCGCACAGGCGGCACGCCGTGGCCACGCGGACGCGATGAGCCTGCCCGCCGCCCATCGCGCCCTGCGCATCGCCGGCAAGATCGGCTATGGCGCCGCGATGCGCCGCCTCGCTCTCCTGTCCGCCCCGTGCCTGTTGCTCGCCGCCCCGGCCTGGGCGGATGGGCCGTTGCAGGCATGGCCGGCGCTGTCGGTGACCGTGCCGCTGGGCGGCAAATGGTCGGGGACGGCGGAGACGCTGGCGCGCGTGTCGCGCGCGCCGCGGCAACGGGCCAACCAGTATCGCTGGCGCTTGCAGCTGGCGCGCGCGCTGTCGTCGCGGCTGACGGTTGCGGTGAGCAGCGGCCATCTCGTCACCGACAATGTCGGGCGCCGCGATGGCATCGAGGACCAGATCGTCGAGCAACTGGTGTGGACGGTCGGCAAGATCGGGCCGGCCACGCTCACCACGCGCACCCGGATCGAACAGCGTTTCATCGTCGGGAATGACGGGCTGGCGTGGCGCCTGCGCGAGCAGCTGCGCGTCGTCGCGCCGATCGGGCGCTCGCCGCTGTCTGCCGTGCTGTGGGCCGAGCCGTTCATCGCGCTCAACCGCACCAGTGCGACGCGCGAGACCTTCGACCAGCTGCGTGTCTTTGCCGGGGTGTCGCTACGCGTCTCGCGCCATGCCGATATCGAGTTCGGTTACCTCAACCAGCATCTCCACCGGTTGTCGGGCAATGTGTCCAATGATGTCGTGCCGGTGGTGCTCAACCTGCATTTTTGAGCGGGACGTTACCTCAGCGTACCGCCGACACGCGCCCGAGAATGACGCTGTCGTCGTCATAATCGCGCGCGCCATAGGTCGGACGGATCAGCATGATCGCGGCGGCCTCGCCCAGCGCGACGGGCAGCAGGGCGTAGCGATGCAGCACCAGCGCAGCGAACAGCGCGCAGCCCAGCGTGACCAGCGCCAGCAAGGCGAGGATGCCGAACGACAGGCGACTGCCGCCGATCCCGTAAAGCGCGAGCGACGCGCCGCCGCCGATCGCGCAGGAAATCGCCACCTCATTGGGCGCGACCACCGCCAGCCATAGCAGCGACAGCGCGAACAGCGCGATGCCGGCCTGGATCCGGCCGCTCCACACGAACGCTCCCTGTAATGGCATTGTCATTCCCCTGCTTGCGCGCGGTCCTTCAACGCCAGCATGGCAACGAGGTTCCGTCCTCGGCAAGCGGGCGCGATACGATTCCGGTGGATAACCCGGCCGCGCGCCGCGATGGCCCCCGCCCGTCACAGCAGGCGCGCCTGCTCGCCCGGCCCGGTCAACGCCGCGCGGGCATGTTGCGCCGCGCCTACCGCCTGGCGGTAATGCACCGTGCCATAACGCTCGGCCTCGTCGAAGCCGAACGGCGCCCAGTCGTCACTCGGATAACAGGCGTCGTAGATCGCGCGTGCCGCGGCACGCAGCGGCCCATCATGCTCCATGCGGGTTGCTCCATCGTCATCGAATCACCGCGCGCGGCGGGCATTCGGTTTAGAACAAAATGGGAACAAAAGGCAAGCCGCGCGCCGCGATGCTGCGCGGCATCCGCCGCCGGGGTCAAAGCAGCATCCAGGCGCACCATCCCGCGACGGCGATCAGAAAGGCGATGAACAATGTCGCCGCCGCGGCGATCGCGACATGCCGGTCGCGCTGTTCCTCGATCCCGGCGATCGGCGTGTAGCCGCGCGTCGCGACGCGCGACAGCGCCGCGCGCACCGCCACGGCGACGCGGCCTTCGTCCACGCCGAGACGGCGGGCATAAGTCGTGCCGAAGGCGATGGCGCCGGGGCGCGCGCCGGGATCGGCGAAATCGCTCGCCTCGATCGCGCGCAGCACGCGCGCCGGGATGCGCGTCTCGACCGCGATGTCCTCGATCGTCAGGTCTCGGGCGAGCCGCGCGGCGCGCAGCGCCTCGCCGGCGGCAGGTTGATCCGCCGCCATTCCGTCGACGTCGATGGGCGCCGGGGAAGCCGGCAGCGCGCCGCCGCCTGCGGGTGACGTTATCATTTGCTCCGCGCTATTCGAAAAATCCATGCATCACTCGCCCCCCCGGTCAGACCCGACGTGGCGTTGCCGCGCGCAGCATGACAGGCTGTTCTCGGGCGATTTTGTCGCGCCGCCGAGCAGGCCGCAACGTTGTGCATACCCAAATTGATAACGGTACCAGTCGGCGGGCCGCGCGATCGCCATCGCGACGGGCGACGTGCGCGACGATCGGAATAAGATAGGTCGCGGCGAGCGAGCATGTTAACGTACGTTAAATGCTCGGCTTGCGGACCGCGGACGGTTCGGGAGCCGAGTCGATGCTACCGGGTATGGCTTTCGCTCCGCGAGTCTCCGGCCCCCAAAGGCTACGGCCATGGAATTCATTACGCCCATCGCCCATTCCGCCGAGACGAGCCTCGGTCTGGCTCTCGTCATGTCGTCCGCCACACCGCTGCTGCTGCTCGACGAAGAACTGGCCGTCCGCGCGGCGAGCAGCTCCTTCTGCACCGCGTTCGATCTCGACCCCGCCGCCGTCACCGGCGCCACGCTGCCCGCGCTCGGCACGGGCGAGTGGGGCGGGCGGCAGCTGCGGTCGCTGTTGCGCGCCACCGTGACGGGCGATGCGGCGGTCAAGGCCTATGACATGGATCTGGTGCGCCTGGGCCATGATACGCGCCAGCTGGTCGTCAACGCGCACCTGCTCGATTATGTCGGCGCCGATGCGCGGATCGCCGTTGCCATCCAGGACGTCACCGACCTGCGCCGGATCGAGCGCCAGAAGGATGACGTCATCCGCGAAAAGCACGTGCTGATGCAGGAGCTGCAGCACCGCGTCGCCAACAGCCTGCAGATCATCGCCAGCGTGCTGATGCAGAGCGCGCGCAAGGTGCAGTCGGACGAGGCGCGTGCGCAGATCAACGACGCGCATCACCGCGTCATGTCGATCGCGACGCTGCAGCGCCAGCTTGCCGCGACGCGCGCCGGCGATGTCGTGCTGAAATCCTATTTCGGGGAACTGTGCGACAGCATCGGCGCGTCGATGATCTTCGACCATGACGCGCTGACGCTGGAAACGATCGTCGACGACAGCGCCGCGCCGTGCGAAGTCTCGGTGAGTCTCGGGTTGATCGTCACCGAACTCGTCATCAACGCGCTCAAGCATGCCTTTCCGGAAGCCGCGCATAACGGCGGGATCACGGTCGAATATTGGTCGCGCCCGACCGGGTGGCGGCTGACGGTCGAGGATAATGGCGTCGGCATGCCGGACGATCCGGCGGACGCCAAGCCCGGGCTCGGCACCGGCATCGTCGAGGCGCTGGCGAATCAGCTCGATGCGACGGTGACGGTGACCGGGCTCAACCCCGGCACGCGGGTGGCGATCACGCACAGCAATGCCCGGGGTGCCCCATCGACCAAGCCCGACACGGCGGTCTGAGCGCCCAACGAGGAACGCGCGGTGCTTGCGCCCGCGCGCCATGCCCGGCACAACGCGATCGTCATGCGATGCTTTGATTTCACCCAGGCGATCGTGCGGGCACCGGGGCGCTCGGTGGTCGATGGCCTCAGCGCACAGGACGGGCCGGCGCCCGACTTTGCCGCGGTCGTGCGCGAGCATGACGGCTATGCCCGCGCGCTCGCCGCGTGCGGGCTCGACGTGACGATGCTCGATCCGCTCGAGGCGCATCCCGATGCGCTGTTCGTCGAGGATCCGGCGTTGGTTTTTCCCGAAGGCGCGATCGTGTTGCGGCCGGGTGCGCCGAGCCGCGCCGACGAGGCCGCGCTGCTGCGGCCCGCGCTCGAACGGCATTTTGCCGATGTGCAGGTCCTGGACGACGGCCATGCCGATGGCGGCGACGTGATGGTCACGCCCGACGTCGTGATGATCGGCCTGTCGGCACGCACCGACGCGGCCGGGGCGGTCGCGCTGAGCGCGGCGCTGGCGCGGCTCGGCCGGCGCGCGATGATGGTCGTGCCGCCGGCCGGCGCGCTGCACCTCAAGACCATCGCCAGCCTGATCGACGAGGAGACGATCCTCACCACGCCCGAGGGCGCGGCGAGCGGGCTGTTTTCGCGCTTTCGCCAGATCGTGCTCGCGCCGGACGAGGCGGCGGCGGCCAATGCCGTGCGTATCAACGACACGCTGCTGCTTCCCGCGCATCATCCGCGCATCGCCGATCAGCTGGCCGGGCTGGGCCATCACCTGATGCTGCTCGACACGACCCATGTCGCGCGGATCGATGCCGGCCTGTCGTGCATGTCGCTGCGCTGGTAGTCGCGGCAGCGTGACGATGATCGATGGCGCGGACATGCGCGTGGCGCCCGCGCCCGACGCGGCCGCGAAGGCGCCGCGCACCCAGGCGATCGAGCTGCTGCGCATCCTTGCCTGTTTCGGCATCGTCGCGTTTCACGATGAGGCCGCGTTTCACGACCTCGCTTATGCCGGGCTGATCGCCTTTCTGATCCTGTCGCCGTTCGTCGATCTCGGTTTCAATGCGACGCGGGTCCGTTCGCCGGTGGCGCTGGCGCGCGCGCTGATCGTGCCGTGGCTGTTCTGGCTGGTCTTCTATGGCGGGCTGAAAGTGTTGCGCGGCTATCCGTTCATCCCCGACGGCAATGTCGTGCTGGCTTTGCTCCAGGGGTCGACGCCGCATCTGTGGTTCCTGCCCTTCATGTTCGGCGTGCTGGTCATGCTCAACGCGATCAAGACGCGCGTGCCGCCGGCCGCGCTGTTCTGGCCCGCGCTGCTTGCGGCGGCCCCGCTGTTCGCCTCGGCCGCATGGTGGCGGCCGCTGTCGGCCGAGTGGACGCCGCCGCTGGCGCAGTGGATGCATGCCGCGCCGGCGGTTTTCGCCGGCATCGCGCTCGGGCTTGCGCCGCGTCTCGCTTATGGTCGGGCGATCGCCGCCGCGCTGCTGCTCGCCGCGCTTGCCATCGCCGCTGCTGCGCACCTGCCGGGAGTCAGCCTGACCTATCCCGTCGGCGTCATCGTCACCGCCATCGTCGCCTGGTGGGGCGGGCGGCTATGGCCGGCGCGGTGGAATGTCGCGCCGGTCGCGCGGTGCACGATGGGCATTTATCTGTCGCACATCGTGTGGCTGTCATTCGTGCGGCATTATACCGGATCGTCCAACTATCTGACGGTCGCCGTCACCTTCGCCGCCGCGCTCGCCTCGGTCTGGGTGGCGCGCCGCTTCGTGCCGATGACGCGGCTGGTGTTGGGGTGAGGGCGGCCGGGGCGGGCGGGGTTACTTGCCGGCGAACAGCCGCTTCGGCAGCACGACGTGCACGCCCTTGTTGCGGTCGACCAGCTCGGTCACCTCGACATCGCCGGCGACGCTGACCAGCATATAGGCGTCGTCGCGCGTCATGCCCTTCGCCGCGACGAGGAAGTCGATCATGTTGCGCAGCGCCTTGCGCGTCGCGTTGCTGAGGTCGTCGTCGAAGCCCATCGCGATGAACGCGTCGGGCGTCTCGGCGCGCGGATAGGGCAGCTGCGTGTCGCTGCCCTTCTTGTGCAGGATGAACTGGAAGGTGCCGGTCAGCGAGGTTTCCAGCGCGGTGATGTCGACCTCGCCATTGCCCTGCGCGGCATGGCCGTCACCGGCCTGGAACAGCGCGCCCCTGGCATGGACCGGCAGGAACAAAATGGTGCCGGCGACCAGCGCCTTGTCGTCCATATTGCCGCCGTTGATCGTCGGTGGCGCGCTGTCGTAGCGGCCGAAGGCGGCCGGCGGGGCGACCCCCATGCTGCCGAAGAACGGGCGCAGCGGCACCTCGATGCCGGGGCCGAACAGCCCGACCATGCGCGTGCGGTCGAGCGGCACGATCTTCATCCGCGCATAGGGAAAGTCGTCGGTCAGGAAGCCCGCGCCATAACGAAAGGCGTTATAGGCGTAAGGGATGTCGATGCCGATCTTGAGGATGCGCACCTCGAGCGTGTCGCCCGGTTCTGCCCCCTCGATCGCCACCGGCCCGGTCAGGATATGCCCGCCCGGCCCGCGCGCCGACGCCGGAACGCCGTCATAGACCGCGCGCAGCTCGGCCTGGATGTCGCTCGGCGCGACCCCGGCCTTGGCGAGGCCGGTCGGGCTGTTGGTGAGCAGCGTGTGCATCACGACGATGTCGCCCGACTGGACGACCAGCACCGGCGCGTCGCCGGCGTCGTAGTGGCCCCAGGCGACGGTCTGCGACGAGGCGGGCAGGTCCCAGGTTTTCGCGGTGGCCGGGGCGGCGAGGGTGAGGGCGAGCGCGGCGAACGGAAGGATGCGCATGGGGGCTGCTTTCTCGATGTGACGGGGGCGTTGATGTTGTCCAACACTGTCCGGGCTTTCGCGCATGGTGGCAAGCGGGCGCAGGGCGTTCGGCGATTTTTCCCGTGGCACAGCGCGGTGATTGACATTATTTCTACATAGGTAGATTTAATCACGACATGCTTCGTCGTCGTGCCTTGTCGCCTGCTGCGCGTCAGCTGCTTGCCATCTTGGCGGCGGGCGGGGAGGCGTGGTTGCACGGTTATAACCTGTGCGTTCAGGCCGGTATCAAGTCGGGCACGCTTTATCCGTTGCTGATCCGGCTGGAGGCGCAAGGCTTTCTGGAGGCGATGTGGCAGCAGCCGGTCGCGCGCGGGCGCCCGCCACGTCATGGCTATCGCCTGACACAAAGCGGGCGGCAGCTGGCGCGGGAAAATCCGCCATTGGCGGGATCGGCGGTTGCGCCGCATCTGTCGGGCAGTCCGGCATGAGCGGCAGAGCACCCGATCATGTCGCGCGCGCCCTGTTGTGGCTTGCCGGGCTGATCCTGCCGCCGCCGCTGCGCCACTGGGGCATGGCGATGCGGCATGAACTGGACGTCGCCGGGAGCGGTGCGGCCGCCTGTCGCTTTGCGCTGGGGTGCCTGGGCAGCGCGGTGCGCGTGGCGGCGGCTTATCATGTGGTCGCGTTGATGGGTGGCAATGCTGGTGCGGGAATTGGGGTGATGAGCGGGAGCAATGACATGATGAACGAGCCGCGCCACCTGGTGTTTGCCAGTGCCGCCGGGGCCACGCTGATCGGGCTGGCGCAGCTCGCGCTGGCCGGGGCGCCGCTGCGCTATCTGGCGATCAACGCCGCCGCGCTGGTGATCGGCGTGGCGCTGGTCGGGATAGTGACGATCGCGGCGCGCGCCGGGCGCGCGGCGCAGCTTGTCGCCGCCATGGCGCCGGGGCTGGTGCTGCTCGCGACCAGCCAGTTCGGCGTGTCGATCGATGGCGCGACGCGCTGGATCGGCATTGCTGGGATACAGATTCAGCCGAGCATGATGCTGATGCCGGCGCTGGCGATCCATTTTGCCGCCACGCGTGACCGGCTGGGGGCGCTGGCGGCGGGGATGGTGGCACTGGCGCTGGCGCGGCCGGAGCGCGTGGTGCTGGCCGCAGCAGCGGCGGCGCTGGCGGGCTTTGCCGTTGTCCTGGCTCAGCCTGATCGCCTGCCTGCGGTGCGCCATGTCGAACAGGTGTTGTTCTCATCCTTCGCGGTGCATCCGCTGGCCGGGGTGGCGGTGGTGCTGGCGATGCTGCTGATGATCGCCCCGGCCTGGATCGGCTATCGTCGCGACCGCGCCGCCGCCGCGCCGTGGCTGGTGTTCGGCGCGGTATGGCTGGGGGTGATCGCGGCGGCGGCGCTGGGCAATTATCCGACGCCGCTGGTCGGCTATGGCGGCAGCGCGATCATCGGCTATGTCCTCGGCCTTGCCGCCTTGCCGCGATGGGCGGCCCCGGCGGGCAGCGCCCGGCACGATGTCATTGCCGAGGCGGCGGCCGATCCGGTCGGGCGGCATGATCTGGTCGGGGCATCCTGCCCGGCATGACGATCGACACGGTCAACACGTTTCACGCGGCGCCCCTGTCGCGCAGGCGCCCGTGGATCATCCGACGGTGGGTGCCGCGGGAAGGGCTTGGTGCCTTGCGCCTCGCGGCCGAGTGGGTAAGCCGCCGCGATGCGCCTTGCCGTCTTTCAACGCCATCCGATCGCGGGCGACCCTGCGCGTGCTGCCGAGATTATCGCGCATGACCTGCGTTGGGCGGACGCGCATCGGGTCGATCTCGCGCTGTTCCCCGAGGGCTTCCTGACCGGGCACAGTTATGATCCGGCGATCATTGCGGCCGTGGCAATCGAACACGATGGGCCGGAATGGCGGACGCTGCTCGACACGCTCACACCGGGCCACCCAACGGCGATCGTCGGCGCGTTCGAGCGCCGTGGCGAGGCTATCTTCAACAGCGCCTTCGTGGTGGAAGATCGCGCGGTGAGCGGGCGCTATGCCAAGGCCCATCCCAACGAACCCGGCGTGACGGCGGGCGGCGACAGCCCGGTCTTCGTCCGCGCCGGGCTAACCTACGGCATCAACATCTGCGCCGACGCCAACCATCCCGCCACCGCGCAGCGCCTCGCCGACGCCGGCGCGCGACTGATCTGCTATCCACTCAACAACTGGCTGCCGCTCGCCACCGCCGATCGCTGGCGCGAACGCAGCATCGCCAACCTCCAGGCCCGCGCGCGGCAGACCGGCTGCTGGGTCGCGTCGGCCGACGTGACCGGCACGGGCGAGGGGGTGATAAGCCACGGCTGCACGATGATCGTCGCGCCCGATGGCGCGATCGTGGCGCGGGTCGATGAGGGGCAGGAGGGCGTGGCGTTGTGCGATATTGCGGCGGCCCTGCATTGACGGGCATGATCGAGACGCTGACGTTCGAGTTTTATGCTGGAGATGCTGGATGATGCGACTGGCGGCATGGTCGATTTTGGTCATATTATCGCTCGGCGGAGCGGTAACTTCCGTCGCCGCCCGCCCGCCCGAGGAGGAGCGTGCGCTCACATCGCGTGAGGTCCGGACGGCTCTCGTTGGTAAGCTGATCATGTACACGCCAGCGGGCACCGCGGACATGGGCGTTCACGAAGAATTTCATCCCGATGGCTTGTGGCGTGGGGCGTTGTACGGGCGGGGTCCTATCCCCTTCTCTGGAAGATGGTCGATCGAGCGGGACCAGATATGTGTCGCAGCCGATGGCGGAACCCCGGCCAAGCGCTGGCATCCCGAACTATACTGCCGCAACGTGTGGCAGAATCGAAGAACCGGAGAGTTGCGGATGAACTACCTCCCGGATCAACCCGCCCCATCGCAGAAGATGGGCTTGCAGACGCTCACGGTTCGCGACCTGATTATGGTCAGGTGATCTCAGTATTTCGGAGGCGTATGAATAATGGCGATAGTCCCCCTTACGCACCGTCGCTTTTAGCTTACCGGAACGCAAGGGAAACCTTGGAGAGCCAGCAGCACCAAATCTGACGCAGGCAAACGTCGCTTTGATGGGTTATCGCGAAGATAGACAACCACGATATCGGCCAACTGCTCTCGCGTCATCCCTTCAGGCTCGCAAACTGATGCCCAGTTGACCGTTTCAGGCATCCTGCGGGCGTCCACAACGCCAGCTATGTACGAACGGCAGGCCTGTCTTCTGATCGGAGTTCGACTGGCGCAGTCGGCAAGCAGCGCATCACCAGAAACCATTCGCGCCAAATCCGTTGCCGCCAGCATCATCATTAGACCGATCATCGTGCCAGCTCGACCGCAACGCCATGCGCGATGTCGGTCCACGCCGCATCGGTGGTCAGCGCCACCGCGTCCAGTTCGCCCGCCAGCGCGAGGCAGGCCCGATCGCCAAGGGAGAGGCCCTTCGACCGGGTGAGATTGCGCAAGGTGCCGGCGCGCAGGGCCTGCGCCGTGTCGAAGTCACGCACGTCGAGATCGAGATCGGACAGGCTCTCATGGATCGATTCATCGGGAACGCCGCGCTCCGACAGCTTGGCGACAACCTCGGAGAGGTTCACCGCACTGATGCAGGCATCGGCAAAATGCGCTTCGACGGTGCGCGCGCCACGTTCCCCCAACATCGCCGCCAGCAAGGCGGAGGCGTCGAGCACGTAGCGGACGTCACTCATGCTCGGATGCACGCCTGCGATCCGCGATCAACTCATCGGACAGGCTGGCCTCGGCGGGAATATGCTGCCGCAAACGCGCCTGCACCCGGCCCAGCGCATTGCGCACCGGCCGCACCTGCAACGCGCCATCGACGATCCGCAACAGCACCGGGTCGCCATCCGCCAGCCCAAGCGCGCGCCGGATATCGGCAGGAACCTGCAACCGACCGCCGCTCACCAGTTTGCCTCGTTGCGCGTTCATGTATCATGGACCATCTTTATACAGATCAGATCTCAATATACATTTCCAGCTATGGCGACAATCCGTCGCGCGTTGCTGACCCCGCGTCCTCCGATCTCGGCGGCAAAGTTACCCGGTTGGGGGTTGTCCGCAAGGGGATCGGTCAGCGACCGGCGCGTCTTCTGGAAACGCGACACGCGGCGAAGCGGCCACTTACCGATGTGCCGATCGCGCGCTAGACGATCAGTCGGCCGTTCCCGAGGGGAGATCACGCGTGCGCCTTACCCTGCTCCTCGCCGCCGCCTTGGGCATGTTGGGCGTCATGACGGGAACCCCCGCCTTTGCCGCCGACGAACGCGTTTATGAAGGCACTGCCGGGAATGCCCGCCTCGTCATGGCGATCGACGACAGCGGCGAGGCGGTGGACGGTCGCTATTTCTACGACAGCACCCGACGGTCCGTCGATCTGACCGGCCAGCGCCACGGGGCAACGCTGACCCTCGCTTCCGACATGACGGGAGACAAGATCACGATGACGGTGTCCGGCGTCACTTTGACCGGAACGCTGGTGACGGCCAGGGGGCGCAGCCTGCCGATCAGCCTGCACGCGGCGGCGCTGCCCGGCATCCTGCCCGCGGATATACCCCCTGACCTCGGCCTTTACGAAAAGCTCCAGCTCGCCGGGTTGAAGCTGGTGCCGCAACAGGCGGCGACGGTCGATGGCAAGGCGATCCACTGGTACCGCGAGGGGCGCAGCGGCCTGCGCCTGTTTCGCGTCGAAAGCGGCTATGCCCCGGCGGCGATGGCGGCGGTAAACCAGCTGCTGGCCCGGCAGCAATGGCGTTCCGTGTCCGACTGGCTGGGCTGCACCGACACCGACGGGCAGCCGGGAATCGAAGTGTCAGAGGCAGACGCGCTTTGGCTCGGTGCGCATGTGATGAGCTACAGGTGGAGGTCGAGCTGGTTCTGCGCCCACGCCGCCCATCCCGATTTCGGCACCGAAGGGCATAGCTTCGATATGGTGACCGGCCGCGCATTGAGGTTGGAGGATCTATTGTATTTCGGCGCCGGCCGTCCGCCGGCGGAAGACAGTGATGCCTCGGCCACCTATCGCGACAGCGTCTTCGCGCGCTCGGTCATCGCCTTGCTGCGCCGCTACCATCCTCGGGAAATGGCCCCGTCCAAGGCCGCCGATGACGCGTGCGATTACACCGAAGCGGAAGCCTGGAAGTTCCCAAGCTGGGCACTGACGGCCAAGGGCCTTTGGGTCGGCGCGATCTTCGCGCGCGTCGAGCGTGTGTGCGACGTCCCTGACTGGGCGATCATTCCGTGGAGCAGATTGTCGCGCAAGCCCTGATCGCGATCGCGCCGTGTCGGCGCCCATCCCGGTGGCCTTGAACCGTCTCGCCACCAGGCGGGGGCAAGGCCTGGATATCTGACGCAGGTGCGACGATCAGGTCGCAAAAATGACGACCCAGGGAGCCAGCGCCAGCCCGGCCAGAGCCAAGGGAGTCCCCTTGCTGGACCTGATGTGAAGTACAATGCTCGCGATCAGGAAGACGGCCATCACGCCGATACAGGCGTTCCGTTCGAATGAAACCCGGTCGAAACAGCGCTGAATTTGAGATTCCGTGCGGCTCAATTGGCATTCGGGCATCGCAAGTAGCGCAAACAGCGGCACCGTCATGCAAAGGGAAACGACCAACCCGGCAGCAAAGTGCGTCCCTTTCATCGATGAATTCGATAACGCGGCGACGCGATGTCGGCAACGGGGCCGATTCCTGTGCGGCCGGCGTCACACTGTTTTCATCGACCGCCCGCCAGGCAGCCAGCCCTTGACCCGCCGCGTGATCGACTCTGCCACACCGCAAAACCACTGGCACCCCGCGTCATGCCCGAATAAACCACCCTCAACGCCCTCGCACCGCAAGGAAACCCCATGGACCGTCGCCAATTCCTCGCCACCGGCAGTGCCGCCGCGTTCACCGCCGCGTTGGTGCCGGCCAGCGTCTGGGCCGCGGGCGGCGGCGATGCCGCGCTGAATGCCGATTTCGCGCGGATCTTCGATGCGCAGGTCGCGCGCTCGCCGGAACTCGCCTCGTCGCTCGGGCTCGACAAGGGGCCGCTCGCCGCGCTCAAGGGCAAGCTCTCGCCGCGCACCCGCGCCAAGCGTGCCGCCGATGTCGCCGCGACCAAGGCCGCGCTGGCCACGCTCGCCGCTTACGACGCCGCCGCGCTGTCGCCGGCGGCGCAGCTCAATCTCGAGGTGGTGCGTTATTCGCTCGGCACGCAGATCGCCTCGACCGAGAAGTTCGGCATCGACAGCGCGATCCGCCCCTATGCGATCTTCCAGCAGGGCGGGGCCTATTTCTCGACCCCCGATTTCCTCAACACCGCGCACACGATCAACGTCGCGAGCGACGCCGAGGCCTATCTCTCGCGGCTCCACCAGTTCGCCACCGTGCTCGATCAGGAGAGCGCGGTGCAGCGCGACGATGCGGCGCGCGGGCTGCTCGCGCCGGGCTGGTCGCTCGACCTGACGCTGGGGCAGATGCGCGCGCTGCGCGGCCAGCCCGCCGCGACGTCGAGCATCGTCCAGTCGCTCGTCCGCCGCGCCGCCGCCAAGGGGCTGGCCGGCGACTGGCAGGGGCAGGCAGCGAAGATCGTCGATGCCGAGGTCTATCCTGCGCTCGACCGCCAGATCGCGTTGATGGAAAAGCTCCGGCCGACCACCAAGTCGGGCGACGGCATCTGGCGCGTCAAGCAAGGCGAGGCGATCTACGCCATGGCGCTGGCGCAGGCGACGACCACGACGATGGCGCCCGACGAGGTCCACCGCATCGGCCTGGCGCAGGTCGCCGAGATCAGCGCGCAGCTCGACACGATCCTCACCGCGCAAGGCTATAGCGGCGGCACGGTCGGCGAGCGGCTGGCGAAGCTCAACGTCGCGCCCGACCAGGTCTATCCGAACACCGCAAGCGGCCGCACCGATCTCATCGCTAGCCTCAATGCCGGCATCAAGGCGATGTACGAAAAGCTGCCCGCGGCCTTCGCCACCGTGCCGACCCAGCCGCTCGAAATCCGCGCCGTGCCGGTCGAGATCCAGGACGGCGCGTCGAACGGTTATTACAACCGCGCCTCGCTCGACGGGTCGCGCCCGGCGATCTATTTCATCAACCTCAAGGATGTCGGCGACTGGCCCAAATACAGCCTGCCCTCGCTGACCTATCATGAGGGCGTGCCGGGGCATCATCTGCAGATCAGCCTGGCGCAGGAATCGAAGGACATCCCGACGCTGCGCAAGGTCGGTTTCTTCTCGGCCTATTCGGAAGGCTGGGCGCTGTATGCCGAGCAGCTCGCCGACGAGCTCCACGCCTATGCCACCCCGCTGGAGCGCGCCGGCTATCTGCAATCCTTCCTGTTCCGCGCCGCGCGGCTGGTGGTCGATACCGGCATCCACGCCCAGCAGTGGAGCCGCGAAAAGGCCACCGACTATCTCGTCGCGACCACCGGCTTCGCGCGCCCGCGCAGCCAGCGCGAGGTCGAGCGTTACTGCACCCAGGCCGGGCAGGCGTGCAGCTACAAGATCGGCCATATGGCGTGGACGCGCGCGCGGGCGAAGGCGCAGGCGGCGCTGGGCGACAAGTTCGATCTCAAGGCGTTCCACGAGATCCTCAAGGAAGGCGCGATGCCGCTGACCATCCTCGAACGCCGCATCGACCAGCGCATCGCGGCGCTGCGCGGGGCAGCGTGATGGCGCGGCGCGGGAAGCAGGGCAGCGCGCTGCTGTCTGGGCTGGCGATGATCGGCGCGGCCATTGCCACACCGGCCACCGGTCGTGCGCGCGGCGGGTTCGACGGCGCTGCGCCGCAGGAGGTGCAGACCAGTGGAAAAGCCGTCGCCGCGCTCCAACGGTGCATGCTCGACAAACTGGGGCGGTACGGCGCGCCGGTGTTCACGCGCGACCTGCGGCGGGTCGTCATCGATTTCAAACAGGCATCGCCGCCGCTGACCGTCGTTATCAACGATCTCGCCGAAGAGACGCGTTCGGTGGAGGTGTGGCGGGCGGGGCCGCGCGATCACCAGCTCTGGCGCGACACGCTGGCCTGTCGCTAGCGGTTTCGCGGCGCGGCGCGGCGCTGTCTGCCGCTGCCAGCCGTATCGCTTTTGCCGGCGGGCGAGCTTATCCTCGCCTGATCATGCCGCGCGCCGACCAGACCGAAATCCGCCTGCGGATCGTCATCGAGCGGCCCGTCATCGGGGTCGTCCACAGCCTGCAGGTCGGCGACGCCGGCGTGCTCGATCCGAAAGCGTCGCGCGCAGGCGAACCGCTCGCCTTCGAATTCCCCGTGCGCGTCGCGCCGGGCCCGAAATTCTTCGGCGACCAGGTGCGCCGCGAGGGGCCGGTGCGGCGCTTCGTCTATATCCGCATCGGCCAGTCGGCCGGCGACCATGCCGCGCCCTGGACGCGGCGGATGAAGATCGACATTCACGATCTCGACCCGGCGATGCTGGCGGATGCGGCGGCCGGCGGCGGCACGATTGAGATCGCAGTCGACGGTACCGGCAAGGATGGCACGCCGGCCTGCGCGACGGTACGGCCCGTGCGGCGAACGCTCGCCTGCGATTGAGCGGGGCGCCCGCGACCGACGCGTGGAGCGGGATGCGTGAAATCTGAAGCGTGAAACGCGTCAGCCGCTCTATCTTTCTAGCTTCTCCGGCGAAGGCCGGGGTCCAGTTGGGGGGGGCTGCGACGGGCGTTGCCGCTCATCATATCCGTCATCCCGGCTGGGCCCCGGCCTTCGCCGGGGAAGTGAGGAAAAACGCGACAATATTCGGTCAGCTTTCGGGCGCGATGTTTCAAATGTTGCTGGATCGTAACGACATTCCCCGCTATTTCTGCCGCAAGCTGCTATTTCCACTGCACTAATCCGGGGAGCTCGTGATGGTCAGCGCCATGTCGCGACGCAGTGCCGATCATCTGTTCTTTCCCGCCATGGCGCTGCTGCTGGTCGGCGAGACGCTGCTCGGCTTCTGGCGCACCTATGTCGGCGCGGGGTTCGTGCTGGCGCGGCTGCCGAGCCTGCTCGTCCATGTCCATGCCATGCTGTTCGTCGGCTGGATCGCGCTGTTCGCGGTGCAAACGCTGCTCGTCGCGCGCGGGCGGGTCGCGGTGCATCGCCGGCTCGGCGGTGTGATGGGCTGGTGGGCCACGGCGATGGTCGTGGCGGGCCCGGCGACGGTGATCATGGCGCTGCGCCGTCCCGGCAGCGGTATCGACGCGACGATCCTCGCCGGCGACCTCGCCCAGACCGCGGCGTTCATCGTGCTGCTGTCGACGGGGCTCGCGCGCCGGGCGTACGCGGCGGAACACAAGCGGCTGATGACGCTCGCCACCGCCGCGATCATCGGCCCGGCGCTGGCGCGCTGGCCCTTCGCCATCATGCACGCGACGCCGCCGATCGGCATCGTGCTGTTCTACCTGCTGCCGCCGGTGCTGATGCTGCTCTACGACCTGGCCGTGCTGCGCCGCGTCCACCGCGCGTCGGCTTTCGGGCTCGTCATGATGGTGCTGGTGCTGGCGTGCTTTGTCGCGCTGCCGGCCACCTCGGCCTGGCTCGCCTTTGCCCGCTGGGTCCAGCACGCCTGACGGTGCCGCCTGATCGACATTTGCGCAACCGTGCGCCATTCTGATCGTTAGCGGATATGATGACCCCGATCGAGGAGAGACCCATGGCCAAGCCGCCCGCCAAGACCAGCACGAAGCCGGCCGAATCGCCCCTGCGCAAGGCCGCAAAGAAGGTCGCCGCGGCGTCGAAGCCCGACAAGGCCGCGCCACCCGCAGCCGCGCCGGCCCGGAAGCCGCGTGCTACCAAGGCCACGGCGCCCGCGAAGCCCGCCCCGGCCGCGAAGCCGGCCAAGGCGGTAAAGTCGGTCGAGACCGCCAAGCCAGCCGAGACGAGTGTGGCAGCTGCGCCGAAGGCTGCCGCAGCGCCGCCGACGCCGGTCGCGACCGCTCCGGCCAAGCCGGCAAAGGCGGAGAAGTCCGTCAAGCAGGCCAAGGGCAAAGCCAAGGACAAGGTTGAGCGCAAGTCGGTATTTCAGGAAGCCTCGGCGAAGATCGCGCAGCTCGCGTCCGATATCCTCGAGGACCGCATCGTGCCGACGATCGACCAGATCAAGGCGCTCGCCGCCTCGGCGCTCGGCCATGAGACCAAGGCGAAGAAACCCAAGCGCAAGAAGAAGTAGCGCGGTTGGCCCGGCCCGCCACGGCGCGCCGGGGTTAGCCCGCGTTCCCCGTCACCGGGATGCCGAGCTCTTCCAGCCACGCCCGTGCCTGGCGCGGCTCGCCCATCTTGCTCGACGCGACCGGCCCGCGGCTGGCGAGAAAGGCGTGGTGCAGCGCGAAGGGCTCGATGCCGAGCTGCGCGCGCATCGCGTCGATCGTTTCGCCGGTCTCGGTCAGCTCGGCCACCACCTCGGCGTAACGCGCCGTCGCGGTGCGATCATTCTTGTGGCCGAACAGCCCCCAGGCACCGCCCGCGGTACGTTGCAGCGCCGCGATCAGCGTGGCGGCATAGTCTTCCTCCAGCGCGGCGCGCTGGGCATCGAGGCGTTCGAGACGATCGGCTTTGGCCATGCCCCCGCCTGCGCGCGACGCGTGCCTGCGTCAATGCCACCTGCCAGAAGCGACCAAAGCTCTCTGCGTGCCGCCAGGTCCGTCGTGAGCGATGTTACGCGATCGTGGGCAGGGCGAACGCACCCTCTCGAGCCGGGCCCCACGGTCGCGGATATCGGGGTGGCGAAAGATTGTCGTCTGTTGATTGCGGCGGAGATGGCCATGCCCAGGATCGACCTCGAACGTGTGCCGGTTCGCGAAGGCGCGGGCTATCCGCCGCCCTTCGACGCGCCTTGCGCCGGGCGCCTGCGGCAGCGGCTTGGCGCGGCGGGCGGGCTGGTCGACTTCGGGGTCAACCTCATGCGCCTGCCGCCCGGCGCTTGGTCGAGCCAGCGCCACTGGCATTCGCACGAGGACGAGTTCGTCTATGTCATCGAGGGCGAGCTGGTGCTGGTCGAGGATGCCGGCGAGACGGTGCTGCGCGCCGGTTACGCCGCCGCCTTTCCCAAGGCGAGCGGCAACGGCCATCATCTGGTCAACCGCGCGGACCGGACCGCGGTCTATCTCGAAGTCGGGTCGCGCCACCCCGACGACCTTACCACTTGTTCCGACATCGACATGCAGAGCGCCAATGCCGATGGCCGTTTCGTCCACAAGGACGGCACGCCTTATGCGTCGGGGTAGACGCACGCTTGTTCTACGCCGCCAGGAAAGCCGACAGTTCGGCGAGGCCGGCAGGCGCATCGTCCCAAAACGCCGATAGCTCATGGGGATATCGCGCTTTCAGATCGGCAAGGATCGGTGCGGCGACTGGTTCGCGCAGGCGCGCCAGCCACGGGCCAATCGGCAAGCCGGCGCGGGCGATGCCGCAAAGCACGCCTTCGGCCTCCCAGCCGAAAGAATCCTCGATCAACGCGGACACGTCCTCGCTGATCGCCTGATCGAGCCAGACATCGACGAACGCGGTGATCGCGTCGCGTTCGCCCTGCGGCCATTGCTGCCAAGCCGCGCGCTCAAGCCTGTCGAGAACGATCTCGGCGTCGTTCGAATTTTCTGGATCGACGAGCGCGATCTCGAAAATGCGCGGCAGGAAATAGCGAAAGTCGTGCGTGCTGCCGGCCGTCAGGAAAACGCTCGAGACATAGGGCCAGAGCGCCTGACCGGACAGTGCGCGCAACGGTGTCGACAGCAGGACATCGACGTCGCGCTTTTCAATACAGCAGGGGCAGCCTTCGATCACCGAAGGCGTCGGCGCCGCGAACTGACGATAGAGTTCCTCCCCCGCCTCGCGGCGTCGCACTTCGGTGGGGCTTCGCGGCACGTTCATCCTGTCGTCGAGCATGGCATTTGCCGCTACGCCCGGCAATCCGGACACAGCCGGCCTTTGCGCCAATGTCGGCGCAAGAGGGATTGTCGCCGGCGTTGCCGCATGACAGCCTGATCGGGGCAAGCAGGGGATGTTCGTGGCAGGGGTTTCGATCGGACAGGGTGGCCGCGCGCGCGGCGGCTGGAGTTTCTTCGCGACGATGTCGCTGGTTATCGCGCTGATCATCACCGCCGGCTTCGGGCCGAGCTATGCCGCCAGCCTCGCGCCGCCCGGTCTGCCGATCTGGGTGCATCTCCACGGCGCGGTGATGGTCTGCTGGATCGCGCTGTTCGCGTTCCAGGCGGCGCTGGTCAGGTGGCGATCGTACCGGCTGCACCGCACGCTCGGCTTCGCATCGATCGCGCTCGTCGTGGTGATGGTCCCGCTCGGCATCGCCACCGATTTGCTGGCGATCCGCCGCGGCGCGACGCCGCCCTTCTTTACCCCGGCGATGATGTTCTCGTCCGACCTGACCGACATGCTGCTGTTCGCCGGCCTGTTCGGCTGGGCGGTGGCGCTGCGGCGGCGCAGCGACTGGCACAAAAGGCTGATGCTGTGCGCGACGGTGCTGCTGACCTGGCCGGCGCTCGGCCGGCTCGCGCCGCTGCACGCGTTCGGCCTGGCGATGATCGTGCCGCTGTCGCTCGCCTTGCTCGTCGCGCTCGCGCTGGTCGGGCCGCTGCACGACTTTTACCGTCGACGCCGCATCCACCCGGCCTATGGGTGGGGCGTCGGCCTGATCGTCGCGGTGCAGCCGCTCCACGTCATCCTCGCCGCCAGCGCGCCGGTCACGGCGGTCGTCGCGGCGGTAACACCGCACCCCGGCATCGCGAAATGAGCGGGATCCGGTTTCAGCCGCCTTCTATCCGCCGCTAGCGTCAGCCGTCGGGAACGAGGGTCTCGCCGACCAGCTCGAGCAGCTCGCGCGCGTCGAACGGCTTTTCCAGATAACGGGTCGCGCCGGCGGCGAGCGCCCGGTCCCGGAAGCTCGTCAGCCCGGCCTCGACGCTGCCCGACATGGCGATGATCGGCAGGTCCGGTGCCGCGGCGCGAATCCGGGCTATCGCGCTCATGCCGGGCTCGCCCGGCATCATCAAGTCGCTGATGACGAGATCCGGCCGGTGGTTGCGCACCGCGTCGACGCCGCTCGGCCCGTCGGCCGCGAGCACCACCGCATAACCCTTGGCTTCCAGCAGGATCGAAAGCGACAGGCGGATCGCGTCATTGTCGTCGATCACCAAGATAGTCTGGGTCACGACATTCATCCCTGGGCGGCTTGCCGGGGCATGGCGGGAAACAACAGGTCGAAACGCGTGCCTTTGGCAGGCGCGGTGCGCACCAGGATCGTGCCGCCATGGCTCTTGACGATCTTGTTGACGATCGCGAGCCCGAGGCCGGTGCCGCCGGTGCCGCCGGTGCCGCCGGTGCCGCCGGTGCTGCCGGTGCTGGACTTGGTGCTGAAATAGGGTTCGAAAACGCGCCGCGCGGTCGCCACGTCCATGCCCGGTCCGTCATCGGCGACGAACAGCCTGACATTCGCCGTGTCGCCCGCGCCGCCGGGCTCGCTGCTCGAACCGATCGTGATCGTGCCCGGCCGCTCGCCGATCGCCTGCGCCGCATTGGTCGCGAGATTGAGGATCGTCTGGTAGATCTGTCCCTTGCTGCCGAGCACCGGCGGCACCGGCGCGAGCGCGTCGACGACGGCGATGTTCGTCGGGATGCCAGCGCGGATGATCGTCATCGCCTCGCGCACCAACAGGTCGAGCCTGATCGGCTCGGGCGCGGCCTCTTCCTTGCGGCTGAAGGCGAGCATCTCACGCACCAGGTCGCGCGCGCGTTTGGCGCAGCCGATCATCACCTCGAGGATCTGCTGGCCCGCGGGGTCGCTGCTTTCCATCAGCAGCGGCGCCAGCGTCGTGATCGGCACCAGCGTATTGTTGAGGTCGTGCGCGATGCCGCCGGCGAACATGCCGAGCGATTCGAGCTTTTGCGCATGGCGCAGCTGCACCCCGATATCGGTTTGCTGCACCTCGGCACGGCGCAGCGCGGTGACGTCATGGACCACGCCGATGATCCCAACCGGCTTGCCCAGCGAATCCAGCAGCAGATCGACATGCATCACCGCGTTGTGGACGTCGGCGCCGTGACGCAAATAGCTGTAGTCGAGGTCGCGTGCCTCATGCCCGGCCTTTGCGGCGGTGATCATGCCGTCCAACGTGCCGCGCTCGTCCAGCGGAATGCTGGTGCGCAGAAAGGTCGCCCAGTCGCAGGTCGCGTCCTCGTGCAGCCCGTGCAGCGCCTGGAAGGCGCTGCTGCCGGTCATCATCATGTCGGAAAAGCGCAGCTCGAAACTGCCGATGGACGCGATCGACTGGGCCGTCGCGAAATGATGCTTGCAGCGGCGCAAATCGCGGCGCGTGACGTGCCGTGCGTAGACGAGCGCCGCTACCAGCCACACCCCGGCGATCGCAAAGCTGCGATTGACGGCCGCGACGTCGAACGGAATGTGGCCGGGCGGCGAGGCGAACAGGCCGAAGACGATCAGCAACGTCGCCATCGCCGCGAAGGCAACAGTGAGATAGGCGCGCTGAAACCACAGCGCGCAGGCGACCAGCGGCGCATAGCACAGGCCGGCATTGACATCGAGCGGGGTGTAGACGTCGAACAAAGCCACCGCGAAGAAGCCCAGCGCCGGCAGCCAGGGCGGCAGCCGCGATATCACCGCGGTCTCGTCCTGCCAGCCCTGCGCGAGCATCGCCGCGCCGAGGCTCAGCGCGCAAAGTGCCGAGGGGATCGACATCGGCCGGCCGCTCCACCAGCCGACGGCAAAGGCGGATTGGCCGATCTGACCTGCCAGCGCCTCCATCGCGACCGCGACGATGGCGAGCGGCACCACAAACAGCGCCAGGCGATGCGCCGCCTCGCGTCGGGCCGTGAGCAGCAGCAGGATGACGATGCCTGAGAGCAGGAGGATCGTCGCGGTGTTCGGGGGCGAACGTCCGGGCATCGGCCCGGCGGCGGCAGGCCAGTCGCTGATCAACAGCTGGTCGATCGGGATCGCGACGCCGAGATATTCGAGCAGGGTCAGCCCGCCGATCAGCAGCGGCACCGCCGCCAGCGCCGCGCTCCAGCGCCGTTTACCGTGGAGCAGGGCGAGCAATGCCCCGCCCGCCGCCGCAAAGCCCAGCGCCGAATTGGCCTTCATCTGGAACAGCAGGCGATGCGCCTGGTAAAAGCCGGCGTCGTGGCTGGCATAAAGCAGCAGGATCGCCAGCGAGATCGCAACGGTGGTCGCCGCGCCGGCGATACTGAGCGAGCGCAACGTAGCTCTGCGACGGGCGAGAAGTTCGGGTTCGAGTTGTTGCAACCGCTCCACGCGATATGACTAATCCGTGACAGCGACATTGGACAGCGATTTCTTACGTATAAATACGTAAAGCACGCAATTCTTGTCGTTGATTGCGTTACGTTATCGTAACGGCATTAGTCAATTCGGTTTAGATTTTAACTTGTGGCAACAACAGATCGAGGAGGAGAAAGTATTTTAACCGCCGCGATAGTGAATTGCGCTGAAATGCCACGCTGATCGCGCGAATTTTTTACTGACGTCGCGCCGTCGCTGTGGCTCGCGCTCGGCGCTCTCCCCCCGCGACTGCGTCGCGCGGTGTTCGCCGTCCCGCCGCACTACAGTCGCGCGCCGATCTCGCGCCGCAGCGACGGCAGCACCTCGGCCTCGAACCACGGGTTGCGCGTCATCCACCCCGTGCTGCGCCAGGATGGGTGGGGCAGGGGCACGGTGGGCGCCAACGCCAACGGCATGTGGGGTCATCCGCGCTGGTCCGTCCGCGGCATCTGTGCGAGCGTGCCCGACGGGTAACCGGGTTGGTGAAGGAACATCCCCGTCGCCCGTGATCGACCGCCCGGATGAGAGGACGTCGCATGCGTTTCGTGTCGCTCGCGCTGATGATCACCGCCACCGCCGCCGCCGCCGCCAGCGCGGCAGTGGCGCAGGTCAGCGATCCGGGCGTGCGCGCGATGCCGCCCGGGCCGGACCAGGCGACGCAAGGGGACTTCGGCACGCTGCAGATTTTCACCACCGACCCCGAGCAATTGCACAAGGACTGGGCGCAACCGACCGAGGGCGTGCGCATCGCGACGCAGGACCAGGCGACGCGCAACCAGCCGATCTTTTCGTTCATCGTCTTTCGCGGCTGCAAGGCCGGCGCCGATGGCAATTGCCATGTCTCGGTGCGCTTCGAGACGCTCGATCCGCGCGGCAAGCCCTATGACGCGGGGGGCGAGGCCCCGATATGGGACCAGCCGCCGCCGCCGTCGGGCCGTCTTCAGCTGAGCGAGGGCGGGCTGGGGCTGCGGATCGAGGATGGCGAGGCATTGGGGCAATACCGCGTCATCGCGCGAACGACCGACCATGTTGCCGGCATCACCCTCACCACCGAAGGCACGCTGACGATCGTCGAGGCACCGCGCGCCGGCGGCTGGAGCGCGGTGGCAAATCCGGCCGGCGACCGCGACATTCGCGCCGCGGCGCAGGCGCTGCTGGCGAAACTCCCGGCCGGGCATGCCGGCCTCGATACGATCGTCACGGTGCAGCGGCAGGTCGTTGCGGGGACCAATTACCGCCTCATCCTGCGGCTGACCGATGGCGACAAATGGACTGCCCTGGTGTGGCACAAGCTTGACGGCAGCTTCGTCGTATCCGATCCGTCCCGCGTGCAATAGCCGCCCGCGACGCGCGCCGATTCCCTGCGGTGCACCCGACGGGAGCGGACGCCATGTCGAGAATGATTTTCGTAAACCTGCCCGTCACCGATCTGGCGAAAGCGCGCGCCTTTTACGAAGCGATCGGCTTCACCAACAACCCGCAGTTCAGCGACGAGACCAGCGCCTGCATGGTTGTGAGCGAGACGATCAACGTCATGCTGCTGACGCATGCCAAATGGCACACCTTCACGACGCGCCCGATCCCGCCGAGCAGCATGAGCGAGGTGTTGCTGGCGATTTCCTGCGACAGTCGCGCCGCGGTCGACGCGATGAACGACGCCGCCGCCGCGCATGGCGGGACCGCCGACATCAACCCGAAGCAGGACCTCGGCTTCATGTACAACCGCAATCTCGCCGATCCCGACGGCCATGTCTGGGAAGCGATGTGGATGGACATGGCCGCCTTCGCCAACGCGGGGTAGCGCGTCGTGGAGCGGCGTTCATGAACGCCGGGCTGCGAAACGCCCGGCAGCGTTACTTTCCAACTCCCCCGGCGAAGGCCGGGGTCCAGCCTGCCGGGCGCTCGCCTTCGGGCATGATCGTGGTGGTGAGATCTGACGCTTGTTGGGCCTCCGCAACCTCCTCCCGCACCGGCGCCATCGGCAGATGCCGCGCCATCCGCGCCGCGAGCAGCCGGATCAGCGCCGGGTCCATGAACGCATACTCATCGGGAATGTCGAGACAGACGATGCGCTTGCCGCCGAGATGCCGGCGAAAGCGCCGCTGGATCTTGCTGCGGTGCGTCCGCTCCATCACGACGATGATGTCGGCCCAGTGCAGCAACTCGCCGGTCAGCGGGTTTTCCGCATCGTGGTTGGTGCCGGCGGAATCGACTTCGATGTCGCGCCGCGCCGCGAACACCTGCTCCGCCGTCGGGCTGCGCAGCCGGTTCTGGCTGCACACGAACAGATAGTGCTTCATGCGCGCGGGTCCGAAGCGAAGGGCGTCGCGACCCGGTCAGCGGTCACGGTCACGCGGCGCGCCCCGTTCCGCTGCCACCGCTTGTGCGCGTCGAAAGTCGAGGATCTGCGCGTCATTGCGCCATTCATGACCGTTCTTGCCGATCGCGGCAACGGCGCGGCGACCGGACCGCGTCGGAAAGATAAGGCCGCCGGCTTTTGTAAGGAATACACCATATCGGTCTGAGTTATTTCTGCTAACCGACGTCCAAGCTCGCCCGGTTTGGCGCGTCGGACTCCGCCGCACGGCGAGACGGCGCCACAGATTTTGCCTGCTCGGTCCGCTTCTGGATCAAGGGGGCAAATGAATGTCAGATCTGCTGCGCGCCGCTGGCGCACCCGTCGCCATGCCTGGCGAGGCGACGCCATTCGGCGCGGTCGCGCCCGCCATCGCAGCCGTTTGCCGCAAGGTCACGCGCGCGCTGGCGTTGCTCGTCTCGGTCATGCTGCTGATCGGCGCGAGCGCCGCCGTCGCGCAGGAGGCGCCGACCATTACGGCGATCTCGCCCGCCAGCGGGGCGGTCATCGGCACCAACACCATCACCATCACCGGCACCGGTCTCGACACCACGACCGCGGTCACCTTCGGCGGCAACAGCGCGAGCTTCGCGATCAACGGCGCGACCTCGCTCACCGTCACGGTGCCGCCGGCGTCGCTCGCCAGCAATGCCAATGGCGATTTTCCCGCCCCCGGCGCCGTCGATGTCGCGGTGACCACGCCTGCCGGCATCGCGACTGTGCCGAACGGCTATACCTATCTCGCGATCGATCGGGCGACGATTACCTTCCCGATCGATGGGTCGAAAATCTATTCGCAACACATCATCGTCACCGGAACCGCCGATCCGGGCAACACGCTGAGGCTCGCGGTATCCGACAGCAATGGCGACCTGGTTTTCGGCGCGGGCGTCACGGTCGATGGCAATGGCGCCTGGCACGTCGCACTGCCGGCGCTGTCCGATGGCAACTATTCCCTGCTTGCCTTGCCGCAGACCTATAATGGCGGCGAATCGCCAGGTTCGAATATTCCTGCCATCACTGTCGCATCGGGCGCGCCCCCGGCGATTACGATCGATCCCACGACACTCGCGGACGCCGTCACCGATCGCTCCTATCGCAGCGACCTGACGGCGAGCGGCGGCACTCCGCCCCTCGGCTTTGCGATCACCGCCGGCGCGCTGCCGACCGGGCTGAGCCTGTCGCCGGGCGGCGCGATCGCCGGCACGCCGCGCGTCGGGGGCAGCTTTTCCTTCACCGTCACCGCGACCGACATCTACAGCGACGGCGGTCCCTATAGCGGCAGCCGCAACTACACGCTCACCGTCGCTGCGCCGACCGTCCTGCTGACGCCGGCAACCCTGCCCGACGGGGCGGTGACCGCCGCGTACAGCCAGACCATCACCGCGAGCGGCGCGACCGCGCCCTATGCCTTTTCGCTCAGCGCCGGCGCGCTGCCGCCGGGGCTCGCGCTGAGCGCCGCCGGCCTGCTGTCGGGCACCGCGACGACCGCCGGGCACCTTCAGCTTCACCGTCGCCGCCAGCGACAGTTCTGATGGCAGTGGCCCCTATATCGGCTATCGTGCCTATAGTCTGACGATCGCGCCGCCGACCGTCGTCATCGCCACGGCCAGCTTGCCCGGGGCGAAGCGCGGCCTGGCCTATGCCGCTACGATCACCGCCGGCGGCGGTACGGCGCCCTATCGCTTCACGATCGACACCGGCGCCTTGCCCCCCGGCTTGACGCTCGCCACCAACGGCGCGCTGTCGGGCACGCCGACCACGCTCGGCACCTACAATTTCAGCGTCGTCGCCACCGATGCCTCGCCTTATCCCGGCCCCTATGCGGCGAGCCGGGGCTTCAGCATCGTCGTGAGTGCGGCGATAATCGCCATCACACCGAGCTCCTTTGCCGGCGTCAAGGCCGGTGTCGCCTACAGCGCAACGCTCAGCGCATCGGGCGGCGCCGCACCATACAGCTATGCTGTGAAGACAGGCGTCTTGCCAGCGGGGCTCAGCCTGACGAGCGACGGCGTGATGAGCGGCACGCCGACCGCCAAGGGCAACTTCTCCCTCACGATCACCGCCACCGACAGTTTCGGCAACGTCGGTGCGCGCCCTTTCTTCATCGTCGTGGCCGCGCCATCGATCGCCTTTATACCCGGGACGCCGCCCGGCGGGACCGTCGGCGTGCCCTACAGCAAAACCTACAGCGCGAGCGGCGGGACTGCGCCCTATAGCTATACGCTCTTTTCCGGCACGCTGCCGCCCGGCCTGACCCTGTCGAGCGCCGGTATGTTGTCCGGCACGCCGTCCGCCGGCGGCACCTTTTCCTTCGTCGTGCAGGCGAGCGACAGCACCGCCGGCAGCACGCCGAGTACCTCCAGAGCCTCGCAAATACTTGCCGTGGCCACCCCGACGCTGGTGTTCGCGACAATCCCGGGCGGCAGCCAGTTTGTCCCCTATACCGCGCAGGTGACCGTAACCGGCGGGACCGCGCCCTATAGCTTCTCGTTGATGGCCGGCGCGCTGCCGACCGGGCTCGTGCTCGGCCCGCACGGCGCGCTGTCGGGCACACCGACGGTGGCGGGCCGTTTCACCGTCACCATCATGGCGGTCGACAGTTCGACGGGCTCGGGACCCTATAGCGGTTCGCAGACCTTCAACATCGATATCGCCGCTGCGCCCGACGCGCCGCTGATCGTCACCCCCGCCGCGGGCGCCACGGTGACCACCGCCACGCCGTCCTATAGCGGCACTTCCAACGCGGCAGCCGGATCGATCGTCACCGTGACGGTCGACAGCGCCACGCCGCTGACCACCGCCGTCGATGGCGGCGGGTCCTGGACCGTGACGCAGCCGACCGCCCTCGCCGAGGGCGGTCACGGCGTCTCGGCCACGGTGCAGGTCGGTGGTGTCAGCTCCGTGCCATCCACCACCACCAGCTTCACCGTGGCGTCGCGCCCGACCGTCACCGCCGTGTCGCCGACCGGTGGCCCGGCCGCCGGCGGGGTGGCGGTGACGATCACCGGCACCGGGCTGAGCGGCGCGACCGCCGTCAAATTCGGCACCGTCGCTGCGCCGTTCACGATCGTCGGCCCGACCGAGATCGATACCACCGCGCCCGCCGGCAGCGGCACGGTCGACATCACCGTCACCACCCCCACCGGCACCAGCGCGACCGCGCCGGCCGACCAGTTCAGCTATGCCGCGGCGGTCGCGATCGGCCGCAGCTGGGTGTCGCGCAGCGGCCTCGATTCCAATCCGTGCACGCGCGCCGCGCCATGCCTGACCTTCCAGGCGGCGCTTGCGCTGACCGTGCCCGGCGGCGAGCTTAACTGCCTCGATCGCGCCGGCTACGGCCAGGCGACGATCGTCCAATCGGTCTCGATCCTCTGCGATCGTACCGGCGCCAGCGTGCCCGTCGCCGCCGGCAACGGCATCGTCATCGCCGCCGGCCCGGCCGATATCGTCACGCTCAGCGGGCTCGATATCTCGGGCAGTGCGGCCGCGGGCAACGGCATCCTCGTCCAGTCGGTCGGCACGCTGCGCGTCGAGAACAGCCGCCTGCACGGCTTCACCGCGACCGGCGCCAATGCCATGCTGGTTGCTCCCTCGGTCGGCGCGACGAAAATCTTCGTCACCAGGACGAGCGTGGCGGACAATCTCAGCGGCCTGATGGTCAGCCCGGCCTCGGGCGCAAGCGTCGCGGTCGCGATCCTCGACGCGACCTTCCAGAACAACAGCGCGGTCGGCGTGCGCCTCGACACCGTCGGCAAGACCAATGCGACGATCCAGGCGAGCATCGACCGCAGCCTGTTCAGCGGCGACTATGTCGGCGTGCTGGCGAAATCGCCGCTCGGCAGCGGCAGCACGCAGCTGACCGTGACCGGCACCACGTTCAGCCGCAACAGCTATGCCCTGACGCTCAACGGTCCGCTCGTCGCGACCATCGGCCTCAGCACGATCGTCAACAACGGAATCGGCCTTTACCTGCTCGGCGGCAGCGGCGTGGCCAGTCTCGGCGGCAACCGGATCGGCGGCAACACCACCGACGGCCCGATCGCGCTGACCTATCGCAGCCGGTAGCGTCGGCGCAGGGCGCCGGCGCTAAGCGGATTATTTGCGCGCCATCAGCGATGCGGCAGCGGCCTTGGCCATCTCCGCATATTCTTTCGATCCGGCCGCGCCGACCTTTTTGGCGAGGACCGGCATCAGCATGCCCGCACCGATCATCGCGCGCACATAATCGGCGAAGCGCGCGATTTCGTCGGGCGTGTTGCGCGAGCCGCTATCGACCACGATCTTGCTGAAGGCGCCGGTTGCCGCCGCACCCACCGCAACACAGCCGTCGTCGACCGCCTGAAGCGCGCCATCGATCTCCTCGCGCGAGGATTGTGCCGATATCGCGGATTTTTCCAGCGCACCGGTGAGACAGGCGGCATAGTCCGCAAACGCCACTTCCATGTGTTCCGGCGGCGTGCCGGAAATCTCGGGCATTTTGGCGGGGACCTGGTCGGCCAGCCGGCACAAAACGCCACAATGCCGCGGCACGGCGGGCGGCGCGGCGGCGATCATCATGAGATAAACTAGCGCGATAGCCATCGGTCGTGCCCCCTGTTCGTGCAACGCCGGTATAGCCGGACAGCGCGGTGCGACAAGGCGATCACCGCCTGTTCCGGTTGTGGTAGAAGCGCGCCGGTTGCCGTCGGTCCTTCCCCAGCCAGCGGAACAGCCGCACATTGACGCTGGTCAACAGGCCGAGCGAGCGCGTGCGATCGATCAGCTGGCAGAGGCGTAGCAGACGATCGTCGCTCAACGCGTCGGGGACGGTCGCGGTGATCTTCCACTGCGCCGGCGAAACCAGCGCCGGCACTGTCACCGCAAGGCCATGCCGCCGCAACAGCCGCGCGATCCCGCCGATCTCGGCCAGCGACGCCCGAAGGCCGAACCGCCCCGGCCGCTCGTTGCATATCGGCTGCCGCGCGCGGCGCGCCCTTTTCAGGCGCAGCCGCTTTCGCCGCTCGAAGGTCCAGGGTTTGTCCGTCATGCGCGGTAGATGCCCGCAGGCGCGAAAGCCCGCAACGGGGCGATAGCGATCGACCAGCGCGGCACGGCATTTGATTTTTTGAAATGCAAGCGCGTGAGGTCAAGTGATCCGCCCTGATGGGTGGATCTGCCGGCGCCCCCGCGACCTTTGGCTCTCGACGAAAAACGGACAAGCGATGGATGTTGACTGCACGCCCATCCGGTAGGGCGCCGTGCATGATCGCGGTCAACGAACGCCTCGGGCACAGGAGCATGGGGCTTTTCTCCCGATGGCTGCTGGCCGCTGCGCTCATCGTCCTGCTCGGCGCGGAAATTGTGGCCCTGGCCGGCCCATGGTTGTGGCAAGGCGACATGGTCACGCCGTTTCGCCTGCAAATGCTCCTTGCCGCCGCGGTGCTTGCGGCGCTGAGCGTGGCGTTTCGGCAGCGCTGTCTTCATGCACTTGCCGTCGCCGCGCTTGTCGGCGCGCTCGGGCCGATCGCGGAACGGCTGATGGTACGGCACAGCCTGCCGGCGCGCGCCCGGGGCGACGCCGTCAGCGTCGTCTTCGCCAATGTGCTGTGCGACAATCGCCACTATGATCGTGTAACCGCCATGGTGCGCGCCGAGGCGCCCGATCTGTTCCTTGCCGCCGAGACCACGCCGGCATGGATAGCGCACCTCGACACGCTCGCGGACCGTTATCCTTACCGCTTCCATGCCGGGCCAGGCGTTTTCGGCATTGCCGCCTATGCCCGCCGGCCCTTCACGGCGCGCGTCTTTCGCATCGGCCGGCACCATATGCCGCTGGGCCGGCAGGAGTTCGCCGACATGGTGGTGCTGGTCGCGCACCCGCAGCCGCCGGCACGACGCGGCCTGGCAGCGGAAAACCGTGCCTATCTCCAAGCGCTCGCGCGCCTGGCGCAGACGTCGACCAAGCCGGTGATCCTTGCCGGCGATCTCAATGCCACCTTGTGGTCGCACAGCCTCGCGCCGCTGCTCGACATCGGGATGCAATGGCCGGCAGGATCGGGGTTGCGCTACAGCTGGCCGGTGGACAGGTCGTATCTGATGATCCAGATCGACCAGATCCTGACCCGCGGCGCGGTGGCGGGAAGCTTGCGCGTGTTGCCGGATGTCGGCTCCGACCATTTTCCGGTGCGTGCCGACCTGGTGTTCCCGCGCCCGCGCGCGCCGGCGGCGCAACCATCGCGGCCACCCGTTTCGATCAGACCTGTCGCACGCGGCCGGCTGCCCGAGTAATTTTTTGCCGTCGTCGTCACGATATTGTGAGCGCGGTTGCCGGATCGCCCCGAGCGATCCGCCGTTCCGTGGCTGCAGCCACGTCGCGCAACAACGGCTAGAGCGGGATGCGAAAAAGTGGGAACCGGTTTTCGCTACAAATCCCGCGACAACAAAAGATTATAGAGCAGGATGCGATTCAAATTAATCACATCCTGCTCTAGGTGCGGAGCTTCAAGCCGAAAAATACCGTCGGACGCAACTGCCTCTACAGCGCGTTTTGTTGGCAATTTCCCCGTAACGTTACAATGTAATCGCGTATTTGACGTTTTTCGACCGCAGTAAAGTGGCGGTGTACCATATATATATCGGGTATAGGCTCGACGTGATACCCGCTTCTATTTCCAGATTCTCGATCTATTACCATTTGTTCGCAACTACGCAAAACCTCTCGCATTGATTTCATCAACGAAATTTCTTCAGCGGTCGGCTGGATATCAGAATGAACGATCTTGACGGCGAGCGGTGATTCCGGGTTCTGAATCGGCGGCGAGGCGCGCGCATCGTCTCCCCAGAGCCCATGGATGCCTAACTGAACCGGACCAAGGACACCCTGATTCGTGCTGACGTTCATCTTGACCGTTCCGCTGAATGAGGTGCCAGCTGCGATGCCGAGGCACAGCAGGACTCCGAGAAAGAGGAAAACGTTCAATCTGTTGCGACGAATCCGATCCATACGACATCATAGCGGTCCAGACTTTCGTGAATCTTAAGTCCGGGCGACGATCACGTGCCGGTTGGTCGGTGTTGGATCACCCAGAGCGCCTTGCGGACGCAGCGCTCTCGGGCAGCGGTTTCATCGGTTTCCGCTGTGGCTCTCTTGAGGCGAGCCGATTGCCGACTCGCCGGCCGATCGGCGCGACCCGCCGGAAAGACGCAGCGGGGCTCGGTGATCTTACCGAGCGTCCTTCGCCATGCAGCGGCGGATAGGCCTTTTGCACAAAGCCGGCCAGCTCGCCGCGACCCTGCATGCCCAGCAGCTTTTCCAGCGCCGGCGATGTAACATCCGGCTGGGCGGCGTGTATCGAGCGATAGGCCTTCAGTGCGCTCTCGACCCCGGCCAGCTGTTGCGCGTCCGCGTCGTTCGCCTTTGCCGGATTCTCGATGACGAAGGCGGCCATCGCGATGGTATATTGGAAGACGATCTGCGGAAAATGCGCATAGTCCTTTTGCGACGCGCCTCCGAGCGGGTCCATGCAGACGTCGACCGACACATCCGGCGCGTCCGTTGCCCATTGCAGCGCCCATTGCCGGTCTGCCTGCAGCGCGGGGTCGAGCGGCGTGCGTTCGAGGCTTCGCACGATGCCGACGAAGCGCTGCCGATCCGCGGCTGACGAAGCCGCGTCCGTTTGCGCAAAGGCGGGATGTGCGCTGGCGAGCAACGCGAGCAACACGATGAACAGGCGGGCGATTTTCATCGCGCAGCTTTGCGGCACGGGACAAGTCACTGCAAGCGCAGCGTTATGCCCCGTCGCGTCGATCGATGGCACCGGAGCAAATTTGAAAGTACGCAGCCGCTCGCCCCGCACTCACCCCGCATTGTCGAATTTCCTGACCTCGATCGCGCTCTCATCGAAACCGTCGAGCAAACGCGCATTGATCCCCATCTTGCCGAAATCCTCGCCAAGCGTCTCCCAATGCGTCCCGCAGCCGCACACCGGGCAGTGATGAATGCCGATCATCCTGTCGCCCCAGACATAGGCGATGGTCTCGCCCGAGATGCGCACCTGTTCCGGCGGGAAATACGCCACGCGCCAGGCGAGCTTGCGGCACAGCGAGCAGTTACAGTCCGCCACCCATTCGGGCGCGCCCGGCAGCTCGATCCGCACCTTGCCGCAGTGGCAGCTTCCCTGAACGCCCATGGTCACTTCCTGGCGCCGGTCGGGAATGTCCGCAAGAGGCCGCACCCGCCGCCTGTCACCCGTCCCGCGACAGCCTCAATGCCCCGACAACAGCTTCCCGACGAGCGGAATGGCGATGCCCGCCGCCAGCACGACGATCATGACAATCAAGGCAAGCCGAACGCGGCCGTGTCGCGCCCGCAGCGCCACGTCATAGGCCACGACGTCGAGCCAATAGCGGTCGGCACCCTCCTGTCGGATAATCCCGCTGTCCCGCATCCGGTCGAATTGCCGCCGCTCGATCGCGTTCGCGGCGACGAAGGGCGTCGCGCGATCCGGCCGGACGGCGTCCGCGGCAAAGAAATGGTGCTGAATCTCGCGCCTTGCCCGCGCGATGAGTGCGGCTGCTGCCGTGGCCATCGAACATCCCCCCGTTGGAAAAGGCAGGCTGACAGCCAATCCGCGCCTTCGCAAGCGAGGATGCGCTGCGGTGATGAACGGCGTAGCCGGGCGCGATGCCGCTTCGCCATGGCACCGAGATCGACCTTGTCATTCGAGGTGCCGATCCGCACGATGCGCGGATGGGGGACGGTTTCCAGGCTGACATGGTCACGCAGCAGGCGGTGGTGCCCGGTGCCGACACCCCCGCTCCAGCTATTGAGACGACCGACACGATGGACATTCACAAGCCAAAGCCGATCCATAATATGCGAGAGCTTCTCGGCGAAATCGGCATCATCGTCATCGGTGTGTTGATGGCGCTCGCTGCAGAACAGACGGTCGAGGCCCTGCACCACCGAAGCCAGGCGATCGAATTGAGCGAGGCCCTGGACGTCGAACTGTCGCACAACCTCGCCGTGTTGAAGGACACGGTCGAGCTCACGCCCTGTATCGACCGCCGCCTCGGCGACATCGCCAAATGGAGCATGTCGGTATCGGCGGGGCGCCCGCTTCAACTCGCCGGCGAGTTCGGCCGCATGCCAGGGCAGATCTCGTTGACCGCGATCTGGCGCTCGACGGGGACCAGTCTGGAATTGCTGCCGCTCGACAAGCGGATCGACTATGCGCGCTTTTACGATAATTTCGGCAACAGCGATCGCATCCGCGACGAGATGCGCGACAAGTGGAGCGACCTCGCCAATTTCGAAGGCGCGGCGACACTGGCGGCCCGTGAAGTGCTGCAGATTGCGCATGACATCCGGGACATCCGCCGGGCGACCGAAGTTCTCGCCGCAAATTACACCATCCTCAGGGATCGGATGAGCGCCAAAATACACGTCGTGGCGAAGAAGAACGGGGAATCGGCCGCTTCCTCGGCCTATTTGAAGCAGCGCCGTGCCGAATTCTGCAAGCCGCTGCTTGCTGGCTGATCGCATCCTTGCTCATGTCGCCTCGCCAGCCTTGGACGAAGCGGTACATCATGTTCCGGCAATGGCGGCAACCAGGGCGATTGCCGCCTCGCGCCTGTCAGGCACGCCGCCTCGCGCGATCAGGAGCGAGCCGAGAAATCCGGTGGGGAGCGGCCGTTGACACGGGTCAGCATTGATTCAATGAAAACAGCGAGGTGGTGGTCGATAGCTTTCGCCGGCCGCGACCTTCTCCGGGGGGCTCCTATGCGCTGTTACGCACTTATCTTGTTGCTGGTCGCCGCCAGCCCGATCGCGAGTGACTGGCGTATGTTTGGCGTAACCCGCGACCATCGGGCTGACGGTCAACTTCGTCGATCTTGCGAGCGTCACCGAGCAGGGTGATATGCGGACGGTGCGCGTCGCCCAGGTAGACGGCGATAAAAGCTCGCCCACAGAAGAGCGGCTGCTTTCGGTCGATCTCGATTGTTCGACCAGCAAGATTCGTCTTATGGCGCTATCGGCGACCTATTGGTCGGGGACGACGGAGAATTTTGCTGCCCAGCATCGTCCCTGGCTAAAGCCCTCGCCCTGGCAAGAGGCGGCACCGGGAAGTTGGGGAAGGGCGCTTCAGGCGCTGATTTGTAAGGGTGAGGCCAGGGACAAGGCTCAACCGATAACCGGCACCCCGCTGCAGGCGGGGCGAGAATTGCTGAAAAATGCCCGGTAGGACGCCTCCCGGCCATCGGCGATGCCCTGGCTTTGGCGCTTCGTCGCGCGGGCGATGGCAGCGCAGGCGCGGAGGACGACGGTAACCTTGCGCTATCGGCCCTGCTTGCAGTGGAGATCGGCGGCGTAGCTGCGCCAGCCAGCGACCGCCGCATCGCGTTCGCGCGGCGAACCGCCGTTCACGATCGACCCAAAGCGCTGACCGGTGATCTGGTTGAGCACCGCGTCGAGTCCGTCCACCACCTGCTCGGGGCCATAGTGGCGCATGCCCTCAAAGGCGTCCGGGGCGTGGTTCACCAGCGACATCGCCCGCGTGCGCAAGGGCCGTCGTTCATCCATCTGCGCGATGATGGCGGGCACCGCTGCTTCGCCAAGCGCCTCAAGCTGGTCAAACACGCGCTGTTGCTCATCGCCGCTCACCGTACCGAGACGGGCGATGAGGTCCCGCACCTCGGCGAAGTGCGGTAGCGTGGTGTCGGCACGCCACGATGCGACGATCTGCGCCTGCCGCGCCGCCTCGGCGCGCACCGCCGCCACCGTCGCGTCGCTTGCCGGCTTCAGCGCGTCCGGCGTGTCGCCCGCGAAATAAAGGCCGGCGGGACCGGCCTCCACGCGGGTGAGAAGCAGGATTGCGGGTTTGTCCGCCAGACCGAGAAGGGCGTCGTTCGACGGCTTATAGGCAGCGTCGCGCGGATAGAAGCGCACCGTCGCACCTTCCATGCTCTCGCCCTTCACGACGCGCTCGACGCGTATCGGGATGTCCAGATAGGCCGGCGATGCCTTGCGTGCTTCATCGACGAGCCGTTGCTTCGGCACATCCATCTCGCCGACCAGCACCACATCGGAGGCGGCAAGCAAGGTCGCGAGCCCGGCATTGCTCGGGCAGGCGCGAGGCGGGATGGGGGCAGGGCTGAAGGCATCTGGCGCAACGGCCGACGCCACGGCAACGGCAAGAAGCATCTCCAGCATCATGGCGATGACGCTACCAGTTTCGGGGCGCGACGGCCATGGCGGCGGATGCCGCCGGGCTGCTTTCTGTCGCGACGACTGCCGGTCGGCTTTCAGACGGGCCACGTCGATCGACGGCGCCGGAACGGCGCAACATGGTGGTCAGGAAAATGTCTGCTTTCTGGCTGATCGCCAACCTCTGAACCCCGACCAGACCAAAACGACAGCGACGGTCATGATGGCACGCATGGGGAACCGATCAACGGCCTCCAGAAAATTCCTGCTCCAAATCCAGTCGCCCGCAAACTGCCCTGCCACAACGGGCAGGACGAGTTTTATCGGCAGATGCCAAAAACGCTCTCGCATATCCTCATCCTACACAGACTTGGTGTGGCCGCCAGTGCGGCGCTTGCCGCCGGGCAGCTTCTCGTTCCCGAGCCGGCTGGTCGGCTTGCAGCTGGGTCGCGTCGGTCGATGGCGCCGGCGCGGGCGAACGTGGTGGGACGCCGAACGGCGGGCCGCTAGACGCTTGCTGCCGCCACAGGCGGAATACGCCGCAATCTGCGCGGAAATGCGACCGCGACTTGCAACGTTGCACGGCGGTTGCACCTTCCGCAGCGCGCCGTTGCAACTCCCCGCTCCGATCCGCCCCGCCTAGTGAAACCGCCATCGCGCCGGCAGCGACGCCCGCCGAACCGGATGGAGGATATTACCATGTCGAAGTCGATCATCATTGCCGCGGCCATCTCGGCCCTCGTCATCGCGACCCCCGCCCTCGCGCAGGATCGCGGCAAGCCCGCCGGCGCCCCGTCGACCGGTTTCGGCGGCCGTAACGGCTCGGCCACCGTTCTGCGCGATGCGCCCCGGCGCGATGCCGCCGCTGGTATTCAGCGCGAAATCCGCAGCAGCGGCGTCTTGAAGCCGCTCCCGTCAAGCGAAGCAGGCGCCACCCAGGGCGTCACCAAGATCGGTGCAGGCACGCTCCGCGCAACCGGGTCGCCTCGCCGGCCCCGCGAATATTCGCCGCGGCCCAAGGCGAGCAACAATCTGAAGCGGATGGGGATGGAGGCGCATTGATCGCCGGCTGGGATGGGCGCTCGCCTTTGCGGGCGCCCATGATGTGAGCGATGCCACCCTGTGGCAGAGTGCGCAACGTGGCGGCTACGGGCCAACCGCAAACGCACGCTCTCGGGCTCGCCGACCATTGACACCAGGTCGTCGCGTTCAGCACGATGCCACAATGGATCGCGAAATCTGGTTCGAGAATGTCGGTTGGAGCTACATGCCCTGCCATTGGAAGGGATGGGCGACGATGGCCATCATCATCTTTCCGACGGTTGCACTCATTCTTATCGCGCAGTCCGTGCTCGGCGGGCTCGGCTATGGTCGCTCGGCCGATCTGTCGTTTTTCGTTTTCTTCCTTCCCGCCTGGGTTTCTCTCTCCGCCATCGCGAAGCGCCATAGCTGACCGAGGGCCATCGGGCGGGGTGCATGGCCGGAGCTGGGGCGCTCCCGCCCGGCAGCACGGCGTTCCCAAACCCGCCGGTCGAATGTCGGGCCGCTCGCCCAGACAGGTCCGCCACAAACCCGGTGTCGCAGCTTGGCATGTTGTCAGCTTGCGGGCGCTGCGCTAACGGGGCCGCTCCTGTTGGGGAGTAGCTTCCGGCCGTAGCCGGGTTCACGTCAACATCCTTGCTCCTTGTCTACATCGAGCGTGGCGTGATCAGCGAATTCAGTTCGCCTAGCGAGACCAGCGCATCCCACTGCCGAGCCGGCCGGTGTGGGTGCGTGTCTCGCTGCCCGGTGGAGCGTGCAATGACCCCCGGCGCAGTGGCCCTTCTTTCGATGAGCATGTCGACCGACGCTTTTGCCGCGGCGGTTGGCCGGGGCGCATCACATCGCATGTCGTTCCTGAAGGCCGTACGGGCGGGCGCCGTTTTCGGCATCATCGAAGCCGTCACCCCGATCATCGGCTGGGCACTGGGTATCGTGGCCGCGAGCTTCGTTCAGCAGGTCGATCACTGGATAGCTTTTTCCCTGCTCGGCATTGTCGGCGGGAAGATGATTTTCGACGCGGCGCGGCGCGGCGATGGGGACGATGCGCCTCCCGCCTCGGGCGCGCTGGCCCTGGTCGCAACCGCCATCGGGACAAGCCTCGACGCGGCGGCGATCGGGGTGGGCCTCGCCTTTATCGGTGCGAACATCTGGGTCATCGCAGCGAGCATCGGTCTCACGACCTTCGTCTTCACGACCATCGGCATGCTCATCGGCAGCGTGGTCGGGGTGCGCTTCGGCAAATGGGCCGAGATTACCGGCGGCATCGTACTGATCGGGATCGGCACCGCGATCCTGATCGAGCATCTGGGGCTCCTGGCATAGCGGAGCGTTCGCTTGCGGGGTGCCTGTCGCCGGGCAGCTTTCCGTCCCGGTACTTGCCGGTCGGCTTTCAGGCGCGTCGCGGCGATCGACAGCGCCGGAACGGGGAAAAGTGGTGGTTTCCGGCCCGACCGCTTTAAACGATTTGAGGTCTGAGGTAGCGCTACCCGACCCTAAGAATTTGGCGATTACGTAGTTTACAAACCAGCAGTCAAATCGGGGCGTCTGGGAACGCTGTCTTGGCTTCATCCGGGGTGACTATCCAAATGCTCCGGAGGTTCTCTTCCCATAGCGTTCCGCAATAGCGGCAGCGTTTCAGGAACGCGGGACCATCCGCAATCACTGCGATCTGATCTAATGCTGCCATGCCTTTGGGTCCGGGGTAGGGGTGCGATGATCTTCCAGCGCTGCAGTTGTCGCAAGGAATCACTCCGGCTTCTCCGGCACCGGCTTATGCTTCACCAGCTTCCCTCGCCGCTCCTTGAAGCGCTCCGGATCGTCGTCGCATAGGTTGGCACGAGTGGTCATGCGGAGGCTACACCATGTTCCGGTAATGGCGGCAACTGGGGCGCTTGCCGCCGGGCGGCTTTTCGCCCTGCTACCTTCCGCTCGGCTTTCAGGCGGATCGTGTCGAGCGACTGGCCGGGAACGGCTCGACCTGGTGGTTAGGCGACTGACTGGGCCGTTCGGGCGCTGGTCGCCCTTCGATCGCCACCAATTGCACTAGCATCATTGGCTGATTCGGTATTCTGCGAGGCGGGAGTACCCGCTGATCCATGCAAGCCTAGTGTTCGAGGAGAAGCCAAACCTACTATGGAAGGCGCCGGAAGAAGGTATCTTTTGCAGAATTTTGCCTGATGCCATTTCAATGAGGGCAGCGGTTTCGCCCTCATAGCTTCGCGGCATGGAAATCAACGCATAGCGACCGTTCGGGCTAATCGCAGGCATGCCATCATTCGAGAAGGTCGGCGCTGTTCCAGTCACCGACCAGATCACCCTCCCGCTACGGATATCTCGAAGTTCAGCGACGACGCCAGTGCTGGGGGTTGGTGGCGGGCATTTCGCATTATGTTCGCAGATTATGCCCGTGGCACTCAGACCTCGCATCATCAAGACCGACCGGCCATCCGGACTAAGCGCATATGGAGTGCGCCACGGCTTGACATCGATCGGCATTCTGTGTGGCGTTTTCCCCTGCTCCCACGATATCCAAAGATCAGGCGCGAGGGTGATAAGGGCTTCGACGCGACCGCGTCGATCAATCCGCCACGCGACCTGATTGATGCTCCTCACCGAGGGGTTGGGGGTCAAGTCGGCGAGCGGAATCGACTGGATTATCCGCCCTGCGCGCGCATCAACCAAGGCAATCGTCGGAAGCGGATCGCGGTGCTCGGGGCGATAATAGCTTCCCTTTGTACCGAACAATACGATGGCGAGGCCAGCATTCCCTACCCAATGAACCTCATCCAGGGGGCCCGCAGGGCTCACCAGCGCTGGCAGCGTTTGGAACTCCCCGTTCATCGAGACGAGAAACGGCCTTAGCGGGCCGAGTGCCCAACCGCCTCTCGGTTTCATTTTCTTCTGGCGCACTCCGAGGACGTAATATCCACGATCGGACCATGTGAATGGCGGGTCGTATTCAAGCGCGTTCAACGCCGTGACATCGGCCTCAACGTTACGCAACGTGGGCTCGGAACGTGTTTCGCCCAGCCACAGGCCACTGCTCACGTCGAACATAAAGAAGGCCTTCCGATCCGGCGACGGTGCTGGTGGCGACGCACCTCCAGAGATGCCGTGAGAAAGCTCAAGACAGTGAATTGCTGCAAGAACCAAGGGACCGTCCCCGACCGGCGTCAAGTCTTGGCCAGCGATACCGCATGTTGATTGTGGCGGTGCAGTGACGGCGGCAGAGGGCATGAGCGCGATCGCCAGCCCGGCGGCTCCGAATCGAAATAGATTGCGCATCGTGCGTCCAGTCGAAGTGAGACAATAGCTTGCAGCGCGCGCATGAACGACCGGTTACGATGCGGATGAAGTCGGACCGGAACGGCGGCTACTGGGGCGCTTCCTGCCCGGCAGCTCTCCGTTCCCGACCGGCTTGCCCGACAAGGTCGATAGCGAACCCGCTCAGCCGCCGCCGACGGCGCTTCGCCTGGCCAGCCAGTCACGGCGCACCGCCATGCCGGCCGCGAGCCACAGCGCACCCGCCGCCATGAAGCCCGCCAGCGCCCCGCCGGTCGGGGCGCCGGCGACGAAGCCGGCGACCGCCGCGACGATCAACGTGGTGCCCAGCACATAGAAGGGGCGAAAGGCGGCGGCATAGGCGATCGGCAGGAAATGCAGCCCGACGACCAGCGCCATCGCCGGCAGCAGCAGGTCGGGCCGGTGCAGGTTGATGACGATGTTGGACGCGAGGAACAGGCCGATCCCCTCGCCGATGGTGCTCCACATGATCGCCCGTTCTTCCCTTGGCGTCGGCCTGATGCCCTCACCGGGCGTGCGGATGACATAGCCTGCGGCGAGGCCGATCAGCGCGAAGCCCAGGAACGGCACGGCCAGCGCGATGCAGGTCAGGTGCCACTGCCAATATAAGGTCAGCGACGCGAACACCGCGCCGAAGAAACTCATGATAAGTGCGCCCCATGCCCCCACGGATCGATCCCTTTCGCTGCCGTGATAATGCCTTACGTGGCGGCGTCGGATCGGTCGAGAGGGTGCAGGTCTGAAAGCGCCGTCGCTGGCGCCGTCACCTCCCGGCCCCGTCGCGCGCCCCGATTCAAGTGTGCCGCCGGCCGGGCTAGGCTCGTCCCAGCGCGCGCCATGCCCCGGCGCGACGGGAGCCGGAATGATGGATTTCCCACCCCCACCATCCCGCTGCCGTCAAACATTACGGAGAAAAGATATGAGGGAAACCAAAACGCGCCAAGTCACCGCCGCACGCGCAACAGCCCGACGGTGAATAAAGCGATGTTGGCGATCGCGCGTTTTTCCGCGCCGCTATTGTCGCCATCAAATAAAACGATCGCGCGCCTATAATCGCAAGGACGCACACGTAGCTCTCCAAAAGGGGTATTTTACTGAAGGGGGGTTAAATAAAAATGCCCGATGATACTTTGGCAAAGAGCGAGAATATTATACGGGACCTTCCGTCGCGCCGGCGCCGCAATGATTCAACCGCGCCACCACCGCGCTAACCCTGCCACCGATCCGCGCGCCCTCGCGGCGCAGACCGCTCTTTCGCATCGTCGATCAGCCCGACAACGCCCCCTGCCGGCAGGAGGCGCTACCCTGCTCCGCGCACCTTTCTCCCCTGCTTTTTCGTAGCAGGGGAGCGGTGGCGCAAGCGACTGTAAAACAGCCTGTAAATCGCGCCAAAAACGATGCGGGCAGGGGAGGTTTTTGCCCTGTTCCCGCGATCGACCCGGCTCAGCGCGCCGGCACGATCAGCACTGTCATCGCCGCCGCGCGCGCGTTGGAAAGTTGCACGACATAGTCGCCCGGCATCAGCGCGAAGTCGACGATCTTGCGGATCCCCGAACAGGCCGGCCCTTCGGTGTGCGCGACCGGCTTGAGCGCGCTGCCGCCGCGCAGCAAGTCGATCCAGGCAGCGCCATCGAGCGCGATGCGATAGGTGCCCGGCGTCGCCACCGCGACATGGAAGACGCCGGCCAGGCTGCCCTCGGCGGGCTTGCGCTCCGGTGCCAGGGCGAAGCGCGTTGTCGCGGCGGGTGCCAGCTTCACGCCCGTCCGCGCGCCGATCGCGATCGGTCCGGTGGTGGCCGCGGTGATCCGCTTCCATGCTTCGAGCCCGGCCGGCGGTGGCGCCTCCGCGGTGCAGACCGGCGCGGCGCGCGCCGGGGCAGCGGCGGGGGGCGCGCTCTGCAGCGCGACGGCGATCAGCAAGCTGGCGAGCATGGCGAAGGTCTCCTGTCATCGGGCGGCGGCGCGGGCGACGCCGGTCGGCATCGCCGTTATGCCGGTTTCGCTGCGATCCCAAGCGTCTCTTTTATGCGGCGCGCGAAAACCCGCCGCGCTTTGACAATCGTCAAGGCGCCGCCGCCCCGCCCCGTCGATAGCCGTCGCAACAGCCAGCGAGGAGCTTCGACATGGGCGCTTTGGTTTCGCAATATTTCGTCGACATGGTGATCGTGTCGATGTCCGTCTTCTCGGCGGTGATGATCTATGTCTGCATCGAGGATGCCGTGCGGCATCGCGACGATTCCCAAGCGCGGTAACCACCCTACTCTCCAGCCGCGTTGCCTCGGGCGCCGTTCTCCCCCAAGGGCCGGCGCCCGATTTTTTGCGTCGAGATTTCGCCGGCGCGCAGGCGATGGACCTGCGGCCCGCTTGCCGCTAGCCATGTGCGCGACATGATCTGGTGACGGCGGTTCGACAATGCGGCGCGAGACCTGGACCGACCTCGCGACCTTCGCGGCGATCGCCGATGCGGGGAGCTTTACCCGCGCCGCCGAACAGCTCGGCGTCTCGACCTCGGCGCTCAGCCACGCGCTGCGCGCACTCGAGACACGGCTCGGCGTCAAGCTGCTCGAGCGCACCACGCGCCGCATCGCCCCGACCCGCGCCGGCGAACAATTGCTCGAACAGCTCCGCCCGGCAATCGCCAGCCTCGACGCCGCGCTCGACCGGATCGAGGCCGGGCGCGCGACGCCGGCCGGGCGGCTGCGCATCGCCGCCAACCGCACCGCGGCGATCCATGTCATCCAGCCGCGCCTCGCCGCCTTCGCCGCCACTTGCCCCGACGTGCAGGTCGAGCTGTCGATCGTCGATGGGCCGGTCGATATCGTCGCCGGCGGTTTCGATGCCGGCGTGCGCTACGACGTCCTCGACGCCAAGATGGTCGCGGTGCGAATCGGCGAGCCGCAACGCATGGTGGTCGCCGCCGCGCCCGATTATCTCGCGCGCGCCGGCGAACCCGCGAGCCCGCAGGACCTGCTGGCGCATCGCTGCCTCGTCTATCGCATCGCCGCCTCGGGCGCGCTGCAGCGCTGGCGCTTCGACCGCGACGGGCAGGCGTTGACGCTCGATCCGCCGCCGGCCCTGGTCAGCAACGATGCCGAGCTGATCCTCGCCGCGGCGCGCAGCGGGCTGGGCGTCGCGGTCTTTTCCGAGCCGCAGGTCGCCGCCGATCTCGCCGCCGGTAGCCTGGTCGATCTGCTCGCCGATTGGTGCCCGGTGATCCCGGCGCACTATCTTTATTATCCTGCGCGCCGCCAGGTCGGCCCGGCGTTGCACGCTTTTGTCGAAATGCTGCGCGAGGCGCCGGCCTTTGCCAATTCTGATCCGGGAAGTTTCGGCAATGATGCGGAATTCTTAACCTGAGTCAGCTGCGGGCCGGCCGCGCGTTAAACAAAATCTCACTCCTTTCTGCTTAGGTGCCCGCGACAAATGACGGGGCCTAACCTTATGCATGCCTTTCCCGCGGGAACTTCCAACGGCGGATCCATCGCCGTCGCCGACGCCACGGCCACGCTGAGCTATGACGACCTTGCCGCGCGCACCGGCACGCTCGCCGCGGCGCTGCGCACGCACGGCGTCGGCGCGGGCGATGTCGTCGCGATCTGCCTGCCGCGCTCGATCGACCAGATCGTCGCGATGTGCGCGGTGTGGCGCGCCGGGGCGGCTTATCTCCCGCTCGATCCGGCCTGGCCCGAGGCCCGCCGCGCGGCGTTCGTCGCCGGCGCCGGCTGCACCGCGCTGATCGCCACGCCCGATCTCGGCACCGCGATCGCCGGCAGCGCCGCGCTCGTCTCGCCGGCGGCGGGGGCGGGTTTCCCGCCGCTCGACGCCGAACCGCGCGACCCGGCCGCGCTGGCCTATGTCATCTACACCTCGGGCTCGACCGGCGCGCCCAAGGCGGTCGAGGTGACCCATGCCAATCTCGCCGCGCTGGTCGCGTGGCACAATGACGCGTTCGGCGTCGTTACGGGCACGCGCACCAGCCATCTCGCCGGGCTCGGCTTCGACGCCGCGGCATGGGAAGTATGGCCGACGCTCGCCGCCGGCGGCACGCTCGTGCTCGCCGACGAGCATGTCCGCCGCGACGCCCATGCGCTGCACGACTGGCTGCTCGCCGAACGGATCGAGGTCGCCTTCGCGCCGACCGCATTGGCCGAGCCGCTGGTGGCGATGGCCTGGCCGGCCGATGCCCGGCTGCGCGTGCTGCTCACCGGCGCCGACAAGCTCACCGTGCGCCCCGCGCCCGGCCTGCCGTTCGTCTTCGTCAACAATTACGGCCCGACCGAATCGACCGTCGTCGCTACCTCCGGCATCGTCTCGCCCCATGGTGAGGGGCTGCCGTCGATCGGCAAGCCGATCGCGGGAACGCAGGTCTATCTGTTCGATGGCGAGGGCGAGCCCGTGCCGTACGGCGAGGAGGCCGAAATCTTCATCGGCGGCGCGCAGCTCGCGCGCGGTTATCGCGGCGATCCGGCGCTGACCGCGACCAAGTTCCTGACGCACCCCGATCACGGCCTGCTCTACCGCACCGGCGATCTCGGCGCGTGGCTGCCGAACGGCGAGCTCGCCTTTCGCGGCCGCGTCGACGGCCAGGTCAAGATCCGCGGCCACCGCATCGAACCGGCGGAAATCGCCGCCGCGCTCAACCGCCTGCCCGAGGTTGTGGCGAGCGCGGTCGTCGCGCAGGGTGGCGAACTCGTCGCCTATGTCGTGCCGGCCGAGGGTTCGACCCCGGCGGTCGTCGCGCTGCGCGGCCCGCTCGCCGAGACGTTGCCCGATTACATGCTGCCGTCGCGCTTCGTCGCGCTGACCGCGCTGCCGCTCAACGCCAATGGCAAGGTCGACGTCGGGGCCTTGCCCGACCCGGCGACGCACGCGCTGCCCGAATCGCCCGCCGGTCGCGCCCCCGCAAGCGCGACCGAGCGCCGCCTGCTCGAAATCGTCAGCGACGTGATCGGGCGCAGCGACATCGGCGTCGACGACGATTTCTTCCTCATCGGCGGCCATTCGCTGCTCGGCACGCAGGTCGTGGTGCGCGCGCGCGACGCCTTCGGGGTCGAGCTGACGCTGTTCCACCTGTTCGAAGGCCGCACCGTCGCCACGCTGGCGACGATCATCGAGGGTCTCGTGATAGAGATGCTCGACGGGCTCAGCGACGAAGACATCGCGCGGATGTCGGCATGAACGTGATGGCCACCCAGCCCAAGTCGGACCCGACGCTCAGCCTTTACCGGCTGCTCGATCCGGCCGTGCTCGCCGATCCGTACCCGCTCTATGCGCGGCTGTGCGAGGAGGACCCGGTGCACTGGGACCAGTTCCTGCACTGCTGGGTGGTGACGCGCTATGCCGATGTCCACCAGGTGCTGCACAGCTTCTCGGCCGATCGCACGCCCTCGCCCGAGGCGATGCGCGCGCTCGGGCTCGGCCATATCGAGCCGATCGCCGAGGTGATGGTCAAGCAGATGCTGTTCCTCGACGCGCCCGACCATACGCGGCTGCGCAAGCTCTGCTCGACCGCCTTCACCCCGCGCCGCGTCGAGCTGCTCGAAGGCCGCATCGAGACGATCGCCAATGAGCTGATCGACAAGGTGATCGCCAACAAGCGCATGGACGTGGTGGCGGATTTCGCCGCGCCTTTCCCGGCGATCGTCACCGCGCATCTGCTCGGCGTGCCGGCCGAGGATCATGCGCAGCTTAAGGCGTGGTCGGCTGACTTTGCCGAGATGCTCGGCAACTTCCAGCACAACCCCGAACGCATCGACCGCGTGCTCAAGAGCGTCGCCGACATGACCGGCTATTTCCGCCGCGCGGTGCGCGAGGAGGAGCGGCCGCTGCCCGAGGGCCTGATCCGCTCGCTGGTCGAGGCCGAGATCGACGGCAACCGGTTGAGCGAGGAAGAGGTCATCGCCAACACCATCGTGACGATGGTGGGGGGCCAGGAGACCACCACCAACCTGATCGGCAACGGCTTGCTCACGCTGCTGCGCCAGCCCGACAAGCTCGCCGAGCTGCGCGACAACCCCGAGATCGCCGAAAGCGCGATCGAGGAACTGCTGCGCTTCGAGACGCCGAGCCAGCATACCGGCCGCATCTGCCGCGAGGACACCATCATGGGCGGCAAGCTGATCAAGAAGGGCGATGCGGTGATGGCGGTGATGGCCGCGGGCAATCGCGACCCGCGTCGTTTCGCCGACCCCGACACGCTCGACCTGCGCCGTACCGACAATCGCCACCTCGCCTTTGGCTGGGCGGCGCATTTCTGCTTCGGCGCGCCGCTCGCGCGGATGGAGGGGCGCATCGCCTTCACCACGCTGCTGCGCCGCCTGCCCGAGCTCGCGCTCGGCGAGGGCAAGCTCAGCTGGCGCGAGAATCTCGGCCTGCGCGGCCTCAAATCCTTGCCGGTGACCTTCGCATGACCATCCAGACCAAGATCGACGTTGCCGCCGCGCGCCGCGCGCTGCTCGAAAAAATGCTCAGCGGCGATGCCGGCACGGGCGCCGCCGTCGCGGCACCGGCGCCGATCCCGCCGCGCGACCCCGCGCACACCGTGCCGCTGACCGCCGAGCAGAGCCAGTTGTGGCTGCACGCGCAGATGGCGCCGGACATGCCGCTTTACAATGAGTCGATCACGATCCATCGGCTCGGCAAATATGATCACCACGCGCTGGAGATGGCGCTGAGCGAAATCGTGCGGCGCCATGCGATCTGGCGCACCGCCTTCCACGATGTCGATGGCGAATTGCAGCAGGCGATCGCCGATCCGATGCCGATCACGCTGGCGCTGATCGACATCAGCGACCTGCCCGAAGACGAACGCGATGCCGAGGCGGTGCGCCTCGCCACCGAGGATGCGCGCGCGCCGATCCCGTTCGACACCGCGCCGCTGTTCCGCGCCCGCGTCGTCAAGCTCGGCGAGGAGGAGCACCGGCTCTACCTCACGCTGCACCACATCATCTTCGACGGCGTCTCGATCTACCGCACTTTGGTGCCCGAACTCGCCGCGTTGGTCTCGGCGTTCGAAAAGGGCGAACCGTCGCCGCTCCCCGAACCGACGCTGCAATATGCCGATTATGCCGCCTGGCAGCTCGACCAGGCCGACCCGTCCGCGATCGCGAAGCAGGTCGAGACATGGCGCACGATCCTCGCCGAACCGCTGCCCCGCCTCGACCTCGCCGGTGACCGGCCGCGCGCGGCGCTGCCGACGCATGCTGGTTCGATGGAAGTGTTCCTGCTGCCCGACGCGCTGATCGAGCAATTGAAGCATCTCGCCCGCGCCGAGGGCGCGACGCTCTACATGGTGCTGCTCGCCGCCTATAAGGCGATGCTGTTCCGCTATACCGGCGATGAGGACATCATCGTCGGCGGCGTCACCGATACGCGGCGCCGGCCGGAGCTGCAGCCGCTGATGGGCTATTTCCTCAACACCATGGCGCTGCGCAGCCGCCCGAGCGGCGACCGCCCATTCCGCCAGTATCTCGCCGAGGTGAAGGCCAGCGTGATCGGCGCGCTCGGCGCGACCGACGTGCCGTTCGACCGGCTGATCCGGGCGCTCGACATCAAGCGCGGCACCGGCACGCACCCGCTGTTTAACACATTGTTCTCGATCGAACCGCCGGTCGAGCCCTTCCCGGACGGGTGGGACCTGACGCAGATGGACGTCACCGTCGGCGCGGCGAAATACGATCTCTATCTCGAACTCGACGAGCGCCCCGAGGGCTTTGCCGGGCGTTTCCTCTATTCGACCGAACTGTTCGACGTGGCGACGATCCGCCGCATGATCGGCCACTGGACGCGCCTGCTCGAAGGCATCGCCGGCGACCCGGCAACGCCGCTCGCCGCGCTGCCGATGCTCGATGCAAGCGAGCGCGAGACGCTTGCCGCGACATGGAACGACACCGCGCAGGCCCTGCCGCATGGCAGCGTCGTCGACTGGTTCGCCGCGCAGGTCGCGACGCAGCCCGACGCCACCGCGCTCGTCCATGACGATGAGAGCTGGAGTTATGCCCGGCTCGCCACCGCCTCCGACACGATCGCCGCGCGGCTCGTCGCCGAAGGCGTCACGCCGGGCGCGCTGGTCGGGCTCGCGCTCGGCCGTTCGCCGTGGATGGTCGCGGCGATGCTCGGCGTCGCCAAGGCCGGCGCCGCCTATCTGCCGCTCGACCCCGGCTTCCCGCCGAGCCGCCTTGCGCTGATCGCCGAGGATGCCAGGCCCGCGCTGGTGCTGGTCGAACCCGACACCGTCGATGCGCTGCCCGAGGGTGCCGCGCCGCTGCTGACGCTGGCGCGCGACTGGCCCGACACGCCCTTTGCCGGCCCCGCGATCGACCCTGAATCGCTGGCTTATGTGCTCTACACCTCGGGCTCGACCGGCAAGCCCAAGGGGGTCGAGATCCCGCACGCCGCGTTGGTCAATCTGCTCATGGGGATGCAGCAGGCGCCGGGCTTCGCGCGCGGCGAGACGCTGCTCGCGGTGACGACCTTGTCGTTCGACATTGCCGAGCTCGAACTGTGGCTGCCGCTCGTTTCCGGCGGCACCGTCGCGATCGCTTCGCGCGAGGCGGCGAGCGACATGGCCGAGCTGATCGCGCTGATCGAGCGCGTCCAGCCGCACGTCCTTCAGGCGACGCCGGCGACATGGCGCGGGCTGATCGAATCCGGCTGGCGCGGCGCGCCGTCGCTGCGCGTGCTGTGCGGCGGCGAGAAGCTGCCGCGGGCGCTCGCCGACCAGTTGCTGCCGCGCGTCGGCGAAGTGTGGAACATGTACGGCCCGACCGAGACGACGATCTGGTCGACCGTGGCCAGGGTCGAGCCAGGCACCGGCGCGATCCCGATCGGCCATCCGATCGCCAACACCGTGGTGCGCGTGCTTGATAGCGCGGGCAACGACCTGCCGATCGGCGCGGTCGGCGAATTGCTGATCGGCGGGCGCGGGCTCGCCACCGGCTATCGCGGCCGCCCCGACCTCACCGACGAGCGCTTCGTCGAGCATCGCGGCGAGCGGCTATACCGTACCGGCGACCTTGGCCGCTGGCGCGCCGATGGCGTGCTCGAATGCCTCGGCCGCACCGACAATGAAGAGAAAATCCGCGGCTTCCGCGTCGCGATCGAGGAAGTCGAAGGCGCGCTGGCCAAGCTGCCCGGCGTCAGCGGCGCCGCGGTCAAGGCGTGGCCCGATGCCAGCGGCGAGCGCGCGCTGGCCGGCTATATCGTCGGCCCCGGCGACGCGCATGTCTGGCGCGAGCTGCTGTCGGCGGCGCTGCCCGACTATATGATCCCGACCAAGTTCGTCGCAATGGACGCGCTGCCGCTGACCCCCAATGGCAAGGTCGATCGCAATGCGCTGCCCGAGCCCGGGGTGTCGACGAGCCGCAACACCGAGCCGCCCGCCACGCCGGAAGAAGTGCGGCTCGCCGCGATCTGGTGCGCCGTGCTGCAGGTCGAGCAGGTCGCGCGCTACGACGATTTCTTCGATCTCGGCGGCCATTCGCTGCTGATCGCGCGGCTGCTGCGCCGCGTGCAGGCCGAGTACAACATCCGCCTGCCGATGGCCGCGCTGTTCCGCGCGCCCCGGCTCGCCGACATGGCCGAGCTGATCGCGACCGGACGCGCGGCGGAGAAGGCCTCGCCGATCGTGCCGATCCAGCCGCACGGCACGCAGCGCCCGCTGCTGTGGCTTGATGGCGGGTCGACCTTCCTCCCGCTGTCGGAAAGGCTCGGCAACGACCAGCCGTTCCTCGGCATCTCGGTCGACGCGATCCTCGAACAGACCGGTGGCTGCCCGAAGAAGCTCGAGGATGCGGCGGTGCTGGTCGCGGCGACGCTGCGCGAGGCGCAGCCGGTCGGGCCGTACCGCATCGGCGGCTGGTGCACCTCGGGCATCCTCGCTTACGCCGTCGCGCAGGAAATGCGCGCGGCGGGCGACGAGGTCGAGCTGCTGATGCTGGTCCACGCCTTCCACCCCGGCAAGGCGCGGACGATCGGTGAGGTGCGCTTCTTCCTCAGCAAGTTCCAGTTCCATATCGGCCAGTCGATGGCGCAGCCCAGGGGCGAGCGATTGCGCTATTTCCGCCAGCGGCTGCGCGGCCTGTCCGACGCGGCGGCGCTGCGTGGCGGGCGTGAGGCGGTGTTGCAGCCCAAGCTGCGCACCCAGCTCGATCGCGCGGCAATGAAATACAGCACGCCGCCTTATGAAGGCGAGATGATCCTGTTCCAGCCGTCCGACCATCCCGGCGTGCTCGATTTCGTCGAGGACTGGCGTGCCGTCGCGCAGGGCGGCTTCGCGGCGCATGTCGTGAGTGGCGGGCATCGCACGATGCTCGAGCCGCCCAATGTCGATCACTTCGCCGACCTGCTGCGCGACGCGCTCGACGCGACGCTGGTCGACGAGGCGCCGAGGCGCGCGGTCGGCTGACCCGTGGCGCGCGTCGCGGTCCGCTTCGAGGCGCTCGACGTCGATGACGCGACGCTCGCCGCGCTGGCGCTGATCGTCGACGCCGGGGAGCGCACGCGCGCGGCCTGCTATCGCTTCGCGCGCGACCGGCGCCGCTTCATCGCACGTCGCGCGCGGCTGCGTCTCGCGCTCGGGGCGCTTGTCGGCGTAGCGCCGCAGGCGCTGGTCTTCACCGAGAATCTCTATGGCAAGCCGATCCTGCCGGGCGGCCCGAACTTCAGTCTGTCGCATGCCGGCGACCGCATGATGCTCGCGGTCAGCGACGACGATGTTGGCTGCGACCTCGAGCGGCTCGACGAAGAACTCGACTGGCGGCCGATCGCCGCGGGGCTTTTCACCCCCGGCGAGCGCGCCGCGCTGGCGGCCTTGGCGCCGGCGGCCGGGTTGCGCGGCTTCTTCGCCTGCTGGACCCGCAAGGAAGCCTTCGTCAAGGCGCTCGGGCTCGGCCTGTCCTATCCGCTCGCCGCGTTCGACGTCTCGGTCGGCGCACGGGCCCGGCTCCAGTCGGGCGGCGAGGGCTGGGCGATCGCCGCGCCGCCGGCCCCGCCCGGCTTCACCGCCGCGCTCGTCGCGCGCGACGATGGTAGGCCGCTGGTCATCGAGCCACTGGTCGATCCGCTGCACGCGGTCGCTGCCTGACGACGCCGAGGAGCAGCAACGCCGCGCCTGCAAAGCCCGCGCCCGCCAGAAAGGTCGCGTTCGCGCCGAAGCGCTGCCACACCAGCCCGGCGGTGACGCTGGCGAGCAGCATCGCCACGCCCGTCGCCAGATTGAATGCGCCGAACGCCGAGCCGCGCAGCTCGGCCGGGGCGTGATCGGCGACCAGCTTGGCGAACAGCCCCTGGGTCAGCGCCATGTGCACGCCCCACAAGGCGATCCCGAGAAACGCCCCGCCGAGCCCGGGCAGCAGGCCGAGCGACAGATCGGCGAAGATCAGCGCGACCAGCCCGCCACGCAGCAGCCATGGCGCGGGCACGCGGTCCGACCAGCTCCCCGCGGGATAGGCGCCGAGCGCATAAACCAGGTTCATGACGATCAGCACCAGCGGCGCGAGCGTGAGCGGCAGACCTGCCGCGCTGGCCTTGAGGATCAGGAACGCCTCGCTGAACCGCGCCAGCGTGAACACCACCCCGACCCCGGTCACGACCCAGAAGGCACGCGGCAGCCGCTTCAGATCGGCGAAGCGGATCGGCACACGGGCGGCGACCGGGCCCGGTTCGACAGGCACGTCCTCGACGCCGAACAGCACGCACGCCACCGCCAGCATCGCCGGGATCACCGCGACCCAGAACACCGCCTTGATGTCGTTGGCGAAGGCGACCATCAACCCGATCGCCATCAGCGGTCCGCCAAAGGCACCGACCGTGTCGAGCGCCTGGCGCAGGCCGAAGGCGCGGCCGCGGATTTCCGGCGGCGTCACGTCGGCGACGAGCGCGTCGCGCGGTGCGCCGCGCAGCCCCTTGCCGATGCGATCGGCAAAGCGCGCGCCGAACACCACCGACGCCGATCCCGCCAGCGCGAACAGCGGCTTGCTCAGCGCGCCAAGGCCATAGCCGATCAGGATCAGGATCTTGCGCCGCCCCAGCCGGTCGGAGAGATAGCCCGAGAAGATCTTGCTGATCGATGCCGTCGCCTCGGCGACCCCGTCGATCAGGCCGACCAGCGCGACGCTCGCGCCGAGCGTGCCGGTCAGGAACAAGGGCAGCAGCGCGTGGATCGATTCGGACGACAGGTCCATCAACAGGCTGACCATGCCCAGCGCCCAGACGGTGCGCGGGATCGGCGGGCGCGGTGCCGGGCTGGTCATATGCGGTCTCGTCTGTCTCGTGCCATCGGCGCGGACGCTAGAAGCTTTGCGGCAGCGATGTAACCGGGCATTCCGACGGCGCGGGGCGATGCTGTTTCCAGTTGACGCCGCGGCGCGCCATGTCATTGTAACGCCAGTAAAAAGCGGGGGATGAAATGACCCATTTCGGAGAGGAATTCGTTCGTGCGCCGGCGCATCTCAGCCTGACGCCGTCACAGGCCGGTGGCGTGGCGGCGGTGCCAGCGGTTCCCGACCCGACGGAGCACGGGCTCGGCGAGGTCCGCCTGCTGGTCAAGGGGCAGGGCACGATCGGCTTCGCCATTGCCGAGCGCGACGCGTTCAGCGTGGCGATCCGCAGCAGCCGCTGGGATGCACGCGCCTTTCGCTGGGATGTCGGCTTTGACGGCGTCCGGCTGTTCGAGCGGATCGACGGCGAATGGCGCGAGCGCGCTGCCAGCCCCGATGCCGGCTTCAACGACCCGGCCGGGCTCGATGACGAACCCGCCTGCGTCTATTGGTTCAGCCTCGACAGCCACAATGGCTATCTGCGCTATGGCAAGGGCGAGATGCGGCTGCGCGGCACGCTGGTCGAGCACCGGCTGATGCTCAAGCTGCCCGACAGCGACGACCCCGGTCCCGATGCCTGGCTGCGCGAGGCGCCCGCCATCGACGTGTCGGCGCGGATCAGCGGCAATGTCGATGTGTGGCGCGACCCGGTCGTGGTCGAGCCGGCGATGAAGGTCATCCCGCACGACGAGGCGACGATGGACGACATTGCGCATGGTGCCGTCACCGTGCCGGCCAATCTGACCGCGACGTGCCAGATCCTCTACGACAATGTCGCGGGCAAGGCGTTCCAGCTCGAAAAGACCGAGGCGTTCGACTTTGCCGCGGCGGTCAAGGCGAGCATCGCCGACCCCGATGGCTGGTGCTGCAAGACGCTCGACCACAAGGCGCGCGAGTTTGGCAGCTACGATCCGCTCAAGACCTATCTGCGCATCACCATGGGGCAGAATCAGGGCGATTCACCCGGCATTCCCTTCGTCATGGAGATCTGGCCGGTCGGGCATTATTCGCCGATCCACAATCACGGCGGCGCCGATGCGGTGATCAAGGTGCTGCACGGCGAGATCACCGTCGACATGTACCCGATGCTGTCGCTCCATCACCAGCAGCCGTTCGCCCGCGCCATGTTCGCAAAGGGCGACGTCACCTGGATTTCGCCGCGCCTCAACCAGGTCCACAAGCTGACCAATCTGGGCAAGGACGAGCCCTGCATCACCATCCAATGCTATATGTACGCCGACAACAACCTGACGCACTGGCCCTATTTCGATTATCTCGCCGCGTCGGACGTCGGCCATTTCGATCCCAATTCCGACGCCGATTATCTCGCCTTCAAGGCGTTGATGAAAAGCGAATGGGACGACAAATATGCGAAACGGCGCGCGTAGAATTCGCTCGGCAGCGCGGCCGGTTCCTGGTTATGTGAGTCATGGTCTTTCCGAACGATACCGCCTCCGATCATGACCCCGCCGCGCGGCGCACGCGGATTGCGCGCGGCGCGCTCGTCGCGGTCTTGCTGCTGTTGGCGCTGTGGCTGCTGCTGCCGTTCCTGCCCGCGCTGATCTGGGCGATGATCATCGCGGTGGCGGTCGATCCGCTGGTCAAGCGGACCGAAGCGCGTTTCGCCACGCCGCACCCCAATCTCATCGCGCTGACCTTTACGCTCGGGCTCGCGCTGCTCGTGCTGGTCCCGGTCGCGTTCGGTGTGGCGCAGGCGGCGCGCGAGGCGCAGGACGTGGCGGGCTGGATGGCGGCGGCGCGCGACCATGGCCTGCCGCCCCCGGCCTGGCTGGCGCATCTGCCCTGGGGCAGTAGCGAGGCGACAGCCTGGTGGCAGGCCAATCTGGCCGATCCGAACGCGGCGCGCGTGCAGCTGCATGCGCTGCAAGGCGTGCTGTGGTCGACGCAGAGCCGGCTGATCGGGATCGGCCTGCTGCACCGGGCCGTCGTGTTCGGCTTCACGCTGCTCGCTTTGTTCTTCCTGATCCGCGACCGCGATGCGATCGTCGCGCAGCTGCGCACGATGAGCGACCGGCTGCTCGGCCCGACCGGCGAGCGGATCGGGCAACAGGCGATGCTGTCGGTGCGCGGCACGATCGACGGGCTGGTGCTGGTCGGGATCGGCGTCGGCGCGGTGATGGCGGTGGCTTATGAACTGCTCGGGGTGCCGCATCCGCTGCTGCTCGGCGCGGCAACGGCGATCGCGGCGATGATCCCGTTCGGGGCACCGGTGATGTTCGCGGTTGCCGCGCTGCTGCTGCTCGTCAACGGTTCGGTCGGCGGCGCGGTCGCGGTGGTGGTGATCGGCGTGATCGTGGTATTCATCGCCGACCATTTCATCCGCCCGGCGATGATCGGCGGCGCGACGCGCCTGCCGTTCCTGTGGGTGCTGCTTGGTATCCTCGGCGGGGTCGAGGCGCTCGGTCTGCTCGGCCTGTTCGTGGGGCCGGCGACGATGGCGGTGCTGGTGATGCTGTGGCGCGAGTTCGTCGCGCCGGGCGGGGTGGCAAGCGACGGTGCGCCATAGATCGCAGCGTTCGGGTCGCCCGTTACCTCATTGGGTGGCGGGCGCGATCCAGACATTCAGCTGTCGCATTTCCGTCTCGAAGCGCCCGTGCAGCCGTAGTGCTTTCATCGTCCGGATGACGTCCCAGGGACTGTCGCAACCGGCCTGCTGCAAAATTGCCAGCATCGCAGCGTCATCACCCGCATCGACCGCCTCATAGCGCTCCTTGAGCCCGGCCTTTGCGATCAGGTCGGCAAGGCCATGTGCGTCATGGCCATTCGGAAGTGGACGCTCCATGGTCGAATCGCGCACCCATTCACTATCGGGACGACGCCAGAACTCGACAATGGCGATTTCGTCTGAGCCCTTCATTCTTCCGGTACAACTATCTTCCTTATGAAAGTTGTTCGGCGGATCGCCGATCCATAGGGCGCCATGAATCGCAAGATAGGGCCGCATGCCAAAAGGATAGTCAGGCGAAGGCGCGGCGAAACCGATATCGAACAAGTTGCCGCAGGTTTGGCATGCGGTGCGGACCAGCGCCGCTTCCCTGGGATAGACTCCGACATCGTCGGGTCGGAACGGATCGTAGCGCGGCACCCCGTCCAGCCACCAGATCGGCTTGTCGGGGATGCGGGAAATGATGTCGTCATATTCGATGTACATTCGGGTTACGCTCCCGTCGCAGACAACGCATCCCCGCCACGCGCATGGCGGAACAGCGCGATCGTCTCCAGCACGACATGCCGGGCGGTGAACCATGCCAGCCCGGCATAGACCGCGCCGCCCAGTGCGACGAGCAGGGCGAGCCGCGGCGTCGGCGCCGATGGTGGCAGCAACCGGTCGGCCAGCGCCACCACCGCCGCCATGCCGCCTGACGCCACCAGCGCCGGGCCGATCGCGGCGAACAGCCGCGTCGTCGTCGTGCCGAGCACCGGCATGGCGATCGCCGCAGTATAGGCGGTGAGCAGCGGCATCGCGACCAGCCACGACCAGGCGAGCCCCATCACGCCCCAGCGGATGCCGATAAGGAAACCGAGCGGCATGAGCAGCGCGCCCGCCGCCGCCGACCACACCTGCACGCGGGTATGGCCGAGCGCGGTGGTCGCCGGCGCGAACAGGATCTGCAGCGTCAGGAACGGCATAGCGAAGGCGAGGATCGAGACGACGGGAATCGCGTCGTGCCATTTCGGCCCGAGCATCGTGACGACGAACTCCGGCGCGGTCACCGCCAGCCCGAAATAAAAGGGCAGGGCGACCAGCATGATGATGCCGACGGCGCGATCGAAGGCGCGGGCCGCGCCGGCGCGGTCGTGCTGCAGCCGGGCATAGGCGGTGAAGGCGACCTCGTTCAGCGGCGGGATGAACTTGCTGGTGACGATCTGTGCGAGGAACAGCGCGGTGGTGTAGACGCCGAGCCGGTGCGGATCGAGCGCGCGCCCGCCGATCGCGACATCGGCCTGGGTCTGCACCAGCCAGAACAGGTCGCTCAAGAGCATCGCCCCGCCGAACAGCACGGTCGCGCTCGCGCCGGCGAGGCCGAAGGTCGGCCATACCAGCATCCGCGCGGCGATCGTCATGCCGATCGCGCGCGTCCACACCGCGACCAGCGGCGCGGCGACCAGTGTCCACACGCCCAGCCCACCCAGTGCGCCACCCAGCGCCATCAGCGCCCCGGCGGCAGCGGCGAGCAGGTTGACCTTGGCCTGGCGGCGGAAATCCATCCCGCGTGCCAGCAATGCGCCGGGCAGGACGATGAACGGGTTGGCGAAATAGAGCAGGCACTGCACGCGCAGCATCGTGCCGACCAGCGGATAGCGGAAATAGGCCGCGACCAGCGGCGCGACCGCGAACTGCGCCAGCGCGATCGCGCCGTTCATCATCAGCAGCAGCCCGAACATCTGCCGCACCTGCGCGGTGGTGATCGTCGGACTGCGGATCAGCGCGCCGGCAAAGCCCTGGCCGTTGAGCATGCTGAGCAGCACCATCACGCCCGAGGTCATCGCATAGAGACCGTAATCCGACGGATCGAGCAGGCGCAGCACCCAGAAGGTCGAGGCCCACATGCTGAGCTGCGCGACGATCTGGCTGCCCGAGCGCCACATCACGGCCTTGACGACGCGCGCGGCGATGCCCGGCGCGGGCGTATCGGCAATGATCGGGGTCATGTCGTTCAAGTCGTCGGATCCGCACAGCCTCTTGCGTTGCGGCCAGTCCTAGCGGCCATCGGTGGAGGAAGGATGAAGGCGCCGGTCGGATTCGATCGCACGGCGGCCTGTTTGCGCGGGCACGCTTATCAAGTCCCGACGAAATCCGGGCCCTATAGTCATCCGGCCGAGGCAAGATCACCGCGCACAAGCGCCAGGTCGACCGAGTATGATCGTCGCGAAATATTGCCGTGCCGCGCATATGGCCAAGCTATAGCGCAATTATCGCACCATTTCGGATCTTTAACAGCATGGATTATTGCGCGCGGCGGATTATGCAGGTGGCAGGATGAGTCGTGCGGGCAGTGCTGGCGCTCGAGCTGGTGCTTCGGCTTGCCATGATGGCGCGGGGGTATTGGCATGAGCATTACCGATACGTTGCTCGATTTCCTCACCGGTCGCATTCCCGATGCCGACCCGGAGGATCATGACCTGGCGCGGCGCGCCTATGCCGATTTCATCGACGTGCAACTGGCGGGCTTTCGCGTGCCGGACGGCGCCGCGCTGCGTGCCAAACTCTATGTCGCCGACGAGAACAACCCCGGCAGCAAGATGCCGGCCGAACTGCCGGTGATCATGGGAATCGAGACGCGGCTCGCCGCGGCATTGTCCGATGGTCTTGCCAGCCGCACCTACTGGATCGTGCGCGACCGCTTCAACCGCATCGCCTCGACCCAGGCCGCCGCCGAATATGCGCGCTGGGCGCCGCCCGAGCTCCATGAGGCGCGGGTCGTCGCGGTCGACGATCCGCTCGCCGTCGCCCGCCAGGCCGAGACGGCCGCGCTCGCTGCGGTCGGCCGCGCCTCGCTCGATCTCGACCAGGCGAAGGCGATCCCGCCCGACAAGCACAGCGCGGACAGCGATGCCGCGCTGGCGACCGCGACCAAGGTCTATGAGGCCGCGATCGCCGCCGCGGCCGAGGCGTCGCGGCGGGTCGCGGCGCTGGAAGCCACGGTGGCCGAGCCGACGCATGCGGAGACGACCGATGGCAAGTAATCCGCCCCCGCCATCGCCGCAGCTGCTGCGCCACGACATGCAGGCGATGCTCAGCTACATCCAGGGCGCACGGATCGTCAGCATCGCGCGCGAGACCGCGATCAGCCGGCTCAAGGGCTGGCTGGTCGGTCGGTTGTGGATGGGCGTGACGACCGCACTGTTCGCGCTGTTCATCGTCTATCTGTGCGGCTTCTGGTCATGGACCCGCGATCTCGACGGTCCGCTGGTATCGGGCCTGATCCTGATCGTGCTGGCGTCGCGCGCCGGCGCGATCATCAGCATCAGCCGGCGCATCAACGACGACGATCTCGGCAGCGTGGGTGGCGGCGATTCGATCTTCACGCTGGCCAGCCTCGGCTCGGGGCGCAACGGCCTCGCGCTCGCCTTGCTGTCCTCCAACGTCTTCGGCCTCGTGCTGTTCGCATTGTTCGCCTCGGGCATCCCCGGCGCGCTCGGGCTGACCGGCGGTATCGCGCCGAAATTTCGCGAGACCGCGACCGAGGCACGCGCCAAGGCGCAGGCCGCCGACGCGGTGGTCGCCGATCGCCAGAAGGACGTGAACAATCAGTGCAGTGCCGCCGCGCTGGCACCCAGGCCCGCGACCGGTGCCGCCAGCCCCGCGCCCGCGCCAAGCACGTCGCCAACGAGCGCGCCGACGGCTGTCAGCGCGCCAGCGCTTGCCACGCCGCGTGCCGCTGGCGGCAAGAGCACGGTGCCGTCTGGCGCGCCCTCGCCTGCCGCGACGGCGACTCCGGATGGCGGCTCAGCCGCAGACGAATGTACCGGGGCGCGCTACGCGTTCAAAAAAGCGCAGCAGACGGCGACGGAACTGGCCGAGACGGCGAGCGCCACCACGAATGCCCGGTTGCCGGTCGATGGCTGGTTCGACCAGCTCGCCATGGCGCTGGGTCTCTTCGCGCCGTCCGATCTGTTCAAGATGCTGATCTGGGCGTTCATCGCGGGATTCTTCGAACAGTTCGTCCCCGACATGCTCGATACGATCGCCGCGCGCACCAAGCAGAGCCAGCAACAGGCGGCAGTCGCAGGTGCGAAGTGAGCGGGTCGCGGGACCGCGCCGGCGGGCGCGCAAGCCAACGAAATTTCATTCTTTTTGCGTAGGCATTCACGATGCCATTTTTTCCTGACGGCGCTAAGAAGTGCACGGGGGATATATGCCGTATCTGATTCGCTATTTCCGGGACGGGCGGGAACGCGGCTCGACGCCGTGGGACGGTTCGCTCGACATCATGCAAAAAATCGCCGCCGACGGCGTCGTGCGCCACGGCATGGACCGTGCGGTGATCGCCGATGAAGCCGGTGCGATCGTCTGGTCGAGTGCCGGCGACGCGAGCGACATGCGCCGTGCGAAGCGTCGCCCCGGCGAAGCCTTGCTGCGCCGGATACGGCGGGACGCGGCGACCTGATTTAGAGCGGGATGCGAAAAAGTGGGAACCGGTTTTTCGCTACAAATCCCGCGACAACAAAAGATTATGGGGCAGGATGCGATTCAAACTAATCACATCCTGCTCTAAACGGCGCTGCGCAGGCGGCCCCGCTGCGCGCCATGTGCCGCAGCGAGGAACGCGGCGACCTCGTCGCCATGAATCGGCTTGCCGATCAGGAAACCCTGCACCTTGTCGACCCCCAGGCTGTCGAGCAGGACGAGATGCTCGGTCGTCTCGACCATCTCCGCCGTCACCGGGCAGCTGATCGCGCGGCACAATTGCATCACGCCGATCAGCAGATTGCGCGCGGCAGCACTTTGCGCGATCGGCGCGATCAGGCTGCCGTCGAGCTTGATCCCGTCGAAGCGAATCTGGCGCAGATAGCCGATCGAGGCATAACCCGCGCCGAAATCGTCGAGCAACACGCGCACGCCGCCGTGGCGCAATCGCTCGATCATCGCGCGCGCGGCCGAAAAGTCCCTGAGCAGCGCGGTCTCGGTGATCTCGATCGACAGTCGTGCCGGCGAGAAGCCGTGTTCGGCGCACAGGTCGAAGATCAGCGCGCACACCGCCGGCGAGTTGAGTTCGACCGCGCTGAGGTTGAACGACAGGCCGATCCCGTCGGGCCAATGCGAAGCGGCCGCGAGCGCCTGGCGCAGCAGGATCGCGGTCAGCCGGTGGGTGATGCCGCGTCGCTCGGCGACCGCGATGAACTCGGCCGGGGAGATGTCGCCGAGCACGGGATGGCGCCAGCGCGCCAGTGCCTCGAAACCATCGACCGTCATCGTCGCGGTATCGAACACCGGCTGATATTGCAGCGTGAGCGTCGCCAGCGCGTTGGGGTCGGTCGCGGCCTGTTCGATCAGGACGCGGCGGCGCACGCGCCCCTCCATCGCCGTTTCGAAGCCGCAGATGCGCTGCACGCCTGATTCCTTGCTTTCGTAGAGCGCGAGATCGGCGCGGTGGATCAGCTCCACCACCGAGCAGTCGCAAAAGCCGCCATGCGCGATGCCGATCGAGGTGCTCACCATCAGATCCTTGCCGTCGACGATGAACGAGCGCTCGAACGCGGCCGCGATTGGCAGCAGCCGGGCGTGTGCCGCGTCGAGCGTCACGACATCGCGCAGCAGCAGCGCGAACTCGTCGCCGCCGAGCCGGACGATCAGGTCGCCGGGATCGAGCAGCGCCTCCAGCCGTCGTGCGACCGCGACGAGCAGGCCGTCGCCGGCAAGATGGCCAAAGGTGTCGTTGATCGCCTTGAAGCCGTCCAGGTCGAGCATCGCCACGGCGATCGCGCCTTTTCCGTCGCTCGCGTCGACCGCGCTGAGCTGATCGAGAAAGGCGCGGCGGTTGGGCAGCCCGGTCAGCTGGTCGCTGAACGCCAGTTCGGCGACCTTGTGCTGCTCGCGCCGGGTGTCGGCGTGCGCGGCGGCCATGCGCCGCAGCTGGAGATATTGCCGGCGGATGAAGTTGAAGGTCAGTGCGGCGACCATCAGGAGGCTGATACCCGTTCCCATCAGAATCGCATTGTTGGTGAACAGCAAGGCGAACGCAATCGGCGCCGCGCCCAGGCCGATCAGGATATACCCGGCCTCGGGATGGCCCATCAGGCAGGCACCGCAGATGATCATGCTGAGCGCGGTGAATTGCGGCACATAATATTGGCTCGGCGCGCTCGCCGTGAACAACAGGTAGATGCTCCACCCGGCGAGCGTGCTCGCCATGACCAGCGCCGATCGGCTCGTCGTGGTCGCCAGCGACGCCATTTGCGCGACGCTCCGCGGCGGTCCCTCGTTGATATGGCGCCACCGGATGATGCGTGCGGTGCACACCGCCGTCACGATCAGTGAAACGACGTAGGAACGCATTTGCCAGCGCTCGCTCGCCGTGACGATCTGCATGACGAGCGTGTTGGCAATGATGAAGAGAAACATCGTCGGTGCCTGCGACGACAGCGAACGCATCTGCTCGGCCAGCAATGTCTCGTCCAGCCGCACCTTATCGGCCGGCGATTCCTGCTCCATGGCGGGTCCTTCCGCCGGCAGCGCTAAAGGGGGCAGGGGAAATGCGCGGTTACGAACCGGCCACGCACTAATACGTACTTGTCCGCGCTCGATGCTTGCCCAGTCGGCTTGTCAGATCGATAGTTCCGCGATAATCGAAATTATATCGTCAGCGAGAGCCGAGATGAAACGTCCGCACCTGCATCTCGGCGCGATCATGCGCCGATGATGAAACCTTGTGCCGGCTGCCCGGTTTTCCGATCGACGATGAAGACGCCGACCGGCCGGAAATGCGCGCGCCGCCGGCTGCCGAACTGATCTGTTGCTGACCGAGGGCCCTTGATGACCGACATCGTGATCTACCATAATCCCGCCTGCGGGACGTCGCGCAACGTGCTCGCGCTGATCCGCAACAGCGGGGTCGAGCCGCATGTCGTCGAATATCTCAAGACCCCGCCGGCGCGTGCGCTGCTGGTCGAAATGATCGCGCGCGCCGGCATGACGCCTCGCGCGCTGCTGCGCGAAAAGGGCACGCCCTATGCCGAACTCGGGCTCGACGATCCGGTGCTGTCCGACGACGCGCTGGTCGATGCGATGATCGCGCATCCCGTGCTGATCAATCGGCCGCTGGTCGTCACGCCGCTCGGCGTCAAGCTGTGTCGGCCGTCGGAAGCGGTGCTCGACATCCTGCCCGACCCGCAACGCGGCGCCTTCGCCAAGGAAGATGGCGAACAGGTGGTGGATGCGCAGGGTTCGCGGCTGGCGTGATCGTCTCCGCCGCGCTGGTCTTTCTTGCGACCATCACGCTCGTCATCTGGCAACCGCGCGGGCTCGGCATCGGCTGGAGCGCGATGGGCGGCGCGATCGCCGCGCTGCTGCTCGGTATCGTCTCGCTCGGCGACGTGCCGGTGGTGTGGCACATCGTGTGGAACGCCACAGCGACCTTCGTCGCGATCATCGTCACCAGCCTGCTGCTCGATCGCGCCGGGCTGTTCGAATGGGCGGCGCTGCATGTCGCGCGCTGGGGCAGGGGGCATGGGCTGTGGTTGTTCGCGCTGGTCGTGCTGCTCGGCGCGGCGGTGTCGGCGCTGTTCGCCAATGATGGCGCGGCGCTGATCCTCACGCCGATCGTTATCGCGATGCTGCGCGCGCTCGGTTATCGCGAAAAGGCGACACTCGCCTTCGTCATGGCGGCGGGGTTCATCGCCGATACCGCGAGTCTGCCGCTGGTCGTCTCCAACCTCGTCAACATCGTCTCGGCCGATTTCTTCGGGGTAGGGTTCGGCCGCTATGCGCTGGTGATGGTGCCGGTCGACCTGGTGTCGATCGCCGCGACGCTCGGCGTGCTGCTGCTGTTCTTCCGCCGCGATATTCCGCAGCGCTACGATGTCGGGCAACTCGCCGCGCCGGCCAGCGCGATCCACGATGTCGCCACCTTCCGCGCCGGCTGGGTCGTGCTCGGCTTGCTGCTGCTCGGCTTCTTCGTGCTCGATCCGCTCGGTGTGCCGGTCAGCGCGATCGCCGCGCTTGGTACGCTGGCGTTGCTCGGCGTCGCGGCGCGGGGCCACCGGATCAGCCCGGTCGAAGTGCTGAAAGGCGCGCCTTGGCAGGTCGTGATCTTCTCGCTCGGCATGTATCTCGTCGTTTACGGGCTGAAGAATGCCGGGCTGACCGCGCAGCTCGCGCTGCTGCTCGATCGCTTCGCGGCGGGCGGCGTGTGGGGCGCGTCGCTCGGCACCGGCCTGCTCACCGCCTTGCTGTCATCGGTGATGAACAACATGCCGACGGTGCTGATCGGTGCGCTGTCGATCGATGCGAGCCATGCCGTCGGGCCGGTCAGGGAGGCGATGGTCTATGCCAATGTCATCGGCAGCGACCTCGGCCCGAAGATCACGCCGATCGGTTCGCTCGCCACCTTGCTGTGGCTGCACGTGCTGGCGGCCAAGGGGATCCGCATCGGCTGGGGTTATTATTTCCGGGTCGGCATATTGCTGACCATGCCGGTGCTGCTCGTCACGCTCGCGGCGCTCGCGTTGCGGCTGACGCTAGGCTGACGGCGACGGTTGAGATTCGCCGCCGCGCGCGGTAAAAGGGCGGCATGTCCCGTCCGGCGATGAACCTGCGAATTAGCCGCCCGGCCTGATCCCGTCAGGCCGGCCCGCGCGTCTTTTGGTTCATCCGGCACCGGCAGATCGGCCGGCGCCCATGCGAGGCAGGAACATGACCTCCGATACCCCGATATTGCACCTGCTGTGCGGCAAGGTCGCCGCCGGCAAATCGACGCTCGCCGGCACGCTCGCCGCGGACGGCGCGCTGCTCATCGCGCAGGATCCGTGGATGGCGCGGCTCTATCCGGCCGAACTGCGCACGATCGAAGATTATCTGCGGCTGTCGGCGCGACTGCGCCAGGCGATGACGCCGCATCTCGTCGCCCTGCTGCGTGCCGGGCTGTCGCTGGTGCTCGACTGGCCGGCCAATACCGTGGCGAGCCGGCGCTGGATGCGCGAGATCGCCGATGCCGCCGGTGCCACCGCGCGGCTGCACTGGCTCGACCTGCCCAATCGGCAATGCCTGACGCGGCTCGACGCGCGCAATGCCGGCGGTGCGCACGAATTCACCGTCAGCCATGGCGAGTTTGCCGAGCTGGCGCGGCTGTTCGAGCCGCCGGGCGCCGAGGAGGGGCTGCCGATCGTGCGACACACGCCCGGCTGAGGGTTAGACCCCGAAGGTCACATTCCCCGCCTCGTCCATGATGAAGCCGGGGTTGTGCGCGATCTCCCAGGCATGGCCATCGGGGTCGGCGACATAACCGCGAAAGCCGCCATAAGCGGGCGCGTCGGCGGCGCGGAGCAGCGTGCCGCCGGCGGCGACGAGCCGCGCGATCAGCGGCGCGACCTCATCCTGCGTGCGGACATTGTGCGCGAGCGCGGCATTGCCAGGGTTGGGGCCCGGGCCGTGCACGGGGCGCTGCATGTCCGCCGCCAGCGCATCGTGCAGCCAGGTGCCGAGGACCAGGCCGTTCAACTGGTAGAAGACGATCGTCGCATCCTCGAACACCGGCACCCAGCCGAAACCCTCGCCATAGAAGCGCTTCGAGCGCGGCAGATCGTCGATCCCCAGCGTGATGACCGAGACGGTTTGCTGGCTCGCCCGCGACGCGCGCGATTTCCTGCTGCCCTCGCGCCGGTGGCCGTGCCCCGACGATCGCCGGCTTTTCTCGTCCGATGCGCCGAAAAACGCGCGCACCCGTCCGGTCAGATCCGACTTGCTCATTTCCGCGCCCTCCCATGCCCCGGCATATCACCGATCCAGCATTTCCCTGACCTTGTTGCTCAACGACGCGACCGCGAACGGCTTGGTGATGACCTCCATGCCGGGGTCGAGATGGCCGTTGCCGACCGCCGCATTCTCGGCATAGCCGGTAATGAACAGCGTGCGAAGGTCGGGCCGCGTCGCGCGCGCGGCATCGGCGACCTGCCGGCCGTTGAGCCCGCCCGGCAGGCCGACATCGGTGATCAGCAGGTCGATCCGCGTGTCCGATTCGAGGATCTTGAGCCCGGCCGGGCCATCGATCGCCTGCAGCACGCGATACCCCGCGTCCTCGAGGATCTCGACCACCAGATCGCGCACCACCGGCTCGTCGTCGATCACCAGCACGACCTCGCCATGCCCGGGATCGAGCAAGTCGCGCGCGGCGCTCGCGCGATCGTCCTCCAGCGCCCCGGCATAGCGCGGCAAATACAGGCACATCGTCGTGCCATGGCCGAGTTCCGAATAGATCCGCACCTGACCGCCCGATTGCCGCACGAAGCCGTGGATCATCGACAGGCCGAGCCCGGTGCCTTGCCCCATCGGCTTGGTGGTGAAGAACGGGTCGAACGCCTGGGCGATGACGTCGGGGGGCATGCCGGTGCCGGTGTCGGTCACGCACAGCGAGATATATTGCCCCGGCGGCAGCTCGCGCTCGCGCGCGGCGCGGTCGTCGAGCCATTTGTTGGCGGTCTCGATCGTCACGCGTCCGCCATCGGCCATCGCGTCGCGCGCGTTGATGCACAGGTTGAGCAGCGCATTTTCGAGCTGCGACTGGTCGATCCGCGTCACCCACAGCCCGCCGGTGCCGACCACCTCGACCGTGATGGCCGGCCCGACGGTGCGGCGGATCAGGTCCTCCATGCCGGCGATCAGCCGGTTGACGTCGGTCGGCCTGGGATCGAGCGTCTGGCGCCGCGAAAAGGCCAGCAGCCGCTGCGTCAGCGCCGCCGCGCGCCGCGCCGCATCCTGCGCGCCGTCGATATAGCGATTGAGCCCGGTGACGCGGCCCTTGCCGATATGCATGTCGAGCAATTCGAGATTGCCGCTGATCCCGGCGAGCAGATTGTTGAAGTCGTGCGCAATGCCGCCGGTCAGCTGGCCGACCGCTTCCATTTTCTGGCTCTGGCGCAGCGCCTCCTGCGCCGTCAGCAACTCGGCCTCGGCGGCCTTTTCCTCGGTGATGTCGCGGCCGCTGCAATAGACCATGCCGTCCTCGGGAATGCCGACCCACGAGATCCAGCGATAGCTGCCGTCCTTGCAGCGATAGCGGTTGGGGAAGCGGATCGCCGGCTGGCCGATCTGGGTCAGCGCGAAGCCCTGGCGGGTGCGCTCGATATCGTCGGGATGGAGCAGTTCGAAGATCGACATGCTGGCGACCTCCTCCTCGCTCCAGCCGAGCAGGGACTGCCAGGCCGGGTTGGAGGTCTCGAAATACCCCTTGCTGTTGAGTGCGCCGAGCAGGTCGGGGCTGACCTGCCATGTCATGCCGCGCGCCTGGGTCCGTTCGATGACCTTGCGTTCGAGTTCGGCGTTGAACGCGCGCAGCGCCGCCTCGCTGCGTACCCGGTCGGTCACGTCATGGCCTTCTGCGAAGATGCCGGTGACGGTGCCGTCGGCGCCGACGATCGGCTGATAGACGAGGTTGAGGAAGCGCTGCTCGAGCGGGCTTCCCGGCGCGCGCTGCAGATCGACCGGCATGTTCGCGCCGACGAACGGCTCGCCGCTCACATAGACCTGCTCGAGCAGCTCGAAGAAACCCTGGCCGTTGACCTCGGGCAAGGCCTCGCGCACCGGCTGGCCGACGACATTGCGATGGCCGATCAGCTGGAGATATGCCTGGTTCATGAACTCGAACACATGCGTCGGCCCGCGCATCACGCACATGAAGCCCGGCGCACGCTCGAACAGGGTGCGCAACCGGTCGCGCTCGGCGCCCATCGCTTCGGCCGCTTGTACGCGCGCGAGCGCCGCCGAGACCTGTCCGGCGAGCAGGCCGAGAAAGCCGCTATAGTCGGCATCGAACACGCGGTGCGGATTGAGCCCGATGACCAGCGCCCCGAATGGCGTGTCCTCGCTTTGGCCATCGAGCGGCAGCACCATCGCCGCGTCGGGCGGCCGCTGCCACGCGCCCTGCGGCAGGGCGAGCGGGGCACCGAGCGGCACGACGCCGTGCGTGGCGAGTGCCCACACCGACTCGTCGCCGCGCGCGATCGCTTCCGGTGCGGCCGCGTGCGGTGCGGTGAAGCCGGTGCGCGCGGCGAGCTGCGCCGTTTCGCCCTCGAACAGATAGGCCAGGGTAAAAGGCAGATCGTACGGATTGGCCGTGAGCGCGTCATCGACCGCCACCATCACCGGCGCGACCGTGTCCGCAGCGGTCAGTGCCGAAGCGAGCACGCGCAGCGTATCGAGGCGCCGGCCGGTGATGATCCGTTCGGTCTCCTCGACCACCGCGCACAGCAGCCCGCCGACGCTGCCGTCATCGTCGAAGATCGGGCTGTAGGAAAAAGTGTGATAGGTTTCTTCGGGATAGCCGTCGCGTTCGAGCAGCAGCAGCAGCGCCTCGCTCCACGTCGCTTCGCCGCGCTCATAGACGGTGCGGATCAGCGGCCCGACATCGTCCCAGATTTCCGCCCACAATTCCCTGGTCGGCATGGCGAGCGACGCGGGATGCTTCTGCCCCAGCGTCGGGCGATAGGCGTCGTTATAGAGGAAGGCGACCTCGGGCCCCCAGCCGACCCACATGTCGAACCGGCTGGTCAACAGAATCCGCACCGCGACCTTGAGCGCTTCGGGCCAACCGGTCACCGGGCCGAGCGTGCTTGCGGCCCAATCGTGCGCGCGCATCAGCTGTGCCATTTCGCCGGCGCCGACGAAGATGTCCCGCCCGCCTTGCGCTTCGGTTAAACCACGCCCCCACTGCGTCTTCCGGTCGGCATGATACCTGCGGAGCGGTCGATGGAACGCACGGTGCGTCGGGAAGTTCAATCGGGCAATATGCTTTCAGGAGATGCATCCGAAACGGATGCATCTCCTGTGATGGCGCGAAGGTCGCCTAAAAGGCGATCCAGGTAAAGACGCGCACGGTGTTGTTGTCCGAAGCATTGCTGCCGGCGCCGTCATAATCGTGCCGCGCACCCTCGAAGCGCGTATAGGCGGTATATTGGACGCCGACGCGCATGTTGAAGCGCGGGCCGAGCGGCGAGCCGCGATCCCCCCCGAACGGCGTGCCGTCGAGTTGCAGCAAGATGCCGGTCGTCCCGGGCCGCGCGGTTCGGCTGTCGGGGTAGATCGACGCATTGGCCTTTCCGCCAAGATCGAACGCCCCGATCGTCGCCCCGATCTTGTCGTGCCAATAGTAAGAGGCATCGGCGCGCCATTCGTGCAGCGAGGCGTCGGCGCACTCCCCGGCGGGCACCGGCGCGATCGATCCGTCGGCAATGCCCAGCGCGCAGGTCGCGCGCAGCGCGCGATGCTCATGCGTATAGCGCGCGTTGATCGACACCGTGTCCTTGCCGATCGTGCGCAGCCATGACGCATCGGCCCCGACATCGGCATAATCGTCGGTCAATCCGCTCGAGCGGTCGCGCCCGGGCCAGATCCTGGCCTTGAGCAGGAAGGCGCCGATCTGGAACGTCCCGCCGCCAAGCTGATCCTCGAACGCCACCCGCGCATAGGGCGCAAGGCCGCTGATGTCGCCGGGCGCCAGCGGGTCGGCGCCGAGCCAGCGCAAGGTGCCGGCGCGCGGCGTGCTGTAACCGCCGGCCTCGACATAGAATTTCGAATCGACCCAGGCATAGGCGGTGACGCCGATCACATTCTGCGCCAGCCCGCCGGCGATCAGCGGCGCGTTCGATGGGCCGGGCGCGAGGCCCGAGCTGGTATAGGGATAGCCCCAGGCGGGCAGCGTGTTCCACACATCCTGCACCGACGGGCTGTTGTTGAGGCTCAGGCCGTAGGTGACGTCCTTGCCGCCGATCTTGCCGGTATTGACCGCGCGCAGATCGAGATTGTCCCAGCTCCACGTCCGCCCGACGCCGTCATAGGTGCCCTGGACGAAGCCGCCGAAGTGCGATCCGATGCCCCCGGCGAGAAAAAGGCTGCCCTGGTCGAAGGCGACATTGTTGTTGGCGGCGAAGCCGTCTGCCGGCGGCGTCGCCGGGCGCTTCTTCGTGCTGGTATAGGAAGCGACGGCCATCGCCGAGATCGGCACGCTGGCGCTGCTGCGCAGCGTATAGCCGCCGAGCTTGAAAGCGCGCCCGAACGGGGTGAGCTGCGGCCCGAAGCCGCCGACATGGCACGAATGGCAGGGTTGGCCGGTTTGTTGCGCGAAGCTCGGCACGGCGCGCGCCGGAGCGCCGATCAGCGTGGCGCTGCCGAGTGCGAGCAACGCCGCACCGCTGAGCAACGCGATGGTCCGCCGGGTGGCGGGGCGGGTGGTGGTGATCATCGTCCGGCCCCCGTCACTTAGGCGCATAGATCGAACACCAGCCGCTCGGGCTGATGACGCCGTCGACCAGCTTGCACGCCGCCGGGGCCTGCCACTGGCGACAATTGTCGCACTGTGCCTTGCCCTTGGGGGTGGGCTGGTACTTGACTGCCTTCTGGGCGATCTTGCTGCCCGCGACGGCGGCTGCCGGCACGGTCGCGGCAACCAACACACCGCCCCCGGCGACGGCGAGGTGAAGTACAGCGCGGCGCGAAAGATCGGCGCTCATGAAAGTGCGGTCGGTGGTCATGGCATTGCTCCGGTCAGGCCCGCGCCGACGCCTCAGCATCGACGGGGCGGTCAAGAAAAGTTCGGCTGCGCTCGGTAAAATGAGGCGCGACTCCCGGGCCGCCGACGGTATCTGCCGGGTCACCGAGAGGCGCGATATCGGTAACTACCCGTAATCGTTTCGGGCCGCCGGCCGTTGCGCGACGCAGCGATGTCGGCCATGGTAAAATGGAACCATAATGAATTGAAAAATTATGGCATGACTCGTGTCGATGTGCACAACTCGCTGCGCCGATTCGCTGCGAAGCACATCACGGCCAACGCCTTTGTTGCGTGCGGACGACACCTAGCGGGAAGATACGGGGGCATATTGAAATCCGGCGGTAATCATGACGCGCTAAACCGGTGCCTGCCGGGGAATGCGACCCTGGCGACATGAACAATGCACCCCATTGCCCGCTTGCGCGGTCGGCTCGCCGACTTCGCGGCAAGAAACTCGATCGAGATCGGTATAGACGTGCCCGCTGACGAATTGCTTGTCCTGGTTGTCCGCGATGCGGCGTTGCGCGTGATGCTGGTCGGGCAGTTGTCGCTTGGTGGCGAGTCGATCGTCAGCTTCGACGGACCGATCGCGGATGCGGCGTTCGAACGCATCGCCCGGCCGCCCGCGATCCTGATCACCGACGATGAAGCGTTGGGCGCGTCGTTTGCGGCCATTGCGGAGGGTGAGCGCTGGCGCGGCCTCATCCACCTCGCCGATGACCGCGATGATCCCGTTCGCGGGGACAAGGTTGCGCGGGTCGATCGGCGCGAAGCCTTCGCGCAGGTCAGTGCGACAATCGCGTCGTGGCGAAGGGCACGGCACACCCGACGCGCCTTGGCCGATCTTACAACGTCGGAATGAGCCCCGCAGCAAAGGCGATCCGCAGTGCCTCGGGCAGGCTGCGCACGTCGAGCTTGGTCATCAGTTTCGCGCGATAGACCTCGACGGTGCGCGGGCTGATGTCGAGCTCATAGGCGATAACCTTGTTGGCCCGCCCCTCGATCAGCCCCATCAGGACATCGCGTTCGCGCGGCGACAGCGCGCCGATCCGCGCGCGGGCCTCGGCGGCATGTTCGTGCGTGACGCTTTCCTGCTCCTGGCGGGCAAAGGCACTGTCGAGCACCGCGAGCAACGTGTCGGTGTCATAGGGCTTTTCGATGAAATCGAGCGCGCCGGCCTTCATCGCCGCGACGGCGAGCGCGACATTGCCTTCGCCGGTGAGCATGATCGTGGCGAATTTACCGCCATCGGCCTTGCTCAGCGCGTTGAGCACGTCGAGGCCATTGGCGCCGGGCATATGGAAATCGAGCAGCACCACGCCGGGATCGAGCGTCGGTGCGTCGGCGAGGAACTGGTCGCCGCTGCGGAAGCTGCGCACGATCACGTCGCCGCGCAATGACAGCAAGGCGTGGAGCGATGCCCGGACGGCGTCGTCGTCATCGACCAGATGGATACTACGTGTCATTCGTCGACCTCCTCGAACAGGGGCAGCGTGAAGCGGAACGTCGCGCCGCCGCGCGCGCGGTTTTCGGCGACGAGCGTGCCGCCATGCGCTTCGATGATGCGCCGTGAGATCGACAGGCCGATGCCCATCGCCGTGCCCGATTTGCTCGTCGCGAAGCGGGCATGTATCTGCTCGCCAAAGGCCTCGGGCAAGCCCTGGCCGGTATCGCTCACCGCTATTTCGACCAGGCCCTCGTCGGCGGCGCGCGAGGTGATGACGATCTCGCGGGTCTTGAGCGGTTGTTGACGCAGCGCGTCCATCGCGTTGCGCACGAGATTGACGACGACCTGCTGGATCTGGATGCGGTCGGCAAGCACGCGATCGACCGCCGGGTCGAGCGCGTAGATCAACTCGATTTCATGTTGCGCGGAACCGAACAGGACGAGGCCGACGGACTCGCGCACGATTTCGTTGACCGATTCGACGCGCATCTCGGACTCGCGCTTCTGCAGGAAATCGCGCAGCCGGCGGATGATCGCGCCCGAGCGCAAGGTCTGCTCTTCGCCCAGGCGCAACAGGTCGCCGATCCGTGCGAGCTCGCCGCCTTGCGCGATCAGGATCCGCGCGGTGGCGAGAAAATTGACCGTCGCGCTGAGCGGCTGGTTAAGTTCGTGCGCCAGGTCGGCGGCAAGTTCGCTCATCGCGCTTTGCCGCGAGACATGCGCCAGTTCGGCGCCGAGTTCGGCGAACCGGCGTTCGGTGGCGATCTGCTCGGCGATGTCGCGACAGAACACAGTGACCAGTGTGCCCGCCGGCGTGTGGGCGTAACCATATTCCAGCTCGACGGCGAAGACACGACCGTCGCGCGCCACCGCCGAACCCGTCGACGGTGCGGGGCGCGGCGCGCCGCCTTCGACAGGCCCGGGATCGCGACTGATGACCTCGAGCCAGCGCTCATGGTCTTGCGGCGCGACCAGCGGCAATCCCGACCGACCGATCACATCGGCCGCGGCATAGCCCCAAATCCGCTCGGCTGCGGGGTTGAATTCGACGATCGTGCCGACACTGTCGACGACGACGATCGCTTCCGGCGCGGCATCGAGCACCGAGCGGAGCTGTGCCTCGCGCGCGGCCAGCGCTGCGTTGCGCTCGACACGGTCGGTGACATCGACGACCGCCCCTACGACGCTTTCAAGCTTGCCCTCGGTATCGTATAATGGGCTTGCCGCGCCCTCGATCCAGCGCGTGTCGCCCTTCGCGCCGCGCATGCGATAGCGGACCTCGAGCCGCTCTGCCTGCCGTGCGGCGGCGTCGGCGATGATTTCCATTGTCGCGCGGAGATCGTCAGGATCGATCAACGCCGCCCACGCCGCGAAGTCCGGGATGCTACCCTTGGGATATCCCAGCAGGCCTTCGGAATCGCCCGACCATTCGAGCCCGTCGCCGAGATCCCAGTGCGCCACCGCGATGCCGCGCGCCGCCATCGCGGTCGCCAGCCGCGCCTCGCTTTCGCGCAGGGCATTTTCCGCGCGGACGCGATCGGAAATGTCGATCATCACCAGGGCAACGTGCTGCTTGCCGTCGATCGGTGCCAGCAGCGAGCGGCGTTCGATCACGTCGATCGTCGTACCGTCCTTGCGTCGCTCGGTCAGTTCCCGCTCGAGCTCGTCGGGATCGAAGATCGGGCTCGCCGCGACGTCACGCAACCGGGAGCCCAGCAGGTCATATTTGTCGCGACCGATGACCTCGTCGGCACCCCAGCCGTAGAGCGCCTCGCAGCCGCGCGACCAGTGCGTGATCACGCCATCGCGCAGCGTCAGCGCAATGGACGTCGCGTCGAAGGCGGCATGCAATTCTTCGGGCGCGACGCGTGCCGGCGATGCGCGGCGACCGACCACCCAGCCGCCCACCGCGATCGCCATGGCGGCCGCTGCGGGCGCGATTAGCAGGCTGCTGCCGCGGCTGGCGGCATCGAAGCCGAGCGCGGCGAGGCCGACCGCTGCGGAAGACGCGACAAACGCCGGCCCGGACTGGCCGATCCTGATCGTCGTCGCTCCCCTAATCATGCCATCATTCGATACGTCACATACACGACAACGGTGTCATCGGCAGTCCTGTGCCCGCCCGCTCCCAGTGTCAACCGCACACAAAGTACCCTTCATCCTTTTGAAGTACGCAACTGAAGCTCAAGCTTTTCTTTTCGGAGCCGATCGCTCCCTCGACTCGCCACACCTGCGCGGCCGCCGGCGATCTAATCGAAGTTAACTTATAGATTCGCGGACGGTTATGCGTGATCGCAACGATCATCCGGCGAAAACGGTCGCGGATCAGTAGCGGGGCGATCAGACACGAAACATAGGCGCAGTCGCGAAGCCCCGAGATCCTGGATCGAAAGCGGCGCTGCCGTGCCGGCGCGACGATGCGGAACATCTCGTCCGGATCGACATCGTTCCAGGCGACGCGAAGTGTCCGCGGCACCGCGATCCAGCTACTGGAGGCGGGCTGGCTCGATTGCACCATGTCGTGGCGGCAGCGGCGACAGCGGCTGAACCGGAAGCCGCGGTTGGCCACTGTGTGTCCCACCGCGCGGTGACCGAGCAGGTGGCACGCAAACTTCATGGTCGGCTCCATCATCGAGAATCGGGTTGAGGTGAAGATTGGCGAGCTTGACGAGATCGTCGCTGCCCCATTCTAGCAGATAGGCGACGTCCCAGATCTCGAACAACGCGCCGGTCGCGACGAGCAGCACGCGATCCCTGATCCTGAGGCGCGCCCGCGCCACCGCCGGCAAGGTCAGTTGACCGTTGGGCTGCAGCTCGACCGGCGCGGCAAAGGCGAGCAGGCGGCGGCGCGCCGCATCGCGCACCAGCGGGCCCTGCGCCGCCTGTTCGGCGGCCTGTTCGGCGCGGCAATAAATCTGGTTGATATAGGCGCGATCGAACAGCCGCAGGCAGCCCGCTTGCTCGTCCATGTCGACGAACAGGCGAATGTCGGGCGTGGCCGAGCGGACCCGCGCCGTCTTGCGGAACGACGTCGGCAGCATCAGGTCGCCGCGGCGCGAAACCTTGCAGATCGCGCTGCCGATGAAAAGCTCGTCCATGCTGTCGACCCTTCCAATTTCCGTTCCGCAAACCGGTTAGCGTCGCCATGGTGAATCATTACATTTCGTGAATCTACGATACCGTACGACTACCTATGCCTTCCGGTCGCGTCGTCGCCCGGCTATGTAAGCGGAACGGTGTCGGCGCCGAAACGAGTTCTTGGCATCTGCCGGCATGGCAAGAGCATATATTTGATTATACTATGATATTGGCACCGATACTGTGAAAATACGGCATGGTACATATTGTTAATCATAATAGATTTGCGCACCCGCTCGAGTCCGGCGGGATGAGCAAGGGCAATGTGGCATGGTGCATGCGAAGGACGAGGACAGCGGGGTCACGATCATCGGGGTCGGCGGCGCGGGCGGCAACGCCGTCGCCGCGCTTTTCTGGCAGCGCCGCCACGGGCTCCGCTTGCTGTGCGCCAATACCGATCGGCAGGCGCTCGACGCGATCGATGCGCGGCACCGCCTGCAACTGGGCCGTCGGCTGACCGGTGGGCTCGGCGCCGGCGCGGACCCCGAGATCGGCCGCCGCGCCGCCGAGGAGGCGATGCCCGAGATCGTCGCGGCGCTGGCCGGCACGCGCCTTTGCATCATCGCCGCCGGGCTGGGCGGCGGCACCGGGACAGGGGCCGCGCCGGTCGTCGCGCGGGCCGCACATGCGATCGGCGCGGTGACGGTCGGCATCGCGATCAAGCCTTTTGCGTTCGAAGGCCGGCGCCGTGCGCGCGTCGCCGATGCCGGCGCAGCTGCGCTGGCGCATGCGTGCGATGCGGTGGTCACGGTGTGCAACGAGCATCTGTTCCGGATCGCGTCGTACGGCACGACGATGCGCGACGCGCTCGCGGCGTCGAACGCGGTCGTCTCCGAAAGCGCCGTCGGCTTTGCGCGGCTCGCCGCGGGCGATGCGCTCAAACGGGTCGGTGCGGCCGATCTCTGCGCGCTGCTCGCCGAGGGCGGCAGGACCGTGATCGGCCATGGCGAAGGCCGTCGCGGGGCCGATCGGGCGGTGCAGGCCGCCCGCGCGGCGCTGCGCAATCCCTTGCTCGAGTCGGTGCTGGGCAGCGCACAACGCCTGCTCGTCAGCGTCAGCGGCGGCAACGACCTCGGCCTGTTCGAGGTCGAGGAGGCGATCGCCTGGCTGCGTGACCAGGCAGAGCCCACGGCCGAGATCATGTGGAGCGCGACGACCGACGCCGCGCTCGACGGCTGCGTGCGGATCGGCATCGTCGCCACGCGGCTCGTCGCGTCGACCCGTGCCGCCACCGCGCCACCCGGCGCCTTGCGCGATCCCGTGCCCGCCTTGCCTCTGCCGGATGTCGTTGCGCCGTCGGCGGTGCCACCGGTGCCACCGGTGCCTTCGGTGCCACCGTGGCGCGCCGCGCCGCCGCGATCCGCCGGCGCGCCACGGACCATCGTCCACGACATCGCCCGGATCATACCGGCGCAGCGCCACGACGCGAGCGTCGCCGACATACTGGACCTCGACGCGACCCTGCGCCTGCCTGACCGCGCGCTCGTCGGAGCCGGGCATTTCCGGCCGTTCGACTGGGTTCGCCAGGCGATCCGGGAGGTGTCGCGCGGGACGCGCCGCAGCGGCGACGCGCAGGCCGCATAACCCGGCAGAGCGGCGCCGAAGCAGCCCCTTCTTCACGCCGTCGGCGGCGCAAAAAAGCAACCTTTCATTAGCAAATTTGCCGCAGGATGAGGTCGTGAAGGCCCTGCTCATCTCGATCGCCGTGCTGCTCAGCATCGATGCCGCGTTCAACCATGGCGACGTGACGAAGCAGACCGTGCGCGCCATCGGTCGCTCCTTCTCGGCGACCGACAAGAGCTTTACCGAGTCAATCTTCTCGAAGTAGCGCGGCCGCGGCGCCACGCCTGGTCGGGTGCCGGTTGTCCTTGGATGCGCCATGCCGGCCATGATCACGCGCCGGGTTACTTCAGCGGCGAAGAATTATCTCGCTGCATATTTTGGGCGCTTGAGTTCTGCTTGGCTTTGTTGGTTTGGTACTTGCCGTCGCGGCATGTGGCACGTAATGAATCCGCAAGATTTGGTGGGGGCCACAGACAGTTATGTCACTTTTTTCCGGCGCTGCATGTGGTGCTGCCGCACGCGCATCGCATCTGCCGGCCAAGGGCATATCTGCCGATATCATTGGCACCGGGACGTGGCGCACATCGTCGCATCGCTCGCTCCAGGCCATTGCGGGCCTGATCGCGGCGGCATTGTGGCTGCTGGCCGCCGTCGTACCTGCGGCGAGCGCCGCGGCGACGCTCTCGCCGGCCTGCACTGCGATCAACAATGGCGAAGCAATCGGGGCAGCAAATGCTCATCCGCCAGGCTTGACTGGTATCTATGCGATTGGCGCTCCCACTACGCCTGGCGAAAAACTGGCCAGTGCCAACTACAATAATTCCAATCTCAACTTTAATCCCGGCGAGATTATTTCTTATTCCTTCGAACAGGGCACGGGCAGCTCTTACCGGATGGCAATCCTGCAGAGCCGCAGTACGCATTTGACGCGGCCGGGCTCGCTGGAGAACGGGACTGGCTTGTTATCCGGCACCATTACCGTTGTTGCGCCGGACGATTTTCTGACCGTCGGCATCAGCAATTATACGACCAATACCAATGCCGGTACGACCGGCGCCGCCCACCCGGACCGCGCCAGTTCCTCGACCATGCTCAGGATGAGCTGTGCCGGCCCATCGTCATCGCCCGACGTCACGATGACCCACAGCGGCACGGCAACACAGGGCGGGACCTTGTCCTATACGATCAGCGTCAGCGGCGCCACGACGAACGACCCGCCGCTGACGGCCACGTTCTACCTGCCGGATCAGATGACCTATGTCGCCGCAAGCGGGACGAACTGGACGTGCAGCGTTGTTTCCAACCTGGGTCGTTGCACCACGACAGCGCCCTTTACTGCGGGCAACTGCCCGCCGATCACGCTCGCGGTAGCGATCGGCAACTATGCCGACAGCCCGCTCTTGCCGGTCGTCCAGCTTACCTACCCGGGTTCGTCGAACGGGCCCCATGCGACCGACCCGACCTTGCTTCCCTTGCCGACCGTTTCCGAGATTCACCTGTCCTCCGGCCCCGCGACGGGCGGGAAGATCGTCTGGATCATCGGCACCAATCTTGGTCGTACGACCGCAGTGATGTTTGGCGCGACGCGGTCGGGCGGATCGCAGGTCCACACTTCCACGGAGATCGTCGCGTCGTCGCCTCCGGGTGTCGGGACGGTCGATGTTCAGGTCGTCACCGGGGCGGGCACGAGCGTGACATCGGCAGCCGACCGATACACCTACGTCACCGCGCCGACCGTGACGTCGGTCAGCCCGGCTTCGGGTCCGGCAGCGGGCGGCAACAACGTGATAATCAGCGGCACCGGCTTCACCGGCGCCACCACCGTCTTTTTCGGCTCGGATACGTCCCGCTTTTTCTCGGTCACCAGCCCGACCTCGATCATCGCGCCTGCGCCTGCGTCTTGGCGTGCCGGCACGGTCGACGTGCAGGTGGTGGCGCCGGGCGGCACCAGCGCAATCTCGACGAATGACCAATATCGCTACATCGCGGTGCCGACCGTAACCGCGATCAGCCCGGCGACCGGCCCGGTGGCGGGCGGCACCAGCGTGACGATCACCGGCACCGGCTTCATCGGCGCCACCGCCGTAACCTTCGGCGCGACCCCTGCGACCGGTTTCACCGTCAACAGCCCGACACAGATCACCGCGACCGCGCCTGCGGGCACGGGCACGGTCGATGTTCGCGTGACGGCCGTCGACGGGACGAGCGCGACAAGCGCCGTCGACCGGTTCAGCTACGTCAGCACACCGATCGTGACCACGCTTTCGCCGGCCTCGGGACCCACGACGGGCGGTACCAGCGTGACGATCACCGGCACCGGCTTCACCGGCGCGACGGCTGTGAAATTCGGCGCGACCGCCGCTACCCGCTTCACCGTCGTCAGCGCGACACAGATCGTCGCGACCGCCCCGGCGGGTAGCGGCACGGTCGATGTGCAGGTAACCACGCCGGACGGCACCGGCACGACCAACGTTGCCGACCAGTACACGTACGCCGCGGCACCGAAGGTAACCTCATTGTCGCCGGCCACGGGTCCCGCAAGGGGCAGCACGAGCGTGACGATCACCGGCACCGGCTTCAGCGGTAGCACCGCCGTAACCTTCGGCACGACCGCCGCGAGGGGCTTTACCGTCGTCAGCGCGACCCAGATCATGGCGACCGCGCCTGCCGGCACGGGGGCGGTCGATGTCACGGTGGCCGCGCCGGGCGGCACCAGCGCCACCGCAGCGAGCGACCAGTTCACCTACATCGCCGCGCCGACCATTGCCTCGATCAGCCCGAATTCGGGGTCGGCAGCGGGTGGCACCAGCGTGACGATCAGCGGCATCGGCTTCACCGGCGCTACCGCCGTCAAGTTCGGGGCGACCTCGGGCACGGGCATCACCGTCGTCAGCGCGACGCAGATCACCGTGACCGCCCCGGCGGGGCGTGTCGGCACGGTCGATGTCACGGTGGCCGCGCCGGGCGGCACCAGCGCTACCTCGGCGAGTGACCGGTTCAGCTATGTCGCGGTGCCGGTGCTCCGCACCTGGGTGTCCGGCACGGGCAACGATGCCAATGCCTGCACGCGCAGCGCGCCGTGCCTGACCTTTGCCGGGGCCTTCGCCAACACGCTGGCCGGCGGTGAGATTAGCTGCGTCGACGGCGCCGATTATGGCGGGCTGACGATTACCCGTGCGGTCGCCATCGTCTGCGACGCGGCCGGCGCGCATGTACTGGTCGGCAATGGCGACGGGATCGTCGTCAATGCCGGGGCGAGCGACGCGGTGACACTGAGCGGCCTCGACATCTCCACCAACCCGGGAAACCCGTTCGTTACGCCGCTCAGCGGCATCAAGCTGCTCTCGGCGGGTTCGCTGACCATCGCCAACACGCAACTGCGCGGCTTTGCCGGTAGCTACGCCGTGGAGATCGTGCCGACCGCGCCGTTGGTGTCGGTGCTGCTCGATCGCGTGTCGGTCGCCCGCAGCCCGGGCAGCACCGGGGCCTCGATGCTGGTCAGCCCCGCTTCGGGCGGCACCGCCAGGGTCGCGATCCTGCATTCGCGCTTCGACGCCAGCCGCGCGCAGGGTGTGCACTTTGACAGCGTCGGCAAGACCGGGGTGACGATCTCCGCGCTGATCCAGGACTCACTGTTCGTGTCGAACGATGCCGGCCTGGTCGCCACCGCGCGGGTCGGCATGGGTACGATCTCGCTGACGGTGCTGGGCACGACCTTCTCGCGCAACACCAATGCGGCGATCATCATCGGCGCGGTGACGGCGCTGTTCGGCAATAGCACGATCTCGACCAACGGCACGGGGCTGGTCGTGCAGGACGGCGCGGTGGTGCGCAGTGCTGGCGACAACCGGCTCGGCGGCAACACCGTCGACGGGGCGTTCACGTCGCAGGCGCCGCGGCGCTGAAGGCAGGGGCTCGGCACGGCGCGGGGCGGTGGCAATTCCTTAACGTCGTCGCGCTAGCGTGGACGTCATGTTTCAGTGGACGCCCGATACGTTCCGCGCCGCGAAGGAGCAGGAAGCGCGCCGCCTTGCCGATATTTTCGAGCAGGACGGGCGCCGGGCCGCGGAGGCGGTCGAGCAGGAAGCCCGGCGTGCGGCGCGCAAGTCGGTGGCGATTCGCGCACAGCTGCGCCCGCCGGGCAGCGACCGGCTTGCGGTCGAGGTCAAGGATCTGTCGGAAACCGGCTTCCAGATCGAGACCGTCTATCGCCTGACCGTGGGGTCGACCGTCTGGCTTGCCATTCCCAGCCTGGCGCCGCTCGAGGCGGTCGTCGCCTGGCATCGCGACCGCCATTATGGCTGCCGCTTCCATCGCGCGCTCTATCCGGCGGTGTTCGATCATATCGTGAGCCTCGCCGGACGATAATTTTCCGCACCGTTACGGACCCGAAATCCTGCCGCGCGCGTTAGCCCTCCCATCGACAGGAAGAGGAGAGCGAGCATGAAATTCACCACCATCGCGATGGCACTGGCCTTCGTCGCCGGCACGGCCGGGCTGAGCGGCGCGGCCACGGCGCAGGATCGCGGCCCGCCCCCGTCCGAGCAGGGCATGCGGCATGACGGCGCGATGGCGCCAGGCCAGGTGCACAACGATCGGATGCGGCATGACGAGGTGCGTCGTGACGTCCGTGTCCATCGCGACGTGCGCCATGTCGAGCGTCGCGATCGCCGCAGCTGGGGCCATCAGCGCCGTTGCCGCACCGTCTGGCGCCATCATCGCCGCATCCGCCAGTGCTGGTAGGATAAACGCGTGGCGGCCGGTCGCGAGACCGGCCGCCGCCTCGTACGCGATTTTCAGTTGTTGAGGTCGAAATAGAGTTTTGCCGCGATCCACAGCATCGTGGCGACCGCCGCGAGGCTGATCAGCAATCCCCAGAAAAAGCCGGCGCCGCGCGGGTCGCCCATTCGGTTTTCCAGCGACATCTCACCCATTCCCCCAAGCGCAGCCGACGTATCGGCTGACGCCGTCGGCTTGGTAACCCGTTGCTCTCTTGCAGGAAAGCGGTGATCGACGCGCCGCCACCGGCCGACGCGCCAATCCCATTTTCCTTAGCGGCAGATCCGCACCATCACGCGCTCGCCGGCGTCGCGATCCCAGCGGGTCTCGACATGGCACCGGCCGTCGCGACGGTATTCGCCACGGCCATAGGCATCGCCATAGCCGTCGCCGCGATAGCCGCCGTCGCGGCGATATTGCCCGTCGCGATCGCCGCGTTGGTCGCGATAATAGCCGTCCCGCTCGCCATCGACGTCGTCATAATAGCCGTCGCTGCCATTATAGCGCGCCGCGTCGCGATCGTCGCGGCGATGGCTGGTGCTCGCGATGATGGCGGCGCCGATCGCCAGCCCGGCAATGCCCGCGATGATCGCGGTGCCGCCGCCGTCATGGCCGCGGTGCCCGCCGTAACGCTGCGCCTCGGCAGGCGCGGCAACCGTGAGCGCGGAGGCGCCGAGCGCGAGTGTCAGGGCCGTTTTGGTGAAGATGCTCGTCATGCGCTGCTCCCGTTTGCTTCACGGCCGGCGCCGGGTCGGCGCGCTCGTTTCGGCATGGAAAGAGCTATGGCGCGCGCCGGCTGTATGGGCCCGGAACGGACCTTGCAGCATCCGTTCATGCCGTGCTTTCGATGGGGATGGCCGCCGGCGCGCCGTACGGCAAAAAACCAGACCGACAGGATGCTGTCCGGCGCCGGCCTGGTTTCTACGCCGTCCAAAGGCGTGAAGCCCGGAGCCGGTTGGCGGGGATGAGACGCACGGTGGCGATTTTGGTTCCGGCCGGCGGCCGGTGTCTCAGCCTTTCGGCTAGCGTATTATTCCGGAAGCGCATCGTTGTCCGGCGTCACCTACTTGTTGGGGGCCGGCAGATCCGACTCGGTTCGCATCCGCCGCCACAGCACTCGGGGGCCCCCCTCCCGAGCGAGCCGACCGGGCGGCCAACGCCTCCGACCGCCCGGTCGTGCTCACGCATCCCCTTGCACATGTTCGACGACGTGCCTGTTCAGCCCGGGGCGGTCGTGCCATGTTCGCGCGATGCTCTTCGCGCTCCTCCTCGCCACTGCGGCCCAGGCCGCTGCCCCTGCCGAACCCGCCGCACTCGTGCCGACCGGCAAATGGCGCGTCGAATATGCCGACACCATGTGCATCCTGTCGCACGAGTACGACACGGGCGCAGGCAAGGTGACGCTGGCGCTGCGCCCCTTGCCGATGAGCACCGAGACCCAGGTTGCGCTGTTCACGCCGGGCACGGGCGCCACCATATTCGAGGGCAAGGCCGAGATCGCGCTGTCGCCCGGGGGGCCGCCGACGAGCGGGACGTACCAGCGCTTCACGCCGCCGAACCAGCCCGTGCGTGTCGCGACGATGTATTTCGACGGTACCGCGCTCGACGGCCTCGAAAAGGCAACGGCGATCAGCCTGCGCCTCGGCAAGGATGCCTATCGGCTTGCCGTTCCCGGCATAAGCGGCGGGATGGAGGTGCTCGCGAGCTGCCAGGCCGATCTGCTCAAGGGCTGGGCATCGAGATGCACGAACGCTCGACCTTGTCCAAGCCGGCCAGCGGCAATCCCGGCCGCTTCTTCGACTCCCATGCCTATCCCGCGGCGGCGGTAAGTGCGCACGAGCAGGGCAGGGTCGTCGCGGTCGCGTCGATCGCGGTCACCGGCAGGGTGGAAAAATGCACGATCGTCGCCACCAGCAAAAGCCCGTCGCTCGACGCCGCGACCTGCGCCATCCTGCGGACGCAGGGGCGCTTCTCGCCCGCGCTCGATCTGGCCGGCCACCCCGTCGCATCGCATCTGATCGTTCCGGTGCGCTGGGTCCTGCCGGAGTCGTGACGCGCCCGCGCGATCTGGTCGCGGCGTGACCTTCGGTCTGCGCCTGATCGCCCAGGCGCTGCTTCTGCTCACCAGCCTCGCAATGTACGCCGCGCTCGGCGCGCTGCGGATGCCCGGCGGCGTGCTGGCGAGCATCATCGTCGCCGCGTTGCTGACCTTCGTTGCGATCCTCGGCCACGAACTGGCGCATGCCGTCGTGGCGCATCTCGTCGGTGCGCGGATCCGCGCGATCGTCGCGCTGCCCTTTCGCCTCCGCCTGCACCCGCTGCGGCTCGACCTGAGCGGGCGCGGCGGGCGGGGCGATCTCGGCGGTTATGTCAGCTACACGCTCGACCGTGTCGACGCGCGACGCAAGCACGCGATCATCGCCGCGGCCGGGCCGCTCGCCAACCTCGTGCTGGCGTTGCTTGCGGGGATGATGGCGGCCGGTCTCGACCATCGGGCGACGACGCCGGCTGAACGCGATACGGCGACGGTCGCCGCGATCCACGCCGGCCGCCTGCCCAGCGACGAGGAGGTTCGCCAGTGGCTCGCCACGCGGCCCGTCCGCGACAGTGGCCCGTTCGTCTGGTCGACCCTGCTGGCCGCCTTCGCCATTTTGTCAGGGGGCCTCGGTCTCGCCAATCTGATCCCCTATGGCGGTAGCGATGGCGATCGCATCCTCGATTTGTGGCGCTGGCACAAACGGTTGCGCTAGTGCCGGCGCTGAAGTGCGGCGCGATCGTTACGCAACCGATACCTTGCCAAAACGCGCCATATCGTCGATCCTTCGCGGCGGGGAAACGGGGGAAAGCTGATGGGTCAGGATCTGAAATACCGTCTCGGCGGCGTGCTGGCGATCGCGGTGGCGGCCGGCTTTGGCTGGCTGTTCATCATCAAGCCGCTGCAGGCCGCCTATGCCCATGCGTCCGAGGTCAAATATGATGTGCGGATCTTCGTGCTCGTGCCGATGGCGCTGGTGTTCGGGATCTTCTTCGTCATCGGCGGCGCGAAATGGCCCTATCGCAACGCGGAGACCAAGTCCTTCACCCGCGCGGGCTGGATATTGATGGCGATCGTCGCCGTCGCCGGGGCGGCGGGCTATTACTGGTTCGACCAGCAATTCACCGCGCTGGGGTATCGCGTCGGGTAGCCGGACCTATAATCCGCTTCGGTCTCAGCCATGGGTGATAGGGGCGGCGGAGGCCGACCCAAAAATCGCTATCGGCGTGATGGAGCAATGCGCGAAAGTGGTCCCGAAATGGTGGTTCACTGAGCATAGCAAGATGGTAGTTGGCTGTATGACTATGCTCAGGAAAATCTCATTCGAACGTCGCGGAGACCTATCCTTTCCCGATTGCCAAATCAGCAATTTTCGGTTTGACGGAAGCGTTCTAAATTTTGTCAGCGACGGCATCTTCATCGAAGGCTCGGGCCTTACTCGAACAGCGATTGTCGTGGAATGCCTTGCCTCAGGGGAGGTCCGATCACGCCAATATGTCAATCGCGCGTGGATCGATGTGGACCCCGAGCGAGAGACCGGACTTCGTGAGATTTGTGAATGGTCGAGCGATCATGAAAATATAAGGTTGGCAGGATTCAATAGTGGCTCAGGGTTCTGGCAGGAATATGTTGTTCCCGTTAGTTGTGTCAGCATATCCGCAGAAATTGACATCTGAGAACCATTGGCTGGTCGGCCACGTGGCCGCCTCTGCAGGCTTCCAACGCGGTGCCCGCCGCTACCCGCTCACCGCCGTCGTCCACCCCAGCGCCGGCAGCGTGATCGAGCGCCGGCCCGACAGGTCGGTGCGCGTGACGAGGATGTCGCGCGCTTCCATATAACCCACCACGCGGCGCGCACGGCCGAGCGAGCTGGTGCCATAGGTGCGCGCGATCGCCGCGTCGTCGGGGCAGGGCAGCCCTTCGCGCGCGGCGCGGGCGATCAGCAGGAACACGCCGAGCAGGTCGTCGGGCAGCCCCTGCGCCGCGGCGAGCGCCGGGGCCCATTCCTCGTCGAGCCCGTCATAGATTCCGGCGCGTGCCGCCGCCAGCCGCCGGGCAAAGCCCGAGGTGTCGAGCGGCGGGCGCTTCACCCCGGCCATGCGGCAGCGCACCTGGAAATCCTGGAACAGCACCGCCGCGGCACGCGTCGCGCTGTCGCTGTCGGCGACGATGTCGCGCAGCACGTCGGCGATCTTGGCGTCGAGTTCGGCCGGGTCGACCTCCACTTCCTCGATCTCGGCGACCGGCGTCGCGGCGAGGTCGCGCAGCAATTGCGCGGCCGGCGGTGGGCGGTGGACCGGGGTGGGCGGCGGGGGCGGCAACGGCTCCTCCAGCCCGGCGAGCAGGAACTGCCGCATATCGCCGGCCGGCGCATCGGGCAGCGGAACGAGCGTCGGGCTCGAACTGCGCGCCGAGGTCTCGACGGGGCCGATCCGCACCGTCACCGGGCGCCGCGCGATCGCCGGGCCGAGCCCGAGAAAGGTGCCGCGCTGCAGGTCGCGGATCTGCTCGGCCTGGCGCCGTTCCATGCCGAGCAGGTCGGCGGCGCGCGCCATGTCGATGTCGAGAAAGGTGCGGCCCATCAGGAAGTTGCTCGCCTCGGCCGCGACATTCTTGCTCAGCTTGGCGAGCCGCTGCGTCGCGATGATCCCGGCGAGGCCGCGCTTGCGCCCGCGCGACATCAAATTGGTCATCGCTCCCAATGAGGCGCGGCGCACTTCCTCGCTGATTTCGGCGCCGGCGGCCGGCGCGAAGATCTGCGCCTCGTCGACCACCACCAGCGCGGGAAACCAATGCTCGCGCGGCGCGTCGAACAGGCCGGAGAGGAAGGAGGCTGCGCAGCGCATTTGCCCCTCCATTTCGAGCCCCTCGAGGCTCAGCACCACCGAGGTGCGATGCTCGCGGCAGCGCGCGGCGAAGCGCGCAATCTCGCCCGCGGCATAATCGACCGCCTCGATCGCGACATGGCCGTGCGGCCCGGCGAGCGTGACGAAGTCGCCCTCGGGATCGATGATGATCTGCTGCACCTGCGCGGCGCTGCGCTCGAGCAGCCGACGCAGCAGATGCGACTTGCCCGACCCCGAATTGCCCTGGACGAGCAACCGCGTGGCGAGCAGCTCCTCCAGATCGACGCACACCGCCTTGCCGGCGCCGTCGACACCCATATCCACCTGAAACGTCATATCGGATGCGCATGCGCGATGCGGGTAGGGTGGGGCAAGGGGGGAGTGGCGCTCGTTGACAAAGTGTCGCTGCCGGAACAACCTGCCGTCTGGCGCGTCCTTCACCCTGCGGCGCGCCCTGGGGCCATTTGAGGCACGCGTCCGCCGGAGGAGAATATCATGATCTGGACCATCGTCGTCGTGCTGCTGGTGCTGTGGGCACTCGGTTTCGCTGTTCATATCGGCGGCGGGCTCATCCACCTGCTGCTGGTGATCGCGCTGATCGTCGTCGTCGTGCGCCTGATTCAGGGTCGCCGCGTCGTCTAGCGCGGCGGTCGGCGGCGGGTTCGCCGCCGCCGCTATTTTGTCGGCGCACCCGCGATCGGTGTGAGGTCGTAGATGTCGAGCGAGTCGGGCGCGGTGCCTTTGATGACGAGGCGCCAGCGGAACGTCCCGATTCGCTCGATCACCCCGGCGAGATTGCGCGTCCGGTCGGTGCCATAGGCCAGTCCACCGCTCGCGCGGTGCTGTCGCGCGCCGAGAAAGACATAACGCGTCGTCACATCGTCGGGGTAGAGCCAGCCGCTCGGCATGTCGCTGCCCGGCTTGCTGAAACTGAGCTGATTGCCGGCATCGCCGCCAACGAAACATGTCGTGCCCGGAAAGCTGCGCATTCCCGCATGGCCCGCCGCCGATCCGATCCGCACCAGCCGGCAACGATAGGGGCCGGGGGTCGGTGCGGGATGGTCGAGCGCCGGCCCGGCGAGCAATGCGCCCTCGGCAGCAATGGCGCGTGCCGCGCGCGTCCCGGCGCTGGCGCGGGCCGCCGTCCAGCGCGCCGCCATCGCGTCGATCGCCACGGCATCGCCGACATCGACGGTCGTCCGCCAGGTGGCGGCCGATGGTTCGATGATGCCGGTCGGGCGCGGTCGATGCTGCGTTGCGGCACAGCCGGACAGCGCGCCGCCCAGGACGAGGGCGAGGGCGAGGCGGTACATGGCGTTCGTTCCGATTCCAGAGATTACCGAAAGGTTAACGCCCCAATCGTTAACAAAGGGTAAAGATCCGTCTTTCGCCCGCCAGGCGCCAGCTAGGGACTTTCCCTGATGGCGCGCGTGCGGCGCGCGGCGCAGATCGACCCTGTCCGGCGATTTTGCCGGGGTTGGGGAGTCCGTCGTCATGGTCAATGAGAGCCGTCTTGACCGCAGCCTGCGTATCGTCGTCGGTCTGGTGTTGCTGGCGCTGGTGTTTGTCGGCCCGCACACCCCTTGGGGCCTGATCGGCATCGTGCCGCTCGCCACCGGCCTGTCGGGCTATTGCCCGGCCTATCACTTGTTCGGCTTCCGCACCGGCGCATAGCATCGCGCGGCGCCCGGACATGCCTTGCGGTTGCGGCAAGGCGGAAAGGGCTTATCTTCGCGTCGTCGACGACGGGGGACGTGCCGGTGACGATTCTGATGCTGGTGGTGACGTTCACGCTGTTGTTCGCCCCCAACACGCCGACCGGCCGCTTTCTCCACCGTCATCTCGTCGTCGCGGTGGCGCGGCGCCTCGATCGCGTCACTGCGGGCCATGTCCTGCTGATGCTGACCTTGTGCGCTGTCGCCACGCTCGTCATCGCCCTGATGCGCGGCGATGGCCTTGCGCTGCTCGGCATGATGGCGCCCGAGGCAAGCAGCTGGCTCATCACCTTCGAGGTCAGCAGCTATCTCGACATCGCTGCCGCCGTCGCCCTTGCTGGCGCGACGGTGCGGATGCGCGGGCTGCGCGGTGCGTGGCGCGGCGCGCGACGGCGCCCGCTGCGTCGCGGCGCCGGGATGCGCCGCGCGCGCCGCTCGCCGCGGCCGGCACGACCCGTTGCGCGCAACGACGACGAAGGCGAGCGACGCGTAGCGGCCTGACCGTCGTTCCCGTTGCGGGTTACCTGTCGCGCCGGACCTGCTACAACGGTCGTGCGCCGGGGGGCGCGCAGCTTGGGGAAGCACGCCATGACACCACTGACCGCGCCGCTCCTGTCGGCGATCGTGACGATCCTGGCGGTGATGTTCTATCTCTACGCCGCCATGCGCGTCGGCAGCTATCGGACCCGCTTCCAGGTCGCCGCGCCGGCGACGGTCGGCCACCCGACCTTCGAGCGCGCGTTCCGCGTCCAGATGAACACGCTCGAACAGATGGCGGCATTCCTGCCGCTGCTATGGCTGACGGCGCTGTTCCCGATGCCCGGCATCTGGATCGCGCCGATGGTCGGGCTCGCCTGGGTTGCGGGCCGCATCCTCTATCTGCGCAGTTACATGCGCGATCCGAAGAGCCGGGCGATCGGCGCGATGATCAGCGGCCTTGCCATCGTCGCGCTGCTCGCGCTGGCGATCGGCGGGGTGATCCGCGCCGCGCTCGGCTGGGCCTGAGACGGCGACCTCCAGCGCTCAGCGCTTGCGTCGCTTCGGGGTCGGTTCGGTCGGGTCGATGGACAAGCGCAGCATCAGCGCGGTGAGATGATCGTCGAGCGGCTCCTCGGGGTCGGGAAAGCACGCTTGCAGTACCTCGCCGACGGCAGCCACCCGTTCGCGATCGGGCGGTGTTTCGGACGATGGCGTCGGTTCCGCTCCCGCCGGGACCGCACGCCGGCCCCGCGCTGTCGCGGCGAGCCACGCGGTGACCGAGCGTAGCCTCACGCGCAAGCCGCGCGCGCCGGCCCGCGGCGTGCAGCGCGTGCGAACATCCCTTTTCCTTCCCGGTTGTTACCTCATCAACGCGCGAGCATGCGCGCGGTTGCGAAGGCCGATCATTGGCAATTGTCGGGCGGGCTGCGCCATGTCAGTCTCGCCGCACATGACGCGACAAGGGGCAGGATGATGCGGGGCAGGACGATGCGGCGCTGGGCGATGACAAAATGGGGGGCAATGTTCGGCGCGCTGGCGCTGGCCGGCTGCTCGGCCGGCGAGGATGTGCCGCTGGCGAACAAGGCGATCGACCGCTTTCACGCCGCGCTCAACGCCGGACAGTTCGATCCGATCTATGCCGGCTCGGCGAAGGATATGAAGGAAACGACGCCGCAACCGCGCCTCGTCGCCTTGCTGGCGGCGGTTCACCGCAAGCTTGGTACACTTCCGCTCGGGCGCGTCGGTCGGCTGGAACGACAATATCAATCCCGCCGGCCATTTCATCACGATCAACTACCAGGCGAGCTATGAGCATGGCCCGGCGGCAGAAAATTTCGTCTACCGCATCGACGACGGACATGCCGTGCTGGCCGGCTATCATGTCAATGCCGACGCGTTGATTCTCGGCTGAGCGGTTCCCTCGCGCCGGTGGTCGCGTCCGAGACGGCGTTTGGGTCGCGCGCGCCGGCGTGCTAGCAGGTTGATCGTGTCGTGGTTCCGATGATCGACCGCGACGCAGTACAGCCGGATATGGCTTTCCCTATGGCGAGTCTCCTGCTGGGAAGGCTCCTGCCATGGCATCATCCACGATATCGTCGTCCACCGCCCCACCCGATCTCGGCACGGCGCTGATCCAGGCCGCGCGAACACCCTTGCTCGTCCTCGACGAGCAGACCCGCGTCGTGGCGGCCAGCCTGTCCTTCTGTCGCGCTTACGGGTTCGTGCCGGGCGAGATCATCGGCGAGAATCTGTACGCGATCGGCGGCGGCATATGGGATCTCGCGCCGTTGCGCGATCTGCTCGCCGCCGAACTCGCCGGCGATGACGGCGACGACGTCGCGCTCGACCTCATCCGCCCCGGTCACGACCCATGCCGCCTGATGGCGCATGCCCAGCGGCTCGACGTGACGCTGCCGGTGCGACTGATGCTGCAACTCACCGATGTCACCGCGATCAGCGAGGAGCGGCGCCGGCTCGAGGCTCTGGTGTGCGAGAAGGAAGTGCTTCACCAGGAGTTGCAGCACCGCGTCGCCAACAGCCTGCAGATCATCGCCAGCATCCTGATGCAAATCGCGCGACGTGTCGCGAGCGAAGACAGCCGCACGCCGTTGATCGATGCACATCACCGTGTCATCGCGATCGCCGGCTTGCAGCGTCAGCTCGCGGCAAGCGCGGGGTCGCAGGTCGCCGTTCTGCCCTATCTGCGCGAGCTCGGCACGAGCATCACCGCGGCGATCATCCACGACAGCAAGCGGGTTTCGATCCATGTCGATGGTGACGACAGCGTGATCGACGCCGCTCGCTCGATCAGTCTCGGTTTGATCGTGACCGAATTGACGATCAACGCGATCAAGCATGCCTTTCCCGGCGATAACCCCTCAGGCCGGATCGAGATCGACTATCGCGCCAGCGGGGACGACTGGGTGCTGACGGTCGCCGATAACGGGATCGGCATGCCGCCCGCGTCGATGATCCGGCACGGGCTCGGCACGAGCATCGTCAGCGCGCTGGCCGACAAGCTGCGCGCGCATGTCGTGGTGCGATCGGCCAATCCGGGCACACGCGTGACGGTGACGCACCCCTGAAACGGCGAAAAGGTCCGGGCATGGTGCCTGTCTCGCGACAGCCACCGTACCCGGACCTTCCCATCCCCGACAGACCGGCCCGAGCGGGGGGGGTGCTCGGCCGATCCGTCGGTTAGTTCGTGCGGCGCGACGCGCGCGCGTCGAGCCTCGCCGACAGCCGGTTGACCCCGGCGCGGATCGTTGCGTCGTCGCGCGGCGAGAGGTTGCCGCGATAATGCCGCATGCCGCGCTCCTGGCGATCGAGCATCTGCACGTCGCCGAGCAGGCGACGCCCGTCGCGTCGGTTCAGCGCGCCGCTATCGAGCGCGTGACGGACGTTGCGATCGAGCCAGCCGATCTGGCCGCGCAGATCGGCGGGGCGGTCGCCGCGGCCCATATGGTCGCGGCCATCGCCGTAACCGTCGCGGCCGCGCGTGTCGGCGTTGAACGTCACGCTGCCGTCGGTCGCCACCCAGCGGCCGTTGCCGTCGTAGAAGCCGCTGGTCGCGCCGGCATGCCAGCCGCCGCGCGCGTCGTAATAGCCGGGCGCGCTGGCATTGCTCCAGCTGCCGTCGGGCTGCTGGCGGCTCGGTGCGCTGCCGCCGATCCAGGTGCCGTTGCGATCATAGTGGCCCGACACGCGGCCGGAAACCCAGGTGCCGCCACGCTCGTAATGGCCGGGCGCCATGGCCGGCATCCACTGGTCGCCGCTGCCATAATAGCCGCTGGCGCCGGCCGGCACCCAACGGTCCGACGCGTCGTAATATCCGCGTTCGCCCGAGGCGCCGCCATTGGCCTGCCAGCGACCGTCGCTGCCATAATAGCCATTGGGCGCGCCATCGACCCACTGGCCGTCGCGGTCGATATAGCCGGTCACGCTGCCGCGCGGGTTGGCGCTGGCGTGCCAGCGCGCGTCGCGATCGTAAAAGCCATAAGCGCGCCGGCACTCGTCGCTCGGTCGCGCGATCTGGTTGCCGAGTACCGCGCCGCCGATGCCGCCGATGATCGCGCCGAGCGTGCGATCACCGCGCCCCGCGACGCTGCTGCCGACCAGCGCGCCGACACCGGCGCCGCCGACGGTGGCGACGACCCGCGTGCTGCGCTGCTGTTCGCACGATGTCTGCGCGAGCGCCGCAGCCGGGACGAGCGCGGTCGCGGCGAGGCTCAGCGCGAAAAATGTCTTCTTCATGAAAATGTCGCTCCCCGGCCGAAAGCATGTCAGCCGTTGGCGCGATAACCGGCCGGCGGTCGGGAATGTTCCGGTGATGACAATTTATATCAACCCATGTTGCCCTGCAGGCGCCCGGAGAAAGGCCGACGTTGCGCTGACCGATATTCCCTGGTGACGGACAAATCACCGGGTGCGCGCTCGGCATTGCGGCAGGTGCGACGCCTGTCAGTCGTTTCGGTGTTGCAACGAAACTATTGAAAAAGCGTATCAAAATGACGTTTTTGTGGCAATTTATTATTTGTCATCAACACAGTTCGCGCTCACCTCTTGCCGCATGACCGAAAGCGATTCGGCTGGTTGGGGGGACAAGACATATGCACAGCGCGACGCCGTCCGCAGGGGGGAGGCGCCGGTCGCGCGTACCGGGCTTCGATCGGCCGCGCGCGCGATGATCGAGAGCGGATCGGACGCACCCGGCATTTCGGCTGCCGACTTCGGCCTGCCGCCGCATACCGCCTTGCGCTATGAGCGGCCTGTAGCGGCGTTGCGTCGGCACCTGACAAGCTATGCCGTGTTCGATTCCGCGCCGGGCCAATGGCCGGGGACGGTCGAGTGGATGCTGCCGGCCTGGGCGCAGATCTGGATCGTGATGGCCGATGGTCCGGTCAGGGTTAAGCTCGGCGCGAAGGACTTCGCCCCGCTACCGGCGACCGTGCTCTATGGGGTGACCAGCCGGGCGATGCCGGTGACGGCGCAGGGCGGGGTGACCATCGGCATCGATGTCAGCCCGCTCGGCTGGGCGCGCTTGTTCAGGGTGCCGGCGGAACGCCTGCGCGACCAGGTGACATCGCTCGGCGCGGTGATGAAGCCGGCCGTGGCGGCCAGGTTGGCATCCGCGCTGGCGGCGTCGGACCGCGCACGCGAGGTGAAAGAGGTGCTCGATGGTTTTTTCACGCGGCAGATGGCGCAACCGCATCGCGACGAGGCGATGATCGCCGAGATCATGGCGCTGATCGCCGACCACGATATCAGCGACCTGACCGCGGCGGCCGAGGCGCGCGGCATCGACCAGCGCAGCGTCCGCCGCTTGTCGAAGCGCTATTTCGGTTTTCCGCCCAAGACGCTGATGATGCGCACGCGCTTCCTGCGCGCGCTCGTCCCGCTGCTCGAGCACGGCAATGCAGCGGACCATGCGCTGATCCCGCCCGGCTATTACGACCGCTCGCACTTCCTGCGCGACGCGCGGCGCTATCTCGGCATGACCCCGCGCCAGTTCATCGCGCGCCCCTCGCCCTATCGCGACGCGGCGATGCGCGCGCGAAAGCTGGTGATCGGGGCGCCGATCGCCGCGCTCGACGATGTGGCAGACGAATAGCGCAGGCCCCGCGTCGTGGCATGCGCCTCAGCTCAGGGTCAGTTCGAGAAACAGCATTCCGCGCGGCGCGCCGGCATAATAGGGCGCGATCGGGCGGAAGCCGGCGGCGGCATAAAGCGCCTGCGCCGCAGCCATGTCGGGCAGGGTGTCGAGCCGCACCGCGCGATAGCCGATCCGCCGCGCCGCGCCGACGATAGCGCCGATCATCGCAACGCCGAGCCCCATGCCGCGCGCTTCGCGCGTGACATAGAGGCGCTTCATCTCGCCGACGTCGCCGAGCGGGCGCAGTGCCGCGCAACCGAGCGGCGTACCGGCGAAATCGCGCGCCAGCAGCAGCGCGCCATGCGGCGTGGCGAGTTCATCGGCGAAATCCTGATAGCCGAGATCGATGCCCAGGCCATCGGCATAGGCCTGGAACAGCAGGCGCACGACCGCGACATCGTCGGCCGTCGCGACCTCGGCGATGGTATAGCCCGCCTGCGTGTGCCGGGACGCGAGATCCCGCGCCATCATCGCGCCCGTGCGGGCCGGCGGATCGCCTCGAGCGCGGCGATCAGCGCATCGGGTCGGCGCACGCGCAGTTCGATTTCCTGTCGCTCGGGCTGGTCCCAGGCGACGACCACGACGCGACGAAACATGCTGGTGCTCGACCGCACGTCGCGGATCGCGTCGCCGGGGATGCTCGCCTCGAGCCCATATATTTCGGGCAGGAACATGAGCGTGAAGGGAAAGAACGGCGTCACGACGAGCCGGTCGCCGGTCACCGCCACCATCAGGCAGTTGCCGGCACCGCCGAACCGCGTGATGATGCTGCGCAGCGATCGTCCCGAAGCGATGCGTTCGGCGAAGCGGGCGCCGGTCGGGAGGCGCGGGATGATCGGTTTGTCGTTGATCCGGCGGAAGGCGACCGAAATGCCGACTGCCAGGACGACCCATAGCAACGGGATGAGGAAGGACCATTGCGGCACGTCATGCGATCCGATCGATATGGTGGCGCGACCCGCCTAGCGGCACGCGCGACGATCTTCAAATGGCGACGCGGGCCACGCCGACACGCCGCCGCCACAACCCGCATCGGGTAACAGCGCCCGGACAAATTATCACCGAAATGAGTGACATTCTCGCCCGAATGGGTGAGACAGGGCCGAGGCAATCTGCCGCCTGCGACGATCGGGCAGGCAGCGTCACGAGGGAGGGCGATATCGTGGTCGATAGAATCCTGATAGCCGATGATCACCCGATCTGCAGCGAGGCGGTCGCGCTGGCCGCCCGCGTCGCGCTGCCGACGATCCATGCCGATCAGGTGGCGACGCTGGAGCTCGCCGAACAGGCCGCGCGCGGTTGTTCGGCCTATCGCTGCGTCGTGCTGGATCTGATGTTGCCGGATGCGTCGGGCTTTTCCGGCCTGCTGCGCCTGCAACGGATTCTCCCGGGCGTGCCGATCGCGATCATATCGAGCATCGAGGACGCCTCCGCCGCGGCGCGGGCGCTGCACCTTGGCGCGGCGGCCTTTCTGCCCAAGGCATTGCCCTTTGCCGAACTGTCGGCGGCGATCGGCCGTCTGGTCGCGGGCGAGCGCCAGCCACTGCCGACCGCCGACCCCGCGACGGGTGCGCTGCGCACGCTGCGCAACAAGATCGACACGCTGACCGCGGGCCAGCTGCGCGTCGTCATGGCGCTGCGGGCGGGCCAGCTCAACAAGCAGATCGCGCATGATCTCGGGCTCGGCGAGGCGACGGTGAAGACTCATCTCGCCGCGGCGTTCCGCAAGCTCGGCGTGTCCAACCGCACCCAGGCCGTCTTGCTCTTCCGCCAGCTCGACGTGGATGCCGATACGACGCCGTCCCGCCATGTCGGTGCCGTGCCGGCATGAACCTCGCGGCGCCGCGCGGGCACGCCGGATTGGAGCCGGCGCTGCGCGAAGCGGAGCGCGGTTTCGCGCTGGTCGCCGACGCGATCGACGACCATGCCATCTTCATGATCGCGCGCGACGGCACGATCCTGAGCTGGAACAGCGGGGCGCAGCGCATGAAGGGTTATGCGCCCGCCGACATCATCGGCACGCCCTATGCCCGGCTGTTCCCCGACGCCGACGGTGCCGATGCCGCCGACATTCTCGCGATCGCGTCGGCCGAGGGCAGCTATCGCATGGAGGCCGGCCTGCTGCGCCAGGACGGTACGCGCCTGCTGGCCGATGTCGCCGTCCATGCCGTGCGCGACGATGACGGCGCGGTCATCGGCTTCGCCACGATCGCGCGCGACGTCGGCGAGCGGCGGGCCGCCGAGCGGAGGCTTGCCGAGAGCGAGCGCGCCTATCGTCTGCTTGCCGACCATGCCAGCGACATCATCGCGCGCATCGATCTCGATGGGGTACGGCGGTACGTTTCGCCGGCATGTCGCACGATTTTCGGCTTCGAGCCCGAGGAACTGATCGGCTCGACGCCGCTCGGCCAGGTCCACCCCGACGATCGCGCCCCGGTCGAGCAGGGGCTCCGCGCGCTGTTGTCGTCCGATGAAGGCACGGTGCTGCGCTATCGCCAACGTCACCGCGACGGCAATTATGTGTGGATGGAAACCTCCTACACATTGGTGCGTGACCCGGTCAGCCGCGCGCCGCTGGAGTTGATTGCGGTGGCGCGCGACATTTCCCGCTACCATGCGGCCGAACTCGACGCAGCGGCAACCGAAGCGCGACTGCAGGAGCATGTCCGCCTGCTGCAGCTCGCCGAACGCGCCGCGCAACTCGGCCATTGGCGCTACGATGCGCGCGAGGCCAAGATCTTCTGGTCCGATCAGGTCTTTCGCATCCATGGCCTCGAACCGGGGCAGTTACCGGATCTCGGCGCGGCGCTGGCCGCCTATCATCCCGAGGACCAGGCGATGGTCAGCAACGCCTTTGGTGTCGCGCTGAACGACGGAACGCCCTTTTCCTATCGCGCGCGGCTGTCGCGGCCCGATGGCGAGGTCGTGCACGTTTCGTCGCAGGGGCAGACGATCCGCGCGCCGGACGGCACCGTGCTCGGGGTGTTCGGCACCTTTCAGGATATCAGCGAGCATGTCGCGACCGAGGCGCGGCTGTCCGCCGCGCTCGACGAGGCCAAGGTCGCCGAGCGCGCCAAGGCCGATTTTCTCGCCACGATGAGCCATGAGATCCGTACCCCGATGACCGGGGTGATGGGCATGATCGAGCTGCTGCGCGTCGAGAGCTCGGCGGAGACGCGCGACGCGCTGTTCGCGAGCCTCGACCGCTCGACCCGCACGCTGATGCGCATTCTCGACGATGTGCTCGACTATTCGAAGATTCAGGCGAAAGAGCTGGCGATCCGCTCGGAACCGTTCGACATGCGCGGCACGGTCGAGGCGAGCATCGACCTGTTTCGGCATGCGGCGCGCGCCAAGGGTCTCGATCTCCTGCTCGATTTCGCGGATGGGCCGACCCGGCTGACGGGCGATGGCGAGCGGCTGCAACAGATCCTGTTCAACCTGTTGGGCAACGCGATCAAGTTCACCGCGAGCGGCACCGTGACATTGCGGGTGACGCCGCCGGTCGATGGGGATGAATGGGTGTTTGCGGTGCGCGATACCGGCCTGGGGCTGCCGCCGGATGCCGACGTCCTGTTGTTCCGCCCGTTCGTGCAGGGCGATCCGTCGATCGCACGCCGCTTTGGCGGTACCGGGCTCGGTCTCGCGATCAGCCGTACCCTCGCCGAGGCGATGGGCGGCACGTTGAAGGTCGCACAGACAGCCGGGCCGGGGTCGTGCCTCGAACTGGTGCTGCCGTTGCCCGCCGCCGCGGCGGCGGTCGCCCCCGAACCAGACCCCGCCACCGCGACGGTCGCCCGCGACATCCTCGTCGCCGAGGACCACCCCGCCAACCGGCTGTTGCTCGAGACCTGGCTGACCCGGCACGGTCACCGCGTGCACTGCGTTGATGACGGGCCCGGCGTGGTGGCGGCGGCGGCGTCAGGCGCGTTCGACGTTATCCTGATGGACCGGCAGATGCCGGGCATGGACGGCTTTGCCGCAAGCGCCGCGATCCGCGACCTGCGCGGCGCGGCGGCGCTGACGCCGATCATCCTGCTGTCGGCGGACGTGCTGAGCGACATGGCGGCGGACATGCGTGCGGTGGGGGCGGTCGAACGGCTGGCCAAGCCGGTCGATTTCGCGCGCCTCGCGCAATGCCTTGCCCTGTTGCCGGGCCGCGCCGCGATACCGTGCGAGGTGATCGATCCGGCGGTGCTCGCGACGCTGTTCGACCAGCTCGGGACAAGCGCTGCCGGGCGCTTTCTCGCGATGGTCGAGGACGAACTATCGATGGCGCCCGACCGGATCATCGGCGTGCTGCGCGATGGCGACTTCCCTGCCGCCCATGATCTCGCACATCGCAGCATCGGCGCGCTCGCCAATATCGGCGCGGCGGCGCTCGTTGCGGCGTTGCGGCAGGTGCGACGCGAGATGTCGGCGGGCGATGCCGCCGCGGTCATCGTGGCGATCGCGAGTGCGGCGGCGGCGACGCGTCGGCGGTTCGACGCGATCGCGCGCCGCTATGGCGCTTCCGCCTGACCGGCACGCCGCCGTAGGTAGCGCAGCGCGAGGCCGCAGGCGGTGCCGATGGCGATCGCCACGGTCAGGTCGGCGAGCACCGTCAGCGCCATCGTCAGAAACAGCAAGGCGAGGTCGGCGCGCGGCGCGCGCAATCGCTCGGGCCAGCGATGCGGTTCGCTCATCGTCCAGGCGGTGACGACCAGCAGCCCGGCCAGCGCCGGCATGGCGAGATAACCGGCCAGCGGCGCCGCCACCATCATCACCGCGAGGATGACGAGCGCATGGACCATGCCGGCAACCGGCGTGCGCCCGCCGGCGCGCACATTGGTCGCGGTGCGCGCGATCGCGCCGGTCGCCGGCAGCCCGCCGAACAGCGGCGCGGCGATATTGGCAGCGCCCTGCGCGAGCAGTTCGGCATTGGAGCGGTGCGCGCCGCCGATCATCCGGTCAGCCACCACCGCCGATAGCAGCGACTCGACCCCGGCGAGAAAGGCGATGACCGCGGCCGAGGGCAGCAGCGCGACGATCGCCGCCAGCGATATCGTTGGCAGATGCGGCCAGGGCAGCCCGGCGGGCAGCGCGCCGTAGCGCGAGCCGACGCTGTCGACATGCAGCATGAGCAGCGCGACCACCGCGCTGGCCAGCGTCACCGCGACCACCAGCCCGGGCACTTTCGGCGCCCAGCGGCGCAGTGCGAAGATCGCCGCGATCGTCGCCAGCCCGATCGCCAGCGCCGCCGGGTTGAGCGTCGCCCGCGCGTCCCACAGCATCTCGATCTTGGGCAGGAAATCGGCCGGCAAGGGGCCGCTCGACAGGCCGAACAGATCCTTGAGCTGGCTCGTCGCGATGACGATCGCGATGCCCAGCGTGAACCCCTCGATCACCGCTTCGGGGATATGCGCGATCAGCCGCCCGGCGCGGAACAGCCCGGCAACGAGCAGGATCACCCCGGCCATCAGCGTCGCCAGCAGCAATCCGTCGAATCCGTGCCGTGCGATCACGCCATAGACCACGACGATGAACGCCCCGGTCGGCCCGCCGATCTGCACCCGGCTGCCACCCAGCGCCGAAATCAGGAAACCGCCGATCACTGCGGTGATCAGCCCCGCCGCCGGCGCCGCGCCCGAGGCGATGGCGATGGCGATGCTCAGCGGCAGCGCGACCATCGCGACGGTCACCCCCGCGACCGCGTCGCCGGCGAACTGGCGCCTTGTATAGCCGGGCAAGGTGGAGAGGATCTTGGGTTTCATGGCAAATCGATCCGTACCAGCTTGTCTCGCGCCGTCGCGCCGCGCAGCAGCGTCAAGGCCGAGCGCGGCCGCCCCAGCGCGGCGGCGAGCTGGGCAAGAATGGCGTCATTGGCGCGACCGTCTTCGGGCGTCGTGGTGGTGCGAATGGCGAGCACGGGTGCCGCGCCCTCGGCCGGCAGCGCGATGCCGTCGGCGCGGGCATTGGGTGTCGCGCGGATCGCCAGCCGGCCCTCGGCATCGGCCAGCGCGAGAATCGCGGCAGGCGGCGGCGTGGCGGGTCGCGGACGCGCCATTATCCGCACCGTGCCGGGCAAGGGCGCGCTGCGTGATAGAGTCTCTGCATGCATGGCCCCATCGCAACGTCATAGCGCGCGCGAGGCCCATCTTGTCCAGTGCGGGATGACCCGTATTGGCTGGAGCGAGCTGCATTTCGATGGAAACGCAGATCGCTCCAGATTCTGTGTGGTCGCGTGCTTGATAGCGAATAGCCGGATTTCCACCTATTCGCAGCACGCTCTGGTGGGTGGGCGCGTATCGCCGGGCGCGATGCTGGCCGCCGGCCGATTGCCGGCCCATTCTTGCGCCGATGGTGCGGTAGGTCGGAGAGCCGCAGCACAAGGGGGGAGGTGCAGCCCTCCGACCATGCGACATCAAACGCCGTTAGAGCGGGGAGGGTTGCGCGAGGCACGGAAAAAACCGCACAACATGCATCAATAGATAGCGCATCGCGTCCTTTCGTTCGGGAACGAAATGACTTGTTCGCGAGATTAGCCATCCATCACTTCCGCCCAACTGGACGAGGTCATGACATGGACGAAATGTTTACCCGCATCGCCTCGCGCGCGGCATCCTATCTCGGCGCCCCGGCGGCTTTCATCATCTCGACGCTGCTGATCATCGTCTGGGCGGCGAGCGGCCCGGCGCTGCATTATTCGGATACGTGGCAACTCATCGTCAATACCGCGACGACGGTGCTGACCTTCCTCGCGGTGTTCCTGATCCAGAACAGCCAGAACCGCGACGGCGCCGCGATCCAGGCCAAGCTCGACGAGATATTGCGCGCGCTCGACAATGCGCGCGGCGAGTTCGTCGGCATCGAGCATCTCACCGACAAGCAGATCCGCGCGATCCGCACCGCGCTCGAAAAGCAGATCGACGAGAATGACGATACCACCGGCGAGACGGTCGAGCAGTTGCTCAAGCGTTCGTGATTGTCGGGTAAGGCGTGCGCCTGCACCGCCCGGTCATGCGTTTGGCGTAAGACGATGCGGCACACGGTGCGTGCCCGCTACAAAGGAGAGCAGGAAATGGACCGTCCCCGCGACGACGCGATCGAAAACAACCCCGATCACGAAACCCCCGGCGGCCGCACGCCCGAGCCGGTCGAGAACCGCCCCAATGTCGGCACGACCACGCCCGAGGATTATCCGGCCGCCGACCGCGAACAGAGCCGCCCCGACGGCGCGCCCTGACGCCATCTGTCCGATACCTCATCGCACGGGCTTTGCACCTTTAGCCCCTCCCTTTCAGGGGAGGGGTTGGGGTGGGGCCTCTCCCCGAACGCCGCGCTTGCGGCCCGGCCCCACCCCCAACCCCTCGCCTGAAGGGGAGCGGCTTGAAAGAGTCAGACTCCCTGGGATCTGTATGAATCACCGCGCCCGTTCATGGTGAAGTTATGTCGCTCCAAGTGCCGATAGTGGCCGCGCGGCGCGGAGTAACGGCGCGCGCTCGGCGAGGTCGTTGCGGATCGTCGTCGCCGCGACGCCGCCTTCGCCGACCGCATGGCTGATCTGGTCGAGGCCCTTGACCACGTCGCCTGCGGCATAGAGCCCGGCGACGCTCGTGCGCTGGTGCGTATCGACCAGCAGGCAGCCATCGTCGGTCATCTCGGCTGCAAGGCCGCGTGCCAGGTCGGAGCGGATCACCGAACCCAACGCAGGATAGACGCTGGCGAAATCCAGCCGTCCGGCGGCGGTGTCGAGCGCGATGCGCTCGCCTTCCAGCGTCAGCCGACCGCTCGGCCCGTCGGCTAGCGCCACGCCGGCGCGGTCGAGCGTCGCGCGGTCGTCGGACGAAAGCTCATGCGGTCCGTCGGGCGCGATCAGCGTCACGTCGGCGGTGAAGCCGCGCAGGAACAGTGCCTCGCGCATGCCGTGCGCGCCGGTGCCGATCACGCCGACGCGGCGGTCGGTCACCTCATAGCCGTCGCAGATCGGGCAATAACGCAGCAGGCCGCGGCGCAGCGCATCGGCATGGTCGCGTTCGGTGATGTCGGGGCGGCGATTGTGGACGCCCGTCGCCAGCAGCACGCTGCGCGCGGTGAGCGTGCCGCTGCTCGTCGTTACGCGGAAGGCGTCGCCGTCGCGTGCCAGCACGGTTGCCGTCGCCTGGACGATCTGCGCGCCATATCTGGTCGCGTGGCGCGCCATGCGCCGCAGCAGCGCCGGCCCGGCGATGCCGCCGGGATAACCCGGCACATTGCGGCTGCACGGGATCAGCGCGGCGCGGCTGTCGCCGCCGTCGATCACCGTCACGGCAAGGTGGAAGCGCGCGAGATACAAGGCGGCGGTCAGCCCAGCCGGGCCGCCGCCGATTATCACGCAGTCGATCGTATCGTCGCTCATATGCCGGTTGGATATCCCGCAAGATAACGCCGCGCCGGGACGGTCCCGGCGCGGCGCGCCTTCGATCAGTTGGGACCGGTCGTGACGGTCGTCTTGGTCCGCGTCACGGTCGCCGGATGCGTGGCGCGGTGGCGCACCGTGTGGCGCACGACGCGGCGCTTGACCGGGGCCTTGGCGACCGGCCGCGTCGTGGCAACGGCGGTCTGCGTCGTTTCGGTCGTTACCGTCGTCGGCGCGGGGGCCGGCGCGGCGATCACGATCGGCGCGGGCGGCGGTGCCGAGCGTGCGGCGGCGGCATCGGCCTGCGCCGCGGCGGCGCTTGCCTGGGCGTCGGCGGCGCGGGCATTGGCGGCGGCGGCCTGGCGCTGCGCCGTCTCGGTCGCTGCCTGCTGGTCGTTCAGCCGCGCGCGCGATGAGGCGGAGAGCGCCATGTCGGCGAGTTCGGAGGCATGGGTCGCATCGCGGATCGCGCCGTCCTTGTCGTGATGCGCCAGTTCGTCACGCGCCAGCCGCAGCGCGGCCACCGCTTGCGCCTGGAAACGCGGCGCGTCGCCGGCCGCGCCGACGGTGTTGCCGGCCTCGATCTTGGCCTGCGCCGCGGCGATCGCCTTGCGGGCCTGGTCGGTCTTGCCTTCGGCAAAGGCCGATACCGGCATCGCGACGAGTGCGGTCATGGCGACGCCACGCGCGAAAAATCCCAGATGCTTCATCTTGTATCTCCTGCAATGTCACTTCAGTGCGCGCTCAACGACTGCGTCGCGCGCCTGTTCCGGTGATTCGTGGAAGCTGTTGGAAGACAAGGGAAAGGCAAAGCGGCCGGTCAGTGCGATCGTTGGGCGGCTGATCTCGCTTCGGCAGGGAGCCTTGGCGGCCCGGGAGTGGCACGCCGCAATTCGCGCGACCCCTGCGATCAGGACTTCACCCGTTCATCGGTCGGTACCCGTGCCGCTGACGCGGTCTGTCGGACGGGTTCGCCGCCGTCATCCCGATGCGATGGAGGCGTGCGGTCCGCCTATCGTCATGTACCTTCGACGCTAAGCGGCCGCATCTTCCGCAGAGAATTTCAGCTTGAACATCGGCGTCCGGTGGCGGTCCGCAACGGTCATCTCCCACTGTTCCGCATGCCAGAACGACTCGGGCATCTCCTTCAATATTTCCCCCGACAGCCGGATAGCCTCAACGCGCACGGCGTGTAGATCGGGCCATTCGGAACCCTCGCCATCGATATGCTCTTCACCGTCTTTTATGTCGAAAAAGTATCGTTCCATGCTGGCCTCGCGCGTTCAGGCGGGAGCACTCGCTCTCAGTCGCGCGTGCCTCGGAAGATGCCGCTATAAGTTTAACATAGGTTTTTAAACTGGTGCATGCACGTGAAAAAGCCAACGGGTCAGTGGATGCTCTGAACCCGGCCCGTTTCGACAATGAGACCATTTGAAAATGCAAGGCGTCCCGGCGCATCGGTGAAAGCCCGATATTTTTCGGCGTTAAAGACAAAAATGTTTCAACCCGAACATCGAGCGTTGTTCCGGTTGGTATTTGACCATCGATTGCGCACTGCTTCCACGTTACGGTCAGTCGAACATGATCGCTATCAAAGTGGATGCAATTTTGGTCGCCCGTCATCTAGACAATCAACAGGTACGTGGACATAAATTGTAGGGAAATCATTACCAGGAAGAGCAGCGATGTTTGCAATCATCAATCGGTCTATTCTGCTCTGTGGCGTGTTGGCCGCCGCAACGGTGCTCGTCGCGCCCGGCGCGGCGATCGCGCAGGCGGAGCGCGACGTGGGCAATCCGCGCCTGCTGCCCGACACCGCGGGTGCGCCGTCGAAGATGCTGCTCTCGGCCGTTCAGGGCCCGGGTTCCGCTGCGCGCGAGCGCGTGCTCGAGCTCGACGTGGTGTTCACCGACAGCCAGATCTTCAACCCCGCGACCGGGCGCTTCGACAAGGTCCGGCTGCGCAGCTACAACGGCACCGACGTCGATCCGACGACGCCCTATGTCTCGCCGACGATCGAGATCCGCCCCGGCGAGACGATCCGCGTCAATCTCGACAACAAGCTGCCGCCCGATCCCGGCTGCAAGCCCGGCGACCACATGCCCGACAAGCCGCACTGCTTCAACGGCACCAACCTCCATACCCATGGGCTGTGGGTCAATCCGGCGGGCAATGGCGACAACGTCCTGCTGTCGATCAACCCGGGGGTGCAGTTCCAGTATGAATATAATGTCCCCGGTGACCATCCCGCGGGCACCTTCTGGTATCACACCCACCGCCACGGCTCGACCGCGCTGCAGGTGTCGAGCGGGATGGCGGGCGCGCTGATCATCCGCGGCGACCGCAAGCCGAGCCGCGACCGGCATGGCGATATCGACACGCTGCTCCAGGGCACGCCCGAGCGCGTGCTGGTCATGCAGCAGATCCAATATGCCTGCATGGAAACCGTGACGCAGCCCGACGGCGCGAAGGTGCGGCAGCCCAAGACCAACAAGGACGGCACCTATCGCTGCGACCCCGGCGATGTCGGCACGATCGACAATTACGATCTGTTCGGCCCGGGCGCCTGGGGCAAGTCGGGCCGTTTCACCTCACTCAACGGCGTGGTGCTGCCGACCTTCCACGCGCGCCAGGGCCAGGTCGAGCGCTGGCGCATGATCCATGCCGGCGTGCGCGACACCATCGCGCTGCAATTCGCCCGGCTCCGGCCCAATGCGAAGCTGCTCGCCTCGCTCGCGCCGAAAGCGGCCGATCGCTTCCTGCGCCAGTCGTGCAGCGCGGACTATCTCAGCTATAATCTGATGGCGGCGGACGGGCTCACGTTCGCCGCCGCGCAGCAGAAGAAGGTCGCCGTGTTCCAGCCCGGCTATCGCTTCGACGCGCTCGTCGTCTTCCCCGAGCCCGGCATCTACTGCGTGATCGATGCCGCTTCGCCCAATGCCGGCTCGATCGGCGGGGAAGGGACCGATGTCGGCCCGCGGCTGATGGGCTTCGTCACCGTCGCGCCGGGCACCGCGGTCGGGCCCGACGTCACCGCCTATCTCACCAACGCGCTGGTCGCCAATGCCGACGCGACCATGCCGCCCGACGTCAAGCCCGGCGTGATCGCCGATCTCCGCGACGGCCTCAAATTCACCCAGTTCACCCCGCACCCGACGATCACCGCCGACGAGGTGACGGGCACGCAGGAGCTGACCTTCTATATCGACGTGACCAACCCCAACGGCACGCAGTTCGAGGTCGGCATCACGCTCAACACCGCCGATGCGCGCTCCTATGACCCCAACCGCATCGACCGCAAGCTCAAGCTCGGCGGGGTCGACGAATGGACCTTGCAGTCGCACTTCGTCAGCCACCCGTTCCACATCCACGTCAATCCGTTCCAGGTCGTCGAGATACTCGATCCCAATGGCAAGGATGTCAGCGCCCCCGGCGCGATCGACGATGCCGGCGGCACCGTCGATCCCGAATATGCCGGGCTCAAGGGCGTGTGGAAGGACACCTTGTGGATCAAGAGCCTCGTCAACACGCCCGGACCGCCGCCGCCGCACTCGATCTACACGATCAAGGTGCGCACCCGCTATGAGCGCTATATCGGCGAATATGTTCTGCACTGCCACATTCTCGACCATGAGGATCAGGGCATGATGCAGAATGTCGCGGTGGTCCTGCCCGACGGCGATGTCGGCGACGCGCAGAACCAGCTCCAGGGGCATATGCAGGAGCACGACCACAGCCATTGAGTATCGCAACGCGGCCCCGGCGACGTCTGGGGCCGTGATCACCGGCCGGCAGCCGGCGCTCGCCGCCGGGCACCAGCTTCGCTCAGAGAAATCTCCCGCGCGCCGATCGCCCGCCGCCCTGCGCGCGCGGCACCGCGCTTTGTCCGTCCGGCTTTCATATTCCCGTCGCATGGCGCTGCTACCGCGCCGGCAGTTCGCAGCGTCACCGGTCGACCTGCGGCACTGCCGAAGGGAAAGTGACATGTTCCGCAAGGCGCCCCGCACCGTGTTCACCGCCCTGTGCCTGCTGCTGCTGAGCCTGACCGCCGCCGCCGCGCAGCAGCTCGGCGGCGAGGCGATCGAGCATGCCCGGCTGCTCGGCGCGCTCAACCTTGGCGGCGAGGTGTTTCACGTCCAGGGCGTCGATCTCGACCGCCGCCATATCTGGGTCACCTCGGTCGATCGTGCCAATCGCCGCGGCTATCTCCACATATTCGACCGCGCCACCGGGCGGCTGCTGCGCCGGATCGAACTGACCGACGGCGCACGCTATCATCCCGGCGGCATCTCGCTGCACGGCGGTTCGCTGTGGGTGCCGGTGGCCGAAATGAAGCCCGACAGCTCGGCCGTGCTTGTGGAGATCGATAGCGAGACGCTGCAGGTCCGCCGCAAGATCCATGTCGCCGATCATCTCGGCTGCGTGGCGGTGTCGGGCACCAGCCTCATCGCCGGCAACTGGGACAGCCGCCTGCTCTACATCGTCGATCTGCGCCGCGGCGGCGGCGTCCGCGTCGTGCCCAATCCGTCGCTCACCCCGTTCCAGGACATCAAGGTCGTCGGCGGCCAGCTGGTCGGCGCCGGGCCGCTGACGCTGTGGAGCGGCACGATCGACTGGATCGACCTCGCGACGATGCGGCATGTCCGCACGCTGCGCGCCGGCGCGACCGACCGCGCCGCGCCCTATACCGGCGAAGGCATGGCGCTGCAGGGCCGCGATCTCTACCTCATCTCGGAAGACGGGCCGAGCCGGCTGTTCCACTTCCGGCTCGACGCGTAGCCGGCGGGGCAGGGCGGGCCATGATCCGACCGGCGAGCCCGGCGATCGGCACGAGATAGGACAGATAGATCAGGTGATACCAGGCCGGATAATCCGCCCAGAGGACGTAAAGGTGAAGCGGCAGCGAGAGCGCCAGAAAGAACCCGCCGAGCCACCATGCTGCCTTGCCCGCGTCGCCGGCCACTCTCGTCGCGACCCCCGCTGCAACCCCCGTGCCGAGCGCGCCGATCGCGAGCCGCGCGACGAACATGACGACGCTATAGGTCTTGTGGGGTTCCGCCGCCGCATAGGCCGGCCACAGGCCCCGCGCCGCCAGCGTTGCCGCCAGCGCGATCGCGAGTGCGGTCGCGCCGCCCGCCGCCAGCGCCGCCCCTTGTCGGACCGTGAACGTCATCATCGTTTCATTTCGGGGGAGGCAATGGGTTCAGGTCCTTCCAGGCTGGCAAGCGCCGCCTCGAGCTGGTCGAGCCGGTCTTGCAGGGTCTGGACGGCGAGATCGTCCCCACCATGGCCGCCGCCGCGTGAAAAGCGCACGGCGTTCTGGAGGTCGATCTGACGGCGGACGTCCGCGCACGCCGCGACCAGCTCGGCGCGCAGCCCCATGTCTGAATCGCTCGCCGCGCGCTGCGGCTGCTTGCGTCTGCGCCACCACATCGCCCGCATGATAGCGCGGCGCGCCGTTGGATGCCATGGGCGGAACGCGTCGCTACCGTACCCCGAGCATTTCGACCGCCGCGCCATAAAGATGCTCGCGCGCGGGAAAGGAGCCGTCGGTCACCGCGCTGGCATAAGCGGCGATGCTCGCGTCGATCTGCGCGCCGAGCTCGCCGAAGCGGCGCACGAAGCGCGGGCTGCGCTCGGTCATGCCGAGCATGTCCTCGAGCACCAGCACCTGCCCGTCACAGGCCGGGCTGGCGCCGATGCCCAAAGTCGGGATCGGCGTGTTGCCCGTGATGTGCCGCGCCAGCGGTTCGACGATCGCCTCCATCACCATCGCAAAGGCACCCGCCGCGCTCACCGCCGCCGCGTCCGCCTCGATCGGCCCCGGCTGGTTGGCGGCGGAGGAAAGCCGCGCCGCCTCGTCCTTGCCCTGCGCGCGGAACGAGCCGATCGTGTGGATCGACTGCGGCGTCAGCCCGATATGGCCCATCACCGGAATGCCGCGCGCCACCAGAAAGGCGATCGTCTCGGCAAAGGCCACGCCGCCCTCGATCTTCACCGCGCCGCAGCCGGTTTCGCGCATGATGCGCGATGCCGAGGCAAAGGCCTGTTCCTTCGATTCCTCATAGGACTGGAACGGCATGTCGACCACGACCAGCGCATAGCGCGACGCCGCCACCACCGCCCGGCCATGCATGATCATCATGTCGAGCGTGACCTGCAACGTCGTCTCGAAGCCGTAGAGCACATTGCCCAGCGAATCGCCCACCAGCAGGATGTCGCAATGCGGATCGGCCAGCCGCGCGCTGAGCGCATGATAGGCGGTCAGCATGACCAGCCGTCCACCGCCCTTGCGCGCCCTGATGTCCGGTGCCGTCGCCCGCTTGATGACGCTGTGAACCGACATGATACCTCTCCCTGAAAAGCTACGCGCGGATCAGAGCCGTGCGGCCTCGATCTGGTCCAGATAGATGAAAGACGGCGCACGCACACCGGCCACGCGCCTGATCTCGACCAGCGCGGGCGATTCGAAGAAGCGCCGCGCCGCGTCGAGCGATGTCCAGCGCGAGAAATGGACGATGCGCCGCGCCTCGTCCTGATAGGCCAGCAGCTGATAGTCGATCTCGCCCGCTGCCTTGCGCATCGCGGCGGCGCCGTCGAACACCGCCTTCCATGCCGCATAATCGGCGACCTCATGGCTGATCAGCACGAAGCTGTCGCTCGGCGGCGCGCTCATATCGTCCCGCCCGGATGGACGACGAGATCGATGGCGAAGCCGATCCACATCGCCGACAGAATGATGCACGCGGCGAGATACAGGCGGAAGCGGGTGCGCACGGTGTTCGGCCCGATATGCACCACGCTGTGCAGCGCCCGGAACTGGACGAAGCCCCAGGCCAGCGCGGTCTGGATGTCATTGGCCTGGTGCGTCGCGATCAGCAGCGGCACCAGCGCGAAATACAGCACCGGCATCTCGAACAGATTGGCCAGGTTCTGCGCCGGCCGCTCGACCGGCTGGAAATAGCGCGCGACCGCCTCGCCGCTGGCGAAATCGTGCCGCGACGGCGGATGGTCGGCGATGTGATGGAGCCGACCGCGCATCAGCGCGAACCACACGCCGAACATCACCGCGACCATGGCAAGCGTCGGCCACAGGATTGGCCAATGGGATGGTGTCATGCTGCAACCCTTCTAGGTATCAATTCCGCACCTAGCCATAGAGGCTGGATTTGTTTTTGCAACCCAGCTAAAGCACGGGCATGGGAATCACGCCGTTCCGCCACCAGTCGCCGATCCATCTGAGCCATTGCACGCTCGCGGCGAGCTTCGACTTTCTCGGCGATCGCTGGTCGCTGCTGATCGTGCGCAGCGCGCTGTTCGGCCTTCGCCGCTTCGAGGATTTCCACACCGAACTCGCCATCCCGCGCACCGTGCTCGCGGCCCGGCTGAAACGCCTCGTCGCGGCGGGCATCATGACCCGGCAGGAATATCGCGCCGCTGGCAGCCGGCCGCGCGCGGAATATATCCTGACCGAGATGGGCGAGGCGCTGCGCCTGCCCTTTCTCGCGATGCGCCAATGGTCCGATCACTGGGTCGGCAAGGGCCGCACACCACCGATGAACCTCGTCAGGCGCTCGACCGGCGCCGGCGTTCGCATCGCCTGTGTCGACGATGCCGGCGCGCCGGTCGAAGGCGAGGATCTGGCGGCGGATTTCGCGCCCTGGGCACCCGAACCGCGGCCCGACGGGGGCGCGTGACCCGATAAACCCAGAGAGGCGACCAATGCGCGATGAAACCTGCGGCTTCCTCGGCCTCGGCCGCATGGGCGAGCCCATGGCGACCAACCTCCTCACTGCGGGCGTGAAGCTGCGTGTGTGGAACCGCTCGCCCGCCGCGCCGGCGCGCATGGCGGCGCTGGGGGCAATCCCCATGCCCGATGCACGCGACGTCCTGCGATCGTCCGGCACGGTGATCCTGATGCTCGCCAATGAGGAAGCCGCCGACACGGCGCTCGAGCGCGGCGAGCCCGCCTTTGCCGACAATGTGAACGGTCTGCTGCTGATCCAGATGGGCACCACCTCGCCTGAATATTCGCGCGGGCTGGCGGCCGATGTCGCGGCGTGCGGCGGCCGCTATGTCGAGGCGCCGGTGTCGGGGTCGCGGCTGCCGGCGGAGCAGGGCGCGCTGGTCTGCATGCTGGCCGGCGGGGCGGACGACGTGGCACGCGCGCGGGCGCTGGTCGCGCCGATGTGCCGCCAGACCTTCGCCTGCGGCGCGGTGCCGGGCGCGCTGCTCACCAAGCTGGCGGTCAATCTGTACCTCATCACCATGGTCACCGGGCTGGTCGAAGCGGTGCACTTCGCGCAGGTCTCAGGCGTCGATCTCGCGCTGCTCCGCGCGGTGCTCGATGCCGGGCCGATGGCCAGCGCGGTCTCGACGATGAAGCTCGACAAGCTGCTCGCCGGCGATCTCAGCCCGCAGGCCTCGCTCGACGACGTCCTGATGAACAGCCGCCTCGTCGCGGGGGCGGCCCGCGCTGCCGGCATCGCCACGCCGCTGCTCGATGCCAGCCATTTACTTTATGCCGAGGCGAGCGCCGCCGGTTTCGGCGCGGCCGACATGGTCGGGGTGGGTGCGGCGATCACGGGGCGGACGATGGAGCGGGGGCGGGAGTAGTCGGGAATATCGTGGCACGCGGAATCGCCACGCGTTCAAGTCTTTCCGCAATCTGCCCCGCCCGGTGCGGGCACTACGGCTTGGCCGGCAGCGGTATCAAGAAGCCATCGCCCGGCTCTTTGAGGTGATAGGCCTCCAGCGCCGCCTGGTAACCGGGCTCGGTCGGTCCGATCCGCGCCGGCGGCGGCAGCGCGATGTCGGGCACGGCCGAATAATAGCTGATGCTGATATGATGGTCGTCCTCAAGGATCACCTGGCCCGCTGCCTGGCGGATCGGCTTGACCTCGCCCGGCGCGATCCCGCCCAGTGCGCTGCGATAGAAGCGATAACCGGTCGATGTCGGCGGGAAACGTTCGGCACCGATATAGGGCGCGAACGCCCTGTTGGGGACGATCGCCATATTGCCTTTGTCATCCAGCACCGCGAACGAGACGATCATCCTGTCCGCGCTGCGAAAGCGCGCGTCGCTGAAGGCGATCTGCATCGCGGCGGGTTTGTCGCCGCTCGTCGCGCAACCCTGGCAGGCGCAGATCGCCAGCAGCGCGGTCGCCGCGCGCTTATACTCCCGGCTGAAGTGCCGCTGGTCGACTCCGTTCGCCATACCGTCCTCCCTACAGGAGAACTGTCACCCTTTTCCCGGTCTCATTTCAGGGGTGCACTTCACCCGTAATCCGTAATTAAAATTACACGATGCGCCGTAATTTATGTAAATAATACTATATAATATAACATGCTATTGAGTTTTCTCATTTCTATTATAGGCACGCATATTTTCTACATACAATATTCCGGCGCCGCAGATTGCTCCGTACCAGTCCCTTCCATTAATTTTATTAATTGTAACCATTGCGTCAACCTCATTTATTTCAATTAGCTGCGCACTAATTCTGTAATTCGTTATTTTGCTTTTTCTAATAAAATTTCTCAATTTATGATCTAAAAGTAGATCGTAGCATATTGTGCTATCTTTAGTAATAGAATCTTCAAAAGAATAAGCAATGTATCGCCCATTAAGATAATCTATTCTTACATTCATATATTGAAAATTGTTCGCACTAGGCGCGGCGGCAACTTTCGCGCATAAAGGCGAACAAAATAACAATAAGGTTAATAAAATTGAAATAATCTTATTAATTTCATGGGAATTTTCGTCCATAATATTTCCCCATCGTAGCACTTCCTGCATTTGGATTACGGTGCCACGTGCAACAATCCCTTATCTCTCGGCCCGTGTTCGGTAGGCAAATGCAGCAACGCCCGCGCCGCCCAACCGCAAACGGCGTTAACCGTTCGCGCACGTCACCGTCATCGGCGCGGATTCGGCGACACGTGCCATAACCGCTTTTCTCAAGAGATTAGGCCATCGCGCTCACGCCTCGCGACGCCCCCTCACTTCCCCACCGGTGCAAAATCCACCCGCGCCCGCTCGCCGATCAGCCCGCCCGCCACGCGCCCCTCGACCAACTCGTAACCCATCAGCGCGAACACCCGGTCGCCCAGGAAGATCGGCCGCGCATTGCCATACCAGTCGACGCACGAGGCCTTGCACGCATCGTCATGCGCGCCCGCTGCGTTCGCCACCAGCTCCCCTGCCGGCGAAAAGCGCCGCGCATCGCGCCGCAGGAACGCCACCGCCGATCCCGATCCCAGGAACCGGTCCGCCGTCGGCTCGCCCAGGTCGCGCGTCACCGGCAGGCCCAGCATCCCCGATGCGCCGTCCGCGCTGCCGTCATCCGGGCGGTAGAAGAATGCCTGGCTGCGCTGCTCGCCCTCATGCGCCGCCGGCAGGAAATAGCTGTCGCCGAGTCTTGGCTTGCCGCTCAGCTCGATCGCGCTGAACCCCAGCCGCTCCTTGGGGTCGTTGCCGATCGCGATCGCGTCGCTGCCGATGATGTCGATCCGGTCGACGCCGTGCGGCACCGCGATCCGTGCGATTGGCGCACCGTTCAGCGGCACGGCATAGACCGTCATCGCCCCGCGATGCTCGTTGAATTCGCCCGCGGCGTAGATCAGGTCGCGCCCGACGAAGCGATTGTGAAAGCTCCACGCCTTCTCCTCCAGCGGCAACGGCCGATAGGCCGAACGCGGCATCAGGCGAGAGCCGTCGCCGAACGCGGCCAGCGGCACGGTCAGCAACGCCGCGTCGCCCTCGCTGTGCACCGGGCGCCACATCGCATCCCCGCCGCCCCCGCCGGCGCGCACCACGACGTTCAGCCGCTCCGCCGCCCGGTCTTCGGCGAAGGAGAACTGGTCGATCGGCTCGCCCCACGCCTGCGCCGCGCTCGGTGCGGATCCGTCGAGCGGCAGGCGATAGACATAGGCGCCGGCGCGCTGGCTGTCGTCGTCCTCATTGGCGGTCCACACATAGACCGCCTTGCCCGAGACGTAGAAGGTCCGCGAATACGATCCCAGCACCGCCGTCGATCGACACGCCAGGCGCGGTGCGGCAAGGTCGCACAGCGTCACGCTGTGCAGCGTCGAGAGATCGCCCTCAGGCCGACGGCGCAGCGGCTCGGGCACATAGAGCCTGGTGATCGGCAGCGTGCGGGTGAAGGCCGCGTCGGCCTTCCCGGTCCAGCGCTGCAGCCCGGGCAGCGCGTCGAGCGGCGCGTCGCTGTCGAAATCCAGCGGCGTATAGAAGATCAGCGTCGAGCCGATCAGCCGCGAGGCATAATTGCTCGACGAATAATAATCCTTCGACCGCAAATGATGGCTGTCCTCGAACCGCAGCCGCCCGTCCGGCGCCATGCGGAAGCGGTTTATCTCGGTGCCGCCGCGCTCATAGCTATACCCGACCACCACGATCCGGTCGCCGCTGACCAGCATCTCGTCATACCAGGCATCGCCCGACGTGCCCGGGGGAAAGGCGTCGATATGGTCGATGCTGCGCATGCTTTTGCCCGCCAGCGACACGGTGAACAGCCGCCCGCGCCGCAGGATGACGAGGTGCGTGCCGATCACCTTGACGATCCCGCCCTCGTCGACATCCGCCTCCTGCGTGTTGGTGATGCGCGGGTTGCTCACCTTGGCGCCGGTGAGAATGACGTCCTGTGTCGTGATGCTCGACACCGCCCCGGGCGCCGCCGGGGCGGGTTCGGCTACCGACGGCGGCGGTGGAGGGGAAGGCGGCGGTGGCGGGGTATAAGCCTCGCGCTCCCGCGCGGCGGCACGCTTCAGAAAGGCGATAAAGGCCTTGTCGCTGGCAAAGGCGCGCATCGTGCCATCGGTCTCACCGGTTTCACCGGGCGACGACAGCGCCGGCGACGCGCTCGCACCGGCCAGCAGAAGGATCGCCAACGCCCGTGCACATCTACGCATCCGCCTCTCCCCGTTACGTTATCCTATCGCGAATGCGCGCGGGATCAAGGCGTTGATCGCCCTCGCCACAAGCGGGGTTCCGGTGACGGGTTCCGGACGGGGGTTCCGGTGACAGTGCATTTAATTGACCCGGGTTCCGGTGACAGTGCATTTAATTGACCCGCCCCGACCCAAATAGTATGAAGAGCGCATGGCTCGCCTGGCCCGCGCGATATTCCCCGGTCACCCGCATCACGTGACCCAGCGCGGCAATGGTCGCGCGCAGACCTTTTTCGATGACGACGACTATGCGCTGTATCGCGAGCTGCTTGGCGGACACTGCGCCGCCGCCGGCGTCGAGATCTGGTCATGGGTGCTGATGCCCAATCACGTCCACCTGATCCTGGTACCTAGCGACGCGGACGGGCTGCGGCGTGCGCTGTCGGTCGTGCATCGGCGCTATGCGGGGCATGTCCATGCGCGGCTGAAACGCACCGGCCATTTTTGGCAGGGGCGCTTTGGCTGCGTGGCGATGGACGAGGCGCATCTTCTGGCAGCGCTACGCTATGTCGCGCTCAATCCGGTGCGCGCCGGTCTGACGGGGCGCGCGATCGACTGGCCATGGTCGAGCACGCGGGCGCTGGCGGGTGGTGTTTCGGACGGTATTACCACGGCGGCGCCAGCGCTGGCGCGCTATCCGGATTTTAGCGCGCTGCTGGCGGCGGGTGAGGACGAGGAAATGTCGATGCGCCTGCGCAAGGCCGAACAGGTCGGCAGGCCGGTTGGCGATGAGGGTTTCCTCGAGCAGCTGGAGAAAGTCAGCGGGCGAACGTTGCAACGCGGTCGACCGGGGCCGAGGGCGAGATAAATGCACTGTCACCGGAATCCCCACCGGAATCCCTGTCACCGGAATCCCCTGCCTGACCTTTGCCGGTGCCTTTGCCAGCACGCTGGCCGGTGGTGAGATCAACTGCGTCGATGGCGCCGATTATGGCGGCGTGACGATCACCCGGGCGGTCGCCATCGTCTGTGGCACCGCAAGCGCGCACCTCCGCGTGGGCAGCAGCGACGGCATTGTCGTCAATGCCGGGGCGGGCGACGCGGTGACGCTGCGCGGGCTGGATATCGCCGCCGACCCGACCAACACCACGTTCAGCGGCATCAGGCTGCTCTCGGCAGGCTCGCTGACCATCGCCAACACCCAGCTGCGCGGTTTCACCGGCACCAGCTATGCCGTGACGATCGTGCCGACCGTTGCCACCGTGACGGTGCTGGTCGATCGCGTGTCGATCGCCAGCAGCGCGGCCACGACCGCCGGTGCGCTGCTGGTCAGCCCGAATGCGGGCGGCACGGTGCGCGTCACCATCGCGCATTCGCGCTTCGACGGCAGCGCCGGCACCGGGGTGCGCTTCGACAGCGTCGGCAAGACAGGGGTGACGATCGCCGCGCTGGTCGACGACACGCTGTTCACCGCGAACAATGTCGCGCTGCTCGCCAAGGCGCCGGCCGGCACCGGCACGATCACGCTGACGGTGCTGGACACGACCTTTTCGCGCAACAGCTATGCGGCGAGCATCAACGGCGCGGTGACGGCGATGTTCGGCAACAGCACGATCTCGACCAACGGCACCGGCCTGATCGTGCAGAACGGCGCGGTGGTGCGCAGTTCCGGCGACAACCGGCTCGGCGGCAACACCACCGACGGCGCGTTCACGGCCCAGGTCGCGCCGCGCTGAGGGCAGGGGGCCAGGGCGTAAGGCGGGCCTCGGGTGGGGCTCAGTACCCGCCCCGTAACTGTGTCCCGGAACTTGGTATAATGCGGACAATCGCATCCTCTGGTGGGGACGGTTCCAAGTTCGATGCTCGGATATGGCTGCAATCTTTGTCAACACGGTCCAATTTATCACGGGGAGATGTGAGTACACCAGACGATCACGTTGTTTCCGGCGGTCACCTGCAAGGATGCAAGTTTAGCGAGGGTGGTGAAGCTGCTGTTGTTTGGAATTGCCTGCACAATTTCCGAGCCAGTGCCTGGTGTTGAAACCAGCTGAACGAAGTTTGTACCTGATGGCTGATTGCTCCATACATTTACCGTAATCTTTCGAACATCGACTGCCGCAGGTGAGTACAACGAAAAGGTCTGAAACCCGGTCATTTCCGGATTTGGAAACCGGAACCCGACTTGCCCACCCGAAGCAACACAGGCCTCCATTAGCGGAATAAACGAGACAGGAAGTCCTTGCGCATGTGCAGAATTTGCAGACATGAGTAGCAGAACCCAAATCATCATCGAAAACTTGCGAATCATGACCTTCCCACCCTTCAAGAAACTGAGTATTTTTGTTATACTTCCGCTTGTTTTCGGAATTGCGGTGAAACGTACAACAACCTCCAAATAATGCCCAAATCAGCGCAAACAGCGACCGTTTTCCCACGCCCCACCGCTATCAAGGCAACGGTCCTGAGCCACGAACGGCGCCAGCCACGCGGCAGCAACAAGCGCAAGAGCGGCCGCCACTGCTGTCGCCAGCATCATGCGCTTCCATGATCGTCCCATTCGTGAACCATAGCATCGCGATTCAACGCCGCCAGCCGCTTTGATGTCACGAGGCGATGGGTGGGTGATGAACCCACCGCTCCCGCGCACTTTTTGTCGCCCACACGCCTTGATTCACAACCCCGCCCATCTGGGATTACGGTGCCAGTTTACTAAACACACGAAACTCCCCTCGCTGCCACCCGCTCAATGCGCCAGCGCCGCCACCCACCCAAGCTCGGTCAGATCCACCTGATCCCCCACAAACGTCTCATCGAACCCCGCCTCCCACGGAAACAGCTCGTTCCGATCCGGCCACACGATCTGCCGGCATTCAAAATCGTCGTCGCCATAAAACCGCTGGCTCCAGCCGAGATGCGCGGCATAATGCCGCCTTGCGACCAGAAAGACATAGGCCGGCAGGTTGGCGAATACCGCGTCGGTGCGAACCCCGCACGGCAAGCGCCGCCCTGCCTGGGCGTCCCGGAACAGGTCCCACATCACATCGTGCGCAATCTCATGCTTCAGGCCGAAGATGATCAGCTCGGGCAATCCCGTGTTGCGCCAGAAGCCCGTCGTGTACGAGAATCCCGGCAAGTCCTCCTCCGCGAGGACCGAGGTCCGAAACCAGCCATGCTCGCGGATGCTCGCCACGAACGATCGCTCTTGCTCGTCCAGGGCGTCGGTCGGGGTGTCGAGGGCGGTGTGCATGGTGACGGGATGGCGCAGCTTGCCCGCCGCGCAACCGTGCGCCCTGGTCATTCGTGCCAGAAGCTTTCCGATGCTGACAATGGCGAAACCCCGCCGCCTATTGCAACTGCGCCGCCAGCCGCGTCATCAAATCCATCCGCTCGTGAAAGATCGCCACAATGAGCGCACGGGCATCGTCCCGGGGGGAGGCAGAAGGCATGGTGGCGCTCGCAATGCGCCATGCGCAGCCCCGGATAGAGCGCGGTCATATCCTTGAAGAAACCCTGCCCCAGCGCGACCCGCTCGATCCCGACCTGCAGCCTGGCGATGTAGCTGCGCACTTGCGCGTCGCCCCATCGTTGGCGCGTATGCCGGATAATGTCCCGCAGATCGGCCTCCGCCGCCGCCGACAGGATTTAGGCATTGCTCAACCGCGGCGCGCCTTGCCCAATTCCTCATCAACGATCGCGTCGATGCTGTTGTCGGCAACGCCGCCCGGCAGCCCCTCGGCGATGCGCTCGCCCAGCAGCGCCTTCAGTTCCGCCCAGGCATCGTCGCCAGCCGCCGGCGCGGGGAACAGCCGCTCCAGCGCATATTGCCTGATCGACTTGCCCTGCAACGCGGCCATCGCCTTAAGGCGCTGATGCTGAAGGTCGGAAATGTCGATGGTCAGCCGGCTCATCATCTGCTTCTCTTGGCGGGTGGCGCACATTACCACAAATGTGGGTCCGTCTCCGAGCGCGCCGCGATAAGCACGGCGCCCAGGATTACGGCGCCACGTGCAAAGCCCTTATCCCCCGGCCGCCCCGGCGATCAGCCGCCGTCCGCCACCACTGCAAGAACATCGAATCGCGCCACCCGGGTCGAACCCATTGCCGCCTGCAACGCAGCGTCCTGATAGCCCGGCAGGCCACTCATCCACGCGACGAAGTCCTTTGCGCCACGTGCCTCGAGCGGAAACAGGCCGACGGGCTCGGCGCCGTCGGCATAGAGCAGGAACACGACATCCGCGCCCCACGGCCCGCTATCGTCGGTCGCCACCACCACCCGGCGCAGCGCGGCAATAGCCATGGCACGCCGCGCGCCCCCACCGTCTCGCGTCACGATCTCGCCTTGCGCGACGCTGACGCTCCATTGCTCCAGGGGCGATGCGCGCAATATCATCCTGCGAAGCCGGCCAAACATCGCAGCGGGATACACCGTTGGCGGGCTGGCCGCTATTGGATCGGCTGCAATTGTGTTTCCGAGGAGCGAGGCGATCGCGCCGATGCGCCTGCCGGCGACAATGCCCTCCGGTCCCCAGACAAGTGCCCCGCCCGAGCCCCCGATTCAACCCACCCCCAAAACCGTCCACCCTCCGCCCACGCCGCGCGCGCCATCCCGGCCGTGCGCGTGTTGGAATCCAGCCACCCCGGCCACCCCGGGGCACAAGTGAAGGGTAAGACGAATGCCACGCTCCCCCATAAAGGGTCAGGAAAAGGTCCAGTCTTCGCGGGCCCTCGCCGCGCCCTCTGCGCCCGTAGCGTCCAAGCATCGCCTGTTGGAAACCGGCCGCAATTCACCGCGCCATCTTGCGCCCGCAACTATAGCGCCCCGGTCAAGCGCACCCCCCGTCGGTCGTCAAAAGGGGTCGAATATTTGCGCCGCGCCGCGCGCGCTATTTGACAAATACTTGCCCGTTATCCTAGCCCGCTCGCTTACGATTCTCGCGCGCTCCTTGCCGCGTCGCCCCCGCGCTCGCCCCGCTCTTTGCCCGGCCGCCCCGTCCCACCGCCCGGCCGCATCGCCCGCCACCATATCGGGGCGCCCCCGGTCTTTAATCTGTCGCAACGCCCGGCTAGGCTCGTCTCCCCGGGACGGAGAAAAATGATGCGCATGCCCCTGATGGTCCTGGCCCTCGCCACCACCACCGCCGCCGGCCCCGCCGCGCTCGCCCAGACGCCGCCCGCCGTGACGCCCCAACATCTGCCGACCGGCCAGACGCTCACCCCGCTCGCCGCGCCCGGCGCGCGCTTCGAGCCGCTCACGGCGCGGGTCGGGCCGGTGCCCGATTACCAGGCCGATGGTGCCGCCGCGATCGCGGTCAGGCCCGACGGGCGCGAGATGCTCGTGCTGACCAGCGGCTTCAACCGCTATGTCGGCCCCAACGGCAAGGTCATGCTGCTGCAGGCCGGGCAATATGTCTTCCGCTACGCAATCGACGCGGCGGGCAGTCACTGGGTGCAGACGCTGATCGTCCCCAACAGCTATTCGGGCATCGCCTGGCTGCCCGACGGCAAGGGCTTCGTCGTCGGCGGCGGGGTCGATGACGTGGTGCATGTCTATCGCCTCGGCGCCAAGGGCTATGCTGCCGCCGGCGCACCGATCCTGCTTGGCCATGCCGCCGGCATCGGTGCCGGCGTCAAGCCGCAGGCCGCCGGCGTCGCGGTCAGCCCCGACGGCACCCGTGCGCTCGTCGCCAATTATTATAATGACTCGGTCAGCCTGGTCGATCTCAAGGCCGGCCGCGTCATCGCCGAGCAGGATCTGCGCCCCGGCAAGATCGACCCGGCGCAGTCGGGCGTGCCCGGCGGCGAGAACCCCTTCGCCATCCTGTGGCGCGACGCGACCCATGCCTGGGTCTCGGCGCCGCGCGACCGCCAGATCGTCGCGCTCGATGTCGGCGCGAGCACGATCCGCGTCACCGCGCGAATCGCCACCGCCGGCGCGCCGACCGCGCTGCTCGAGGATCGCCGCCTCGGCCGGCTCTACGCCACCGAGGACAATGCCGATCGCCTCGCCATCATCGCCACCGCGACCAACAGGCTGATCGCCGAGCCGCGCCTCGGCCTGCCCGCCTCGCTGGGGGATGTGCCGGCGGGCAAGGGCACCAACCCCAACGGCCTCGCTTTGCTCCCCGATCACCGCCTGCTGGTGACGCTCGGCGGGATCAACGCCGTCGCGCTGGTCACGCCCGATCGCACCGGCGCGGCGGTTGCCGGCCTCGTGCCGACCGGCTGGTATCCCAGCGCCGTCGCCACCAGCCGCGACGGCCGCCGCGTCTTCGTCGTCAACCGCAAGAGCCCGCCCGGCCCCAACCCGATCGGCTGCGTGCCCGCGCTCGCCGAGGTCAAAAGCCAGCATGACGCCTGTGGCCCCGCCAACCAATATATCTACCAGCTCGAAAAGGCCGGGCTGCTCAGTTTTCCGCTGCCCGCGCCGCGCGCGCTCGTCGCGACGACGTTGCAGGTCGCCGACAATGTCGGGCTCACCGCCGCCCCGGCGCGCGCCGCCGCCGATGCGCGGATGGCGGCGATCCGCGCGCGCATCAAACATGTCGTTTTCATCGTGAAGGAAAACCGCACCTATGATCAGGTGCTCGGCGACCTGCCGGTCGGCAATGGCGACCCCCGGCTGGCGATCCTCGGCGCGCGGCTCAGCCCCAATCATCACGCGCTCGCCAGCCAGTTCGTCACGCTCGACAATTTCTACGACAGCGGCGAACAGTCGAGCACCGGCTGGAGCTGGAGCACCGCGGCGCGCGCGACCGACCTGCTGGAGAAGACCGCCCCGGTAAATTACGCGCGGCGCGGCCTGGCCTATGAATCCGAAGAGGCCGATCGCTACATCTACACCCAGCAGACCCAGGCCGAGCGCGTCGCGACCAACCCCAAGACCCCCAATGATCCCGACGTCCTGCCCGGCCCGGCCTTGCTCACCGCGCCCGATGCCGATGGCGATGATGACGAGGCCAAGGGGCATGGCTTTCTGTGGGACGCCGCGATCCGCGCCGGCCTCACGGTGCGCAACTACGGCTTCTCCGACGCCTCGGTCTATGACGCGGGCGAGCCCGGCGCGGTGCCGCTGGTGCGCGAGCCGGCGAAGAGCAACACGCGCATCTATACCCCCGGCGACCGGCTGCTCGCGTCGCGCAGCGACCCCTATTTCCGCGGCTTCGACCAGAAGATGCCCGACTTCTGGCTGCAACGCGAATGGCGCCGCGAGTTCGACCAGCAGATGGCCAGCGACACCATGCCCGCGCTCACGCTGCTGCGGCTCAGCCATGATCATTTCGGCGACTTCAAGGACGCGATCGACGGCGTCAACAGCGTCGAGACGCAGATGGCCGACAATGACTATGCCGTCGGCAACGTCATCGAGGCGATCGCGCACAGCAAGGTGGCGGATTCGACGCTCGTCTTCATCATCGAGGACGATGCGCAGAACGGCGCCGACCATGTCGACGCGCGCCGCAGCATCGCCTTCGTCGTCGGCCCTTATGTGAAGCAGCACGCCGTCGTCTCGACGCGCTACACCACCGTCAGCGTGCTGCGCACGATCGAGGCGGTGCTCGGGCTCAAGCCGCTCGGCCTCAACGACGCGCTCGCCGCGCCGATGGCCGATCTGTTCGATCCCGCCCAGGCGAACTGGACCTATGACGCGCGCGCCGCCCCGGTACTGCGCGCCACCGCGCTGCCGATCCCGGCCGAACGCTTCGTCCCCGCCACCGCCATCGCCAGCGCCGCCTGCCCGACGCGCGACGCCGGCTGGTGGGCCGAGGCGATGAAGGGCCAGGACTTCCGCGCCGAAGACCATCTCGACACCGCCGCCTTCAACGCGGCTTTGTGGCGCGGCCTCGGCAAGGGGCCGGAGCCGGTGGTGCGCACCGGCGCCGATCTCCGCGAGGGCCGCGACGCGCTGCTGGTGCAAGCAGGGGCGGGGGTGTGCGGCTAGCCCACGCTCCCACCACCGTTCGCCCTGAGCCTGTCGAAGGGCCGTTCTTCTCGATGCCGGGGACCAGAAGAACGGTGCTTCGACAAGCTCAGCACGAACGGCGGAAGTTGCGTCAGGCACTGCTTCCCGGGCGCATCGCGCGTTGTTTGATGCGGCTTTGGGCTGTTGGGTTCGGCGCTGTCTTCGGCGTTACCGCGCCGGCGTTCGCCGATCCGCTGCGCGGGTTGCCCGATGGCTGGACGATGCCCGATGACGCCACTTATGCGCCAGCGGCCAAGCGCTGGGCGTATCAGGCGCCCGCCGCGCGACGCGGCACCTATGCTCATGGCGCGAGCGGCGATCTGGAAACGGCACCCGGCGTCGATGGTCCGGCGGCGGCGGAAGAATGCCACCGCCGCACCGGTCGCTTTCCCGTCACCGAGGTGAAGGGGCAGGAATACTGGTATTTCGAGGCGGGTGGCGAGGGGCTGCTCCTTCTGAAAACCAACCTGCTCAATGGTTACGATGCCACCTGCCACGCATTGATCGGTGCGACCTTTACCGTCGAGCGCGTGATGATCGGCGGGGCGGGTTTTACCCGCTTTGTGGAGAGCGAGACCGGTTGGCGCGGCGAGACACGTCAGTTCGCCGAAAATCGTCACGCGGGACGGGGCGACATCGGCATTGGCAATGCCTGGCCGGCGATGCAGCGCTTCGTGATACGCAAGCGCCGGCTCGGCGACAGCGACCGTGGCACCCGGATCGGCAAGGTCGAGACGCATTGCATCAGCTATTCGAGTCCGCCCGATGCCGGCGGCGGCCAATGCTGGGTTGCGGGATCGGGGCCGGGAAAGGGTATCGTGACGCTGGACTATGAGTGGCTGGCCGGCGCGCAATATGTCTATCATGCCGTGTTCGAACTCGCGGACGGCGTGCCGCTCGACGGGCGATTGTTCGAATGGGACCGACCGATCCGTGGCGCGCCGTCGGATATGCAAGTCCCTCACGGGTCGTCGGGCGTCTCGTCGGGGGTGCGGCGCCACAGGTCCCAGCGGTGATAGCCGATCACCTCGTCGGGCACCGGGCGGCCGTAGCGGTCGCGTGTCGGGCGGTAGCGGAAGCGCTCCATGATCAGCCGGCAGGTGGTGTTGTCGAGCTCGGCGCTGCCGCTGGTCTTGGTCACGGTGCACGAGGTCACGCGGCCCGTCACCCCGACGATGAAGCGCAGATAGACCGTCCCGCTGACGCCGTCGCGCAGCAGGTCTTTGGGATAGTCCGAGTCCTTGATGCGGCCCTTGATCAGCACCAGCGGCGTGCCGCCATCACCATCGCCGTCACCCCCGGCGCCATTGCCATTGCCCTCGCCGCCGGCGCCCGTGCCGGGGCCCGGTACCGGGGCGGCACCGGCCGAGGGCGCCGTGCCCGGTCCGGCCTTGGGCGCGGCGGCGAGCGGCGGCGGGGGCAGGGGAACGACGGGTTTAGGCGCGACGATCTCGGTCGGCTTGGCGCGCAGGTTGGCGGGGGAGGCCTTGCCCTTCTGCTTGTGCGAGGTCGCCCTGGGCTTCTCGGGCGCGGTGCGCGGCGGGGGCGGGGGCGGCGTGACCGCGAACAGCTTGAGCTCGTCGGCGATCTGCTTCGGCATGCCGACCGCCAGCCCGGCGATCAGCACCCAGGCGAGCAGCGCCTGCACGACCGCGGCGCCGGCCGCGCTGGCGATTCGCCCGCCCGTCCAGCGTCCTTGTCCTGCGCGGTAGCCATCATGGGTCATGCCTATTGTCGCCGCGCTCCCTTTCGCGATGGCGCGCCTGCACCACGGCGGATGAACCCGCGCTTGATGATACCTGTTCCGTTACCCCGCACGCCTTGCCGATATCGCGGCGGCGGTCCTATGATCACCACCGTGCCGCCTGCCGATCCCACCGCGTTCATCCGGGCGAGGCTGCCGGTCCTGCCGGTGCCCGCCATCCCCGAGATCCGCCTGCACAAGGCGATCCCGACGACGCGGCTGGCGTCGCTGGCGGCCGAAGACGAAGCCGGTTTCGGCACGCCTTACTGGGCCTATTACTGGGCCGGCGGGCTCGCGCTGGCGCGTCATGTGCTCGACCGGCCGGCGCTCGTCGCCGGGCGGCGCGTGCTCGATCTCGGCGCGGGCTCGGGGCTGGTGGCGATCGCCGCGGCGAGGGCCGGGGCCGCGTCGGTGATCGCCGCCGAGATCGATCGTTACGCCATTGCCGCGCTGCGCCTCAACATCGCGCACAACGATGCGGCGGTCGTCGTCGCGGATGCGGACCTGACGCCCGGCCCGCCGCCGCCGGTCGATGTCGTGCTGGTCGGCGACCTGTTCTACGATCAGGCGCTGGCCGAGCGCGTGACGGCATTCCTCGAACGCTGCCGCGCGGTCGGAATCGACGTGCTGATCGGCGATCCGTGGCGCGCCTCGCTGCCGGCAGCGCGGCTGCGGATGCTTGCCAGCTACGACGTGGCGGAGACCGACAGTGAGGTCACCAGGCCCAGCGCGGTGTTCGCCTTCGATGACGCCGCGCTGCCGTAGCGCCGTGTCAGCCGCGCCAGCCGCGCCAGTCGATCCAGTCGCCATAGGCATGGCAGGTCGCGAGCATGCGCTTCTCGCCGGTCGGCCAGAGGGTCAGCCACAGCTGCACCTCGTCGCGCGGCGGCGTCCATTCGAAGCTGATCCGCGCCAGCGGGCGCTCGCGCGTGGCGCGCGTGCCGGCGTGCGCGATGGTCTCCTCGACAACCTGGCGTTCGTCGTCGGTCAGATATTGCAGCACCATCGAGTGGAAGATCACCCGGCACAGCCCGGCCTGTTGCGGCGCCGCAAGGCGATCGCCGAGCCAGGCGACCGCGTCGGCCTGGTCGATGTGTGGCGGATAGCGCCGCGCCAGCGCCAGCGCCTGTTCGAGCCGCGCCGCGCGCCTGGGCTGGTCGGCCCAGACAAAGGCGAGCAGTCGGTCGCGCGTCGCCGCGTCGTCGGCATAGAGCGGGTTGAGGTCGCTGCCGCGTGCCCCGACCACCGCGATCGGGGCGAGGATCGGCGGGGGGCCGAGCCATTGCGGCGCGATCTGCACCGGCGAATCCGTCGCACCCGCCGCGACGCCGCCAAGGGTGTAGCCGTAGCGCGCGAGGTTGAGGTTGAGCCCGCAACTCGAGCCGAGCTCGAGCAGTTCGAACGGCAGGCCGAAATCGGCCCGCGCGACCATCAGCGCGGCGGCGATCGCGGCGGCGCGGCCGACCTCGTTGGTTTGCGGCGTGCCGCGCATGAACGCCGCGACGAAGCCGTCCTGCGCCGCCAGTGCCGCGCCGATCGCGCCATCATAGTCGTCATGTTGGCGAAGATAGAGCGCGCGCAGCGCTGGCAGCGTGCCCTGCCGGGCGAGCGCGTGGAGCGCGGCATTGAAACGCATCGCCAGCGCCGAGCTGGACGGGTCGCGTGGCCATTGCTCGATCAGCGCGGCAGTGTGCGGCGCGCGGTGGAGCTGGCGTTGCCCGGCCTCGAGCACCGCCGCGACGAACGGCGACCCGAGACCTTGGGCGACCCGCGCCTGACGCGAAAGCTCGCCGCGGTTCAGGATGGGCGAGACCATATTCATGCAAGGTTCCCCTGCCTCGATTGGCGGCCATAGTCGGCACGATAACGTCGCATGTGCGCGCGACCCGGCGTCGCGCGGGCAGGCTGGCTAGAAGGCCTGCCAGTCGTCGCTGGCGGAGCTCTGGCGTACCAGCGCGGACACCGCGGCGGCGGGCAACTGCCTGGTCGGCCCGGAGAAGCGCGACGATGGCTTGCGCCGGCCGCCGCCAGCCGATGCCCCGGCATTGCCGACGTTGAACTGACCGGCCTTGTCGGACAGGCCATTGACCTCGCTGGCGAGATTGCGGGCGGCGGCGGAGGTCTCCTCGACCATCGCCGCATTCTGCTGGGTGGCATGATCCATCGTGCTGATTGCGGCGCTGATCTGGCTGATCGCGGTCGATTGCGTCTGGTTGTCGGTGGCGATGTTGCCGAGCAGCGTGTTGACCTCGCCGACGCCGCTCATGATGTCGGCCAGCGCGACATCGACCTTCTGCACCGCGCCGACGGCAGTGACGATGTCGGTCTGCGTCGCGCTGAGCTGGTCGCGGGCGCGGCCGGCTTCCTCTTCGGCGCGCATCGCCAGGGCCGAGACGAGATCGGCGACGACCGCGAAGCCGCGGCCCGCCTCGCCGGCACGGCCGGCCTCGACGGCGGCGTTCATCGCCAGCACGCGGGTCTGGAAGGCGATCTTGTCGAGGCCTTCGATCACGCTGTCGATCCCCTTGGCGCTGTCGGCGACACGGCTCATCGCGCGCACCGCTTCGTCGGCCGTGGCGCGGCCGTCGGTGACGGTCGCCATGGTGCCGTTGGCGCGGACGGCGGTGCTGTTGGCGGCCTCGGCGGTCGCCTTGAGGCGGCCGTCCATCTGCAGCACCGCGGCCGAGGTTTCCTCGAGATTGGCGGCATTGGCCTCGGTACGGCGCGCCAGATCCTCCGACGCCTGGGCAATCTCGCCCGAGCCGGTGCCGATCGCGACGGTCGATTCCATCACCGAGGAAATCAGCTCGCGCAGTGCGATGACGGCGGCGTTGAAGTTGGTCTTGACGGCGCCATATTGGCCGGGGAAGTCGCGGTCGATCTCGGCAGTGAGATTACCGTCGGCCAATTCCGACAGATGTGCCGACACCGTGTCGACGACCATCTTCTGTTCGGCCTCGGCGCGGGCCGCGGTCTCGTCGGCGGCCTGCTTGGCGATCGCGGAGTCGCGGAACACCAGCACCGCGCGTGCCATGTCGCCCAGTTCGTCGGTGCGGTCGAGATCGGGAACGGTGATGTCGTTTCTGCCCGCGGCGAGGCTGGCCATGGTCGCGGTGAGTCGCGAGATCGGCTGGGCGATCAGCTGGCTCAGCACCACGGCGAGGGTGATCGCGATGCCGATCAGTGCGATCCCGCCGATCAGCAGCGCCATCATCGCAGTGCTGATCGCGGTTTCCTGAAGCGCCGAATTTTTCTTGACGAGCTCTTCCTGCGCGTCGCGCACGTCGCGCAGCGGGAGCACGGCGGCGCTGGTCAGCACGGCCTTGCCGGCGGCCCGCACTTCGGCCTGCGCGGCCTCGCGCTGGCCGGCCTGGACCTGCTTGATCAGGCGGTCGCCCCATTTCTCGCGCCACGCCAGCGTGGCCTCGCGCGACTTGACGACGGCGGCGCGCTGCGCCGGGTCGGTCAGCAGTTTCTCGAGCGACGCCGAGGTGCTGTCATATTCGTCGCGCGCCTCGCCATAGGATTTGAGATAGGTCGGGTCGGCGGTGACCAGGAAACCGCGAAACTGGCTGTTCTGGCGCAGCAGCGCGGTTTCCAGCGTCAATGCGTTGGCGTGGATCGTCTGGCTGAGATTGTTGCCGGCGGTCGAACTCTTGATCATCGTGACGGTCGTGAAGAAGACCAGCATCATGACCGCGGCCGAGATGCAGATGGTCAGGAAGGAGAGCGCCAGCTTCCTCGGGATCTTCAGGGATTTCAACATCGTCACAACTTTCAATGGGGAGTCCGATGGGATGGTCCGGGCAACCGGGACGTCCCGGTTGCCCGGTGTCTCAGAAGGAGAGACGAAGCGAGGTCGAGATGGTCCTGCCGGTCATGGCGCGCCCGAGGACGATGCCGTTGGCCGGGATGGTTCCCTGCGAGGTCTCGGCAATCGCGACCGTGTCGAACAGGTTGTTGACGTTCAGCATCAGCTGCACCCGCTCGACCGGGCGGACCTGGAGGAACGCGTTGACCAGGGTGTAGCCGGGCAGCTTGAGCTGGTTGGTATCCTGCGCGAAGCTGCTCGTGGTGCCGATGACGTTGACGCCGACGGTGCCGTATTTGACCTCGATCTGCGGGGTCGCTTCGAAGATGAAGCTCGCCTGGTGACGCGGACGGTTGCCGACGACCGCAGGATTGCTCAGGTCGCTGGCGATCTTCGCGCTGGTATATGTCCCGCCGGCCGAGAGACTGAACACGCCCCGGCGAACCGCACCCTCGACCTCGACACCGCGGGCGCTGTAGCTGCGGATGATGTGCTCGACCTGTACCGTACCGTCGGCCTTGCTGTTGACCTGCAGATTGCGGTCGCCGCTGGTCGCCGAGAAGCCCGTCACGTTGACCGTCACACCCGACTTGCGGAACTTCAGGCCGAGCTCGGTCTGCTTGACGATGTCGAAGCCGTCGCCCGGATCGATCAGATTGCCGTTGGCCGAGCTGATGGCAGGCGTGAACAGGATCCGATCGGCGGCCGCGCGGCCACCGCGGCTATAGCGGGCGAACACCGCCAGCGGCTCGGACACACGGAAATTGACGCCTGCCGAATAGCTGAGATAGTGATATTTATAGTCGACAGGCCCTGGGCTGGCCAACGGCAGCACCGCGGTCTGGGTCTCAGGAATGGAAATCTTGCCGTCGCCATTGATGTCATAGGCGATAAGGCCGACGCGGCCGCCGCCCAGTTCGGCCCCATATAGCGCGCCCTTCACGCTGCCCATATCGTAGCGGACGCTACCGCCGATCGCCAGTTTGCCGATGTGGTAGTTGAGCGAACCATAGGGCGCGTTGACATTGTACTTGACGTCATACTTGCGATGATAGGCACCGCCTGCCAGGCCGAAGGCTGTGTAGCCCTCCTGCGTCGTCGGAACGCCGGCGGCACTCGTGACATTGACCAGCGCCGCATTGCCGCCGCCGCGCACGTCGGCCAGGACGGTGACGAACGACCAGTCAGAGTCATATGCCTGCGAGGATTTATAGAAGCCCAGCGTTGTCGTCAGTGCGCCACCGCCAATGTTCCACACGCGGCTCGTGCGCAGGTCGTTGGTGATGTTGTCGAGGCTGTTGAGCTTCGTGTCGAGGAACAGCGACGTCGAGAGCAAGCCGTTGCCGTTTACCGTCGCGGGATTGATTGCCTGACCCGCGAGCGGGCCCGTCGCATAGCTCAACGTCGCGCCCGGTCCGCCATAGGCATAAGCGAGCGCCGCTGCCGGCGCGACGGCCAGCGAAAGGCTCTCCGTGACGTGTCCGGAGATGCTGGCGAAGCGGAACTTCTCGCTGAACGACCAGCCGCCGAGGTCGAACTGCGACTCCAGGCCGATCGACTTGACGATCGGGTGCATCCCGTCGCGCGCATCGTCGTGCGTCGGCTTGTTGCTGCCGTCCAGCGTCACGATGTCGGTGATGTTGCGCGACATCAGAGAGTCGGTGCGGAAGTTCAGGCCGGTGACGTTTCCGTATGTGGGATTGGCGTTGGTACCCGTTACCATTATCGGAACGGGCTGGTAGGAAGGCGTGCGGTCGTTGAGATACTTGGCGTAGAGGCGCACATAGCCATCGGCGAACTGCCTGGTGATGTTGAACTTCACCTGGCCGCCCTTGTAGGCGTCGTAGCCGAGGTGACGGGGGCCTTCGCCCTGGCGATAGAAGCCGCCGATGTTGAAGCGCAGGTTTTCCGACAGCTTGTGGCCATAGTCGAAATCGAGGCGATGCTCGCCATAGTTGACGCCCAACGTCGCCTGAACGGCGCCGCCCTCGACGTCGCCGGTCTTGGAGATCAGGTTGATCACGCCGCCGGGCGAATTCGACGCGAAGGTCGAGGCCGATCCGCCGCGAATGGCCTCGACCTGACCGAGGGTAAGGTCGGCGCGCAGGAAGAGGTCGGATGCAAAGAGCTGGATATCGCCGAACTCGATCACCGGCAGGCCGTCTTCCTGCAACTGCATGAACTTGGAGCCGCTCGAGGCGAGCGGCAGACCGCGGATCGAATAGCTCGCATTGCCTTCGCCACCCTCGCTTTCGGCGCGAATGCCGGGGATGTTGCGCAGCACTTCACCGAGTGAGCGGGCACCGAACTGCTGAATGTCGTCGTCCTTGAGAACGCTCGTCGAGGTCGCGCTGTCGAGACGATCGCGGCCCTTGGCCACACCAGTCGAGAAGACCTCCTCGGTGGGTTCCTTCTCGGCGGAAGGAGCTACGGCCGGGGTCGCCTGGACGGGCGTCGCTGGCGCCACCTGGGCCATGGCGGGGGCGGCCAGCGCGAAAGGCGCGACAGTGAGAAGGAGAAGGTGCTTTTTCACGATGGCTGTCTCACTCAATATAGGACACGGAGGGATGTGCAGGTTCAAATATAGATGATTATTCCGGCCGACGTCGTGCTCGTGCCATAAAATTATTGGTCAAAAACAATGGCAGGCACGCGCAAAAATTTAAGAAAGTGTTGCATCGGGGATCGGGGTTTATACGAAAATATACTGGCGATCCTTGTGTCGGACCGTTGAAAAATCGTTGATTGTTAGTGTGACACGGCGGCCCGGGCTGCTTGGGCGTAACGGCGCCCAAACAGCCCGGCTGGGTTCAGAAGTCGTAGCGCAGCGAGGCAGTGACGGTGCGGCCATTGGCGGCACGGCCCCAGCCGACGCCGTTTGCGGGCACCGTGGTCTGGGTGATCTCGATCAGGCCGAGCGTGTTGAACACGTTGTTGGCGTTCAACATGAGCTGGACCCGGTCGACCGGGCGGAACTGCACGAACGGATTGACCAGGGTATAGCCGGGCATTTTGAGCAGGTTGATATCCTGCGCGTAGCTGGCGGTGTTGCCGACCACATTGGCGCCGACCGAGAAGGTGCGGGTGACATATTGCGGCGTCACCTCGAAGATCAACTTCGGTTGGTGGCGCGGCACCATGCCGGCGACCGCGGCATTCAACCGGTCGTTGACGATCTCGGCATGGGTGTAGGTCAAGCCGGCGGCGATGGCGAACGGACCATGCTGATAACCGGCCTCCACCTCCACGCCATAAGCGCGGTAGTTGCGGTCCGTGGTCACCGCCCCGGCCTGGACATTGGTATCCTCGGTATTGGCAAGGAACGCCGTCAGATTGAACGTGAACCCCGACTTGCGAAACTTCACCCCGCCTTCGGTCTGGGTCACGATGTCATAGCCATCGCCCGAATCCGGCAAGCTGCCGTCGTTGTTGTTGATCTTGGATGAGAAGAGGATCTTGTCCGCGTTCGCCCTGGCACCCCGGCTGTAGCGCGCGAACAGCGCGAGTGGCTCCGAAACGCGGAAGTTTACCCCGGCCGAATAGCTCAGATAGTGATAGTCGTAGTGAACCTGCCCCGGGGCGGTTATCGGAATGAAGGCGGTCTTGGTTTCGGGCACCGAGATCTTGCCGTCGCCGTTGAAATCATAGGACACGGTGCCGCTGCGCCCGCCGCCCAGATCGACCCCGTACACCTGGCCGCGTACCTTGCCGATATCATAGCGGACACTGCCACCGATGGCGATTTTGCCGATGTGGAAGTTGGCCGACCCGTAAGGGGCCGTCACGTCATATTGGAGGTCGTAGGTCCGCCGGAAGAAGCCCGTCGAGCCCGAACGCGTGAACCCCAGAAAGCCGTCCTGGCTCTGCGCCACGCCGGCCGCGTTGGTGTAGTTGATGAGCGACGCATTGCCGCCACCGAGCAGATCCTGGGTGATGTTCGAATAGAGCCAGTCGGTATGCAGATTCTGCAGCGACTTATAGGCGCCGCCGGTGACGGTCAGGTCACCCCGGCCAAGCTTGAACACGCGGGTGGCCCGGACGTCGTTGGTAAAGTTGTCGAGCGAATGGATATCGATCTTGGACAGCGAGGTGGCGCCGATCAGGCCATTGCCGTTGATGTTGCTGGCGGCCGTAATGACCTGGCCCGCGTTCGGGCCGTTGGCATAGGTCAGCGTCCCGGTGCCCGCGCCGAGCGAAGCCGGAAGGGCATTGCCGGGATAGATGTTAGCGACGAGATCGCGGATGGTGTTGCCCGAGACCTACGAATAGCGGGCCCGTTCGGTGACGCTCCAGCCGGCGACCTCGAACTGCGATTCAAGCCCGATCGCCTTGACCACCCCGCGCAGGCCGTCGCTCATGGAAACCCTGATCGGTTGATTGTTGCCGTCGAGAGTGGGGAAGCTGGCGATGTTGCGAGACTGCACTGAGTCCTTCTTCGCGTCGAAATTCGCGAAGCTCGCATAATGCGGGTTGGCGTCGCTGCCGGTGATCTGGATCGGCCCCGGCAAATATTGCGGCGTGCGATCGTCGAGATATTTGCCGGAAAGGCGAAGGTAACCACCCGCGAACTCTTTCGTGACGTTGAACTTCAGCTGGCCGCCCTGATAGGCGTTGAAGCCGACATGGCGCTGGCCCTCGCCGCTGCGGTAGAAGCCGCCGAAGTGGAAGCGCAGCGAATCGCTGATCTTGCCGCCATAATCGAAGTCGAGGCGCTTGGTGTCGTAATCGAGCCCGGTGGTCAGCTGGATCGCCCCGCCCTCGACGTCGCCGGTCCTGGAGATCAGGTTGATGACGCCGCCGGGCGAGTTGGAGGCGAAGGTCGAGGCCGAGCCGCCGCGAATGGCCTCGACTGCCGACAGGTTGAAATCGGCACGGATGAAGATGTCGGACGCGACGTTGAAGAAATCGCCGAACTCGAGAACCGGCAGGCCGTCTTCCTCGATCTGCATGAATTTGGAGCCGCCTGACGCGAGTGGCAGTCCACGGATGGTGTAATTGGAATTGGCGTCGCCGGTCGATGACTCGGTGCGGATGCCGGGGATGTTGCGCAGGATGTCGGCGAGCGAACGTGCGCCGAGCTTCTCGATCTCACTTTGCCGCAGGGCACTGGTCGAGGTGGCGCTGTCGAGGCGGTCGCGGCCCTTGGCGACGCCGGTCGAGAAGAGTTCCTCGGCCGGGGCTGCCGGGACGGTTTTCGGCGCCGCCGTTGCGGGAGGCTGCGCGGCAAGGGAGTGTGACCCTTGCTGGGCTATGGCGGGCGCGGCGAGCGCAAGCTGCGCGACGGTAATAAGGAGAAGATACTTCTTCATATGATGTCTCGCTTCCTATACGTTAAATCCTTTGGATTCACTATAGAGTGATGCGAGAGCTAATCTGACTTTATAACCTAAATTAGTCCGAGTTTTTTTGATTTTTATGATTATGTTATGAGCTGAAACAGACCATATCACGGTAGTGTTATATTAGATACTATTCTGATTAAGAGAAATTTTGAGAGATTCGCATTGGAGCGGCGGCTGACCGACCCGCACTACCGGGGCCCGTGGCGCCCCGGTAGTGCGGTTGGGTTCAGAAGTCGTAGCGCAGCGAGGCGGTGACGGTGCGGCCGTTGGCGACACGTGCCTGGCCGTTGCCGGTGGCGGGGACCGCCGCCTGGGTGACCTCGAACAGCGCCAGCGTGTTGAACACGTTGTTGGCGTTGACCATCAACTGCACATGGTCGGCCGGACGGAACTGCACGAACGGATTGACGATCGTGTAGCCCGGCATTTTCAGCAGGTTGGTGTCCTGCGAATAGCTGCTGGTGTTGCCGAAGACATTGGCGCCGACGGTGAAGGTCCGCGTTTCATATTGCGGCGTCGCCTCGAAGATGAACTTCGGCTGGTGCCGCGGCACCTGACCGGCGACCGCCGCGTTGAGCGTGTCGTTGACGATCTCGGCATGGGTATAGGTCAGGCCACCGGTGAGGTTGAACGGGCCGTGGTGGAAGCCGGCTTCGAACTCGGCGCCATAGGCACGGTAGTTGCGATGCGTCTGCGTGCCCGTGCCGGCCTGCAGGTTGGTATCCTGCGTGTTGGCAAGGAACGCCGTGGCATTGAAGGTGAAGCCGGCCTTGCGGAATTTCACGCCGCCCTCGGTCTGGGTGACGATGTCATAGCCGTTCGACGGATCCGCCATGCTGCCGTCGGTCGTGCTGACCGAAGTCGCGAAGAGGATCTTGTCGGCATTGGCACGGGCGCCGCGGCTGTAGCGCGCGAAGACCGCCAGCGGCTCGGCAACGCGAAAGTTCACGCCGACCGAGTAGCTCAGATAGTGATAGTCGTAGTGCACCGGTGCCGGCGCGGTAATCGGGATGAACGCGGTCTTCGCTTCGGGGACCGAGATCTTGCCGTCGCCGTTGAAATCGTAGGAGGTGACGCCGTTGCGGCCGCCGCCCAGCTCGGACCCATAAAGGAGGCCGCGCACCTTGCCGATATCGTAGCGGATGCTGCCGCCGAGCGCGACCTTGCCGAGGCGATAATTGACCGAGCCATAGGGGGCGGTGACGTCATACTGGGCGTCGTAGGTCCGCCGGTACGTCCCGACGCCTGTCGCTGTAAGCGAGTAGCTCAGAACGCCGTCCTGCGACTGCGGCACGCCGGCGCTGTTGGTGTAGTTGATCAGCGCCGAATTGCCGTCGCCGACCACATCCTGGGCGATGCTGGTGTAGAGCCAGTCGTTGTTGATCTTCTGCAGTGCCTTGTAGACGCCACCGGTGACGGTCAGTTCGCCCTTGCCGACCTTGAAGGCGCGATTCAGGCGCACGTCGTTGGTGAAGTTGTCGAGCGAATTGGCATTGACCCGCATCAGATAGTTGACGCCGATCAGGCCGTTGCCGTTGATCGTGTTGGGGCTCGTGATGACCTGGCCGGCATGGGGGCCAGTGGCATAGCTCAGCGTTCCCGTGCCGGCGCCGAGCGACGCAGGCAGCGCATTGCCCTTGTACAGGATCGTGAACAGATCGCGGGTCACGCTGCCCGAAATCTTCGAGAAACGGGCGCGCTCGGTGACGCTCCAGCCGGCGACGTCGAACTGCGCCTCGAGGCCGATCGATTTTACCACGGCGTGCATGCCGTCGCTGACCGGGGTGTGGATCGGCTGATTATTGCCATCGAGCGTGACGACGCTCGGGATGTAGGGCGACAGGATGGAGTCCTTCTTGATGTCGAAATTGGCGACATTGCTGTACACCGGGGCATCATTGGTACCGCCGATCGCGATCGGACCCGACATGTACTGCGGCGAGCGATCGTCGAGATATTTGCCCGAGAGGCGGATATAACCGGCGTCGAACTGCTTGGTGACGTTGAACTTGAGCTGGCCGCCCTGATAGGCATTGAAACCGACGTGACGCGGACCCTCGCCGGTGCGGTAGAAGCCGCCGAAATGGAAGCGCAGCGAGTCGCTGATCCTGGCGCCATAATCGAAATCGAGGCGCTTGATGTCGTAATCGAGGCCGCCGGTCAGCTGGATCGCGCCGCCCTCGACGTCACCGGTCCTGGAAATGAGGTTGATCACGCCGCCGGGCGAATTCGATGCGAAGGTCGAGGCCGAGCCGCCGCGAATGGCCTCGACCGCCGACAGGTTGAAGTCGGCGCGGATGAAGATGTCCGACGAGACGTTGAAGAAATCGCCGAACTCGAGCACGGGCAGGCCGTCTTCCTCGATCTGCATGAACTTGGAGCCGCCGGCGGCGAGCGGCAGGCCGCGAATGGTGTAGTTGGAGTTGCCGTCGCCGGTCGAGGACTCGGTGCGGATGCCGGGAATGTTGCGAAGGATGTCGCCGAGCGAACGCGCGCCGATCTTCTCGATCTCGCTTTCCTTCATCGCGCTGGTCGAGGTGGCGCTGTCGAGACGATCGCGACCCTTGGCGACGCCGGTCGAGAAGAGCTCCTCGGTGGGGGCTGCGGCGGCGGCCTTCGGCGCGGGCTTCTGCCCGGTGCTGCTCGCGGTTGCCGCGGTCGGGGTGTTCGGCGCCAACTGGGCCATGGCAGGCGTCGCGAGAGCCAGTGGCGCAGCGGTCAGCAGCAGACAGTATTTTTTCACGAAAAGTACCCCGTTCGGTGAGAGCGACCCTGTTGGATCCGGTGGTAGAATTATAGAAAGGCGTTCACCGACGCCGTGGCACGCCGCAGAATTTTATTCTCACTGTTGCCGATACTATTGGTACGAAACGAATTTTAGCGGGCGAGTTATGCAAGTGGCACGACAAGGGCTGTGGATATTCTGCCGTGCGTCCAAGGGCGGTGGCCGATGCGAGCACGCGACGCCGCTCCGCCTGCGCCCCCTTTTCGGGCGGCTCCGCGCGCGACGCGCCCGATCGCCATCGATGGAAGCGCGTCCCAGGCATGGCCTCCTGGTGACGGCGGCCGACGAAAGGTCGTCGGCAGGCAAGGGACGGGTCAGCCGCGGGGCGGGCGCGCGCCGCGAAAATTCGCCATCGATCTGCGGCCGGCATGGTCCCGGCCGACCCTCGTGACGTTCGCCCCGCGCGCGATCAAGGCGCGGTGAAAATCCGGATCGCGGATCTAAACTATTGGGTGCAGGTTACGCGCTATCAACGCTCTATCCCCAGCATAAGATGACTAACTTTTGGTAAGTGGCGGTGCCGCTGCCGCATAGAACGATGCCGGGCATCCGCCGCAGCCAGTCCGAACCCTCTATAGTGTCGTCATTCCCTGCGTACCCAGGGCCATGAGTCAGGATAAGAGAGCAATGTGCTCGGAGGACGCCCGCCTGGCAGCGTTGCATCAGCTCGACGTGCTGGAAAAACCGATAGGTGCCGCCTGTCGCAATCTTGCGATCGAGGCCGCGCGGCTGTTCGATCTGCCGTTCGCCGCGATCTCGTTTACCGGTCGCGACCGGCAATATTACAAGGCGCGCGTCGGCATCGAGCTGTCGTGTAGCCCGCGTGCCGACGCGCCGTCGGCGCTGGTGGCCGAGACATCGGGCGCGCTCGTCGTCGAGGATCTTTCGGCGGACGACAGGTTTGCGCGGGGTGCGTTGGCGCGCGCCGGTTTCCGATTCTACGCCGGTGTCCCGTTGGTCTCGCACGGCTATGCGCTGGGCGCAGTTTGCGTGCTGGGCCGGGAACCGCGAACGGCGGTTGCCGCTGACATGGTGGCGCTCGGCAAGCTCGCCGAGCGGATGATGACGCAGATCGAGCAGCAGCATGGCGCCGGACGGATCGATCCGTTGAGCGGATTACCGAACCGTGCCGAGTTCATCCGGGCGCTGAAGGCGCTTGAGGACGAGCAGCGCGGCGCACATCAGGTGGCGGTGCTGATCGACCTCGCCCGGTGCGACCAGATCGACCAGGGCGTCCGCGTGATGGGCCCCGACTTCATCGACGCGCTGGTCCGCGATGCCGCGCGAACCGTCGGCGCTGCGCTGGCGACGGGGCGGCCGCTATATCATGTCGCGACCACACAATTTGCCTTCCTGGCGCCGGCGAACGTCGGCACCGCCGCCTATGCGGCGTTTATCGAGACGGCACTACCCGAGCTGCACCGCCGCTCATTCAGCCGTTTCACGATGTCAGCGGCGATCGGTGTCACCGGCTTTCTGGCTGGCGAGACGAGTCCGGCCGACGTGCTGCGGCGCGGCTATTGCGCCGCGCAGGACGCGCGGGCGCATCTCCCGGCGGTCGGCATCTATTCGGCGGCAAGCGAAGCAGCGGTCGCGCGCAGTTTCATGCTGCTCAATGATTTCGGCGAGGCGCTCGAACAGGGCGATCAGTTCCGCCTGGAATATCAGCCGCGCATGGACCTCGGCACCGGCCGATGCGTCGGCGCCGAAGCGCTGCTGCGCTGGCGCCACCCGCTCCTGGGGGATGTATCGCCGGCGGAATTCATTCCGATCGTCGAACAGTCGCCGATGATCCATGCAACCACCGATTGGGTGATCAAGGCGGCGCTCGCCCAGCTTTCCGCCTGGGAAGAGGCTGGCCTGGGGCTGTTGTTGTCGGTCAATGTGTCGGCGGCCAACCTAGAGGATCCGGGTTTCGCGGATCGCCTGCGCGGCCTGGTCCACGCGCGCGCGCTGCGTATCGGCAGCCTCGAGCTGGAGCTGACGGAAAGCGCGGTGATGGGCAACGCGGCGCGGGCGCTGACGCAGCTCGCGGCGCTGAGCGCCGCAGGGATGTCGATTGCGATCGACGATTTCGGCACGGGATATTCGAGCCTCGCCTATCTCCAGAAGATGCCGGCGAATGTCGTCAAGATCGATCGCAGCTTCGTGCGGGACATGGCCAATGGCGACGCCGCTGCCGGGACGCTGGTCCGGTCGATGATCCTGCTCGCCCGCGAGCTTGGTTACCGCGTCGTCGCCGAGGGCATCGAGACCGCCAGCGTCGCCGCCGAGCTGAGCCGCGACGGTTGTCATGAGGGCCAGGGGTATCTCTATTCCCGTCCGCTTGGCGCGACGGAATTCGACGTCTGGTTCGGCGATCGTGCGAAGCTGTCCGCGACGGCGGGCCGATCCAGGCCAGCGGCGAAACGGCATATCTCACGCCCGATCGCCCGCAATATCAAGCGGGTGCGGCCGCTGGTGATCGATGCATCGGACAAGTGCGAAGGGGATGAGCGATGGCCCTCATTTTCATAGCGGACGACGATGAGATCGTTCGGGACCTCGTCCAGGATGCGCTGCGGACGTCGGGCCATCGCGCCGGCGCCGTCACCAATGGCAAGGACATGTTGGCGGCGGTCTGGACCAGGAACCCGGACCTCGTGATCCTCGACTGCAACATGCCGGAATATTCCGGCCTTCTCGTGCTGAAGGAGCTGCGGAACTCGATGAGATTCTTCGACCTGCCGGTCATCATGCTGACGGGCAGAACGGGGAGCACGGACATGGGGATCGCGCTGTCGGCGGGGGCGGACGACTATATCGGGAAGCCGTTCGCTGCCGAGTTGGTCGCATGCCGGGTCGACGCGCTGCTGGACAGGAAGCGCCGCGCTGCGAGCACGTCGCCGCAGGTACAGACGTGCGGCTGACAAGGCCGATGCGCGGCTTCGTCGCGGCGGTCCGCCGGGTGCGCATGACGGCGGTATCGGGCCATGAGCGGGATGCACGCGGATGCATGCCGCCGCCGGCAGCCATCGCGCGGCGCGCTGTCGGCGTGCCTGCCATCCTTGCGACGATCGCCGCGCTGGTGGGTGTCGGCTGGGCCGGTGTCGCGCTGTCCGAGGGGGCGGGCGGCAACTCGGCGATCTGGCTCCCGAATGCGGTACTGCTTGCCGTGCTGCTGCGGCATCCCGGGCGCGCGAATTACCTGCTCCAGTTCGCCGGCTTTTGCGCCGCCACCACGACCAGTCTGCTCGTCGGCGAAAGCATGCCGGGCGCCGTCGGACTGGGCATCGCCAACAGCGTCGAAACCTATATCGCGCTGCACCTGATTCGCCGCTTGCGCGGCGCGCGCTTCGACGTTTCGGACCTCGACGATCTCGGCGCCTTCTGGGTGGCCGCCGGCCTCATCGCGCCCGCTGCCATCGGGTTGCTGGTTGCCGCGTTTTCGGGCGTGCCCGGCGCGTTGTTTGGCGTGACCTGGGTCAAATGGGCGCTGCCCCACGCGCTGGGAATGGTGATCGCGACGCCGGCGATCCTCATCGCGAATGACGCCTGGCAGAAGCGCGTCTTGCCCGATCACACGCGCGTGATCGAGTGGTTCCTCGTCCAGGCGAGTTGCGGCGTGCTGGCGTTTCTCATCTTCCATCAAACCTCCTACCCGATGCTCTTCCTGCTCGCGCCGGCGGTACTCGTTCACGCCTTTCGTCTGGGAATGCTCGGCGTGCTGGTGGTGGCCGCAGAGATCGTCGTTGTTCTCTGGGTTGCGACGATCAATGGATCGGGCCCGATCAGGTTCGTCGAGGGTGCGATGTTCGGCAAGCTGGTGGTGGGGCAGGTCGTTCTGGCGGTGGAACTCGGGCTGGGAATGCTCGTGGCCGGCGCCATGGAAGGGAATGCGCGCGTCCATGCGCAGTTGCGCGAACATCGCGAGCTGCACCAGTCGATGCTCGAAAACATGCGCGAGGTGATCTTTCGCGCGGACGGTCGGGGGCGCTGGGAATTCCTCAATCCGGCGTGGGAAATGCTGACCGGCTATACGACCGACGAAAGTCTCGGCACGACGATGACCGCGTTGCTGGATCCGCGCGACAGGGCATCGGCGGCCGGGCTGGCCGCCGGCATGATGGCAGGCGACGCCGACGCGGGGCTGGTGTTGCTGCGCATGATCGCCAGGGATGGCGTGCCGCGCCAGGTCGAAGTCAGCATTCACGCCCTGCGTGCACCCGACGGGGCGCTGATCGGAACGATCGGCAATATCCGCGACGTTACCGAGCAACAGGCCACCGTCGCCGCGCTGGCCGAGAATCGCCGTCGGTTCCAGACGCTTGCCAACCTCTCTCCGGCGGGAATCTTCCGTACCGACGTCAAGGGGCGGTGCACCTATGTGAACCCCGCCTGGACCAGGCTGAGCGGACTTGAGCTCGCGGACGCGATCGACCTCGGCTGGTATCGCGCGCTTCATGCCGACGACCGCGAAACCGTGCTGACCGAGCGCGCCGAGGCGTACCACCGTGGCGCAACGTATCGTGGGCAATATCGCCTCGTCCGGCCCGACGGCGCGACCTCATGGGTGGAATGCGCCAGCGCCCCCGATATCGACGACAACGGGCTCATCACCGGCTATATCGGCGTCGTCATCGACATCACCGAACTCAAGAGTCTCGAATTCGCGCTGGAAGCAGCGTGCGAACGGTCGATGGAGGCGGTGCGCGCCAAATCGAGCTTCCTCGCCAATATGAGCCATGAGATCCGCACGCCGATGAACGCGGTGGTCGGCTTCACCGAATTGCTGCTGCGCAGCGACTTGAACGACGAGCAGAAGCGACACGCACGTCTGATCGCCGAGTCCGGCACGGCGATGATGCGGCTGCTCAACGACATTCTCGATCTCTCCAAGATCGAAGCCGGACATGTGCGCGTGCATCCCGAGGTCGTGGACCCCGGCCACCTGCTGAAGAGCTGCATCAAGCTGATGAACCCGATGGCGATCCAGAAGAAGCTCGCACTGCGTTGCGCGATCGACGACGACGTGCCCGAGCATGTGATGGTGGACGGGCTGCGCCTCCGGCAGATCATCCTCAACCTGCTCGGCAATGCCCTGAAGTTTACCGACAGGGGCAGCGTTACGCTGCGCGCATGCTGCGACCCCGAGCGGCCGGGCGTGATTGCGATTACGGTCGAGGATACCGGACCCGGGATCAGCCCCGACCGCCAGCCCGCCATCTTCGACGAGTTCGTCCAGGCCGACATCAACACGGCGCGGCGTTATGGCGGTTCCGGTTTGGGCCTCGCGATCAGCAACAAGCTGGCGCACATGATGGGCGGCGACATCACGCTTGATAGCGTACTCGGCAGCGGCGCGCGCTTCACGGTCCGCATCATGGCTCCGGCGGTGTCGGCGCGTGCAACCACGGCCATCTCCGCCGCCCAGCCCATGGCGGCACGGGGCACCGAGCGCGTCGGCCGAATCCTGTTGGTCGAGGATCACGACATCAACCAGGCATTGATGGTCGACATGCTCCACCAAATCGGACTCACGGCCGAGATCGCCGAGAATGGCCAGGAGGCTATCGATCTTGTGCAAGCCGCGCACGTGGCGGGGAAACCGTACGCGCTCGTGCTGATGGACATGCAAATGCCGGTCATGGGCGGCGTCGAGGCTGCGCGGGCGATCAGGCGTGCCGGGTTAGCGCCGCACGAATTGCCGATCGTCGCGCTGACCGCCAATGCCTATGCGGAGGATATTGCCGCCTGCCTGGAGGCGGGCATGCAGGCGCATCTTTCCAAGCCGATCGGCATCGACGCGCTGGACGCGGCGCTGCGGCAATGGTGCCGGGCCGAAGAAGTCCCGACCATGGCGATCGCACAGGCACCGCCGGTCCAAGGCCGCTCGCTTCAGGATCGCTATCGCGGGCGCAAGGCGGATGTGTTGGCAGCGCTCGACGCCTTGCTGCGCGACGGCCGGTTCACCGACAGCGAGCTTGGAGAGGTCGCTGCGATGCTCCACAAGCTCGCCGGGACGGCGGCCTATTTCGGAGACGCGGCGCTGGGCGAGCGCGCGGGCGATATGGAGCGTGGGCTCGAGATATGGCCTGTGGAAGAGCGCGCGGCGAACATCGCCGAAGCAGTGGCCGCGATCCGGCGCGCCGCCTGAGCGCGCGCCCGCTCCGGCGCTCGGATCAGTGGTGCCGGGCGCTTCCGCCCGCTTCGCTGCTTCGCGCCGCACCGCGGTCAGCGGAGCCGGACGATGCTTGCAGCATCGCGACGATCTGCTCACCCAGTGCGACCGAATCGAGCGGCTTGGACAGATACGCGTTCGCGCCGGCGAATAGCGCGCGTTCCCGATCACGCTCGTGCGTGTGCGCGGTGAGCATGATGATCGGCAACGTGGCCCATTCGGGCGACATGCGGAGCAGCCGCAGCAGCATCATGCCGGAAAGCTTCGGCATGTCGCAATCGAGGATCAGGACATCGGGACGCCTGCGCCGGATCGCCGCCAGCGCTTCGACGCCGTTCGATACCCAGTCCGCGCCGTGACCGAGGTCGATCAGCGCCGAACATGCCCCTTCGGCAAAGATGTCGTCATCGTCCGCCAGATAGATCAGTGCGGATGCCGGGTCCGTTTCGCGGCGCGCAGTGGGGTAATCGCCACCCGATCTCGTCGTCTCCGGCGACGTCGGCGGTGCCTGGAGCCGTGTGCGCGCCGATCGCGATCGCAGCTGCGGAGGCGAGCGTTCGATGACCTGCCGCAGGGCGTCCGCAGAACAGGGTTTCTCGATAACCGCCGATGCGCCCGCCGCCTTCGCCACGTCGATCAGCGCGGCATCGACGCAGCCCGACATCAGGATCATGCTCAGGCGGGTTCCGGCGCGGTGCACCAGCGTGCGGATGACCTCGACCCCGGTGCATTCCGGCATCTGGTGGTCGACCAGCAGCAGCCCAGGGGCGAGGCCGTCGATCTGCGCATACAGATCTTCGACCCGGGAAAAGACCGTGATCTCGACATCGAACAAATGTCCGACGAGCACTTCGAGCGATGTCAGGATCGAATGGTCGTCATCGAGGATATATACGGCCGTCATCGCAAGAACTCCCCCCGGCGCGTCGAGCCACCGGTCCCGCTGCCACACGAAATGTTAACCATAATGTGCTGTGCTTGCCGCCTACGTGCCTCCACCGACATCACGAATGCCGGGGTTTTACGTAAGGGATTCCTCCATGCCGGCGGCGACGGCAAGCTGGTGTAGCAAGGCCCGTTCGCGCATCGCTGGCGATCAGCACTGGCGCCACATGTCGCGCGCCGGGCCCTCGATCCCTTTCAGCAACAGGCCCGGTATGCGCGCGGCCGCCAGCGCCGGAGCGAAGAGATAGCCTTGCGCGAAGGTGCAGCCGTGCAGGCGCACGAAATCGGCCTGCGCGCGGGTTTCGATACCCTCGGCGACGGTGGTCATGCCCAGCGCGTCGCCGAGCCGGAAAACGGCCTCGACGATCGCCTGGTCGCTGGCATTGCGGCCGATGCCGGCGACGAACGACCGGTCGATCTTGATCGTATCGACCGCGAAATGCCGCAGATGGGAGAGCGACGAAAAGCCGGTACCGAAATCGTCGAGTGCGACGGTAATGCCGGCCGCGCGCACCTGATCCAGCGCGAAGAGCACGGTGCCAGCGCTCTCGTCGAGCAAGGCGGTCTCGGTGATTTCGAGTTCGACCATCGCCGGCGGGACGCCGAAGCGGGCAAGGCGGGCGAGCAACCTTCCGGCATAATCGGGGCGACGAAACTCGGCCGGGGAGGCGTTGAGGGCGATCTTGCCGAAGGCGACGCCGCGCTGGAGCCAGTCGCGCATGTCGGTGAAGATCAGTTCGGAAATCGCGTCGCCGAGATGCCCGGCGAGCTCGGTATCGTCGAAGGCATGGGCGATCGAGGCCGGCGCGTGCAGCCCGGCGCGTGCGTCGCGCCACCGCAGCAACGCCTCGAACCCGGCGATATGCCCCGAAGCCAGCGCGATCTTGGGCTGATAGAGCGGCTGCAGCCAGTGATTGTCGATTGCCGTCCTGGCGTGGTTGAGCATCGCGATTTCGCTTTCGCGGTGCGCGCGCAGCGAACGTTTGAAGACATGAGCGACGCCGCGACCGGCGTCCTTGGCCGAATAGAGCGCGAGATCGGCGCTCTGGACAAGCGTCGCGGCGGTCGCACCGTTGGCGGGAAAGGTGGCGATGCCAATGCTCGCGCGCAGATCGACATTGGTGGTGGTAATCGGCAAGGGCGGGTCGAGACGGCGCAGGAGGTCGGTCGCAACGGCAAGCGCCGTCGTCGCGTCATGCCCGGGGAGGATCGCGGCGAATTCGTCGCCGCCGATTCGCGCGAAGCGCGCGGCGGGGGGCATCGCTTCCACCATCCGCCGGGCGAAGCCGACCAGCGTCTCGTCACCGGCCGGGTGGCCGAGCCGATTGTTGATCTGCTTGAAATTGTCGAGGTCGATCAGCAACAGGCTGACGGCGGTCTTGTCGATGCGCGCCCGTTCCAGTGCGACCTCGAGATCGGCATTATATTGCAGACGATTGGCGAGCCCGGTCAGGGCGTCGTGACTCGCCGCCCAGGCAATCCGGTCCTGCGCAGTCTTCTCGGCGGTGATGTCTCTGTAGGTGATGATGAGGCGGACGACGGCGCCCGCGTCGTTCCGCATCGTGTGGCGCTCGCTGATCAGCCAGCGCACGCCGGCGTCGTTCGGCCGGATGATGCGAAACTTCTTCACCAGCCGGTCATCCGCGCCGTCGATCGCGGCGAGGCTGCGCTGCGGATCCGCCGACGCCCGATCATCGGGATGGATGAGCGAGGCAAAGAGCTCGAACGAACCGGGGGCATCGGCCGCCACGCCCAGGATGCATCGCAACTCGGCGGACCAATGGCCGCGCTGATCGACCAGGTCGATATCGGCAATGCCGAGCCCGGCGGCGGTCGCGGCGAGCCGAAAGCGTTGCTCGCTCAATCGCAGCATTTCCTCGGATCGCTTGCGCTCGCTGACATCGACCATCGCGCCGATCGCACGCACGACCCGGCCTTCTTCGTTGCGGATCAACGAGGCGCGATCGGCGACATGCGCATAGGATCCGTCGCCGCGCCGAAAGCGGTATTCTGCGGTGTGGTGCGTTCCGGAGCCCCGGATCGATACGGCGACGGACGCGACGACGCGCGCGCGATCGTCGGGGTGGATTCGTTCGAGCCACCATGATCGCGGACTCTGCGCACCTTGCAGGGTGAGCGCGAAGCGCTGCTCCAGCGCGTCGCTCCACATCACCACGTCGTTCGGCACGTCGAAATCCCACACCACATCGGCGGCCGCGTGCGCGACGAGCCGGTAGCGTTCCTCGGCATCATGCCTTGCCCGCTCGGCCAGCACCGTTTCGTTGATGTCCTCGAACGAGCCGTTCCAGCGCAGGATCTTGCCCGCCTGATCGCGGCGAATGCGACCCCGCGCGCGGAACCAATGCTCTCCTCCGCTGGTGATGCGCACGCGGAAGCGCACGTCGAAGCCAATACCCTCCACTGCCGATTTCAGCATCGCCGCGTTGATCGCGCGCACGTCATGCGCGTTGACGACCTTCTTCCAGCCATGACCCAGTGCCTCGCGCCGGGTCTGGCCGGTCAAGACGAACCAGCGCGCGCTGGAATTCAGCATGCGGCCGCGCGGGTCGGCGGTCCAGTCCATCCGCGGACTGAGTTCGAGCGCGTCGCGGTGATCTTCCTCGGTTTCGTGTAGCTTGCTCTCGACGCGCCGGATCGCGGTGAGATCGAGCAGCAGGCAGAGTGCGCCGGTCACCTGCCCGGTGGCGTCGCGGAACAGCATCGGGTGGGATGCGACCGGCGTGCGGGTGCCGTCGGGGCGCTCGAAGATCGTCTCGCTGGCGGCCATCGCCGCGCTGGTGCGCAGCGCAAGCGCTAGCGCGCTCGTTTCGGGCTCGGCTTCGGTTCCGTCGGGGTGGAAACGCTTCCACGCGCCGCACCACGAGGTTTCGCCCAGCGCGGGGCTGCGGCCCCATAATGTCGTCGCCGCCGCGTTGCAGAAGGTGATCCCGCCGGCGGCGTCGGTGGCATAGACGGCAACGGGGAGCGCCTCGAGCAAGGTCGATGCCGAGGCCGGCAGAAACGCTGCATCGCTCGCGCCGCCCGAGAGGGGCACGATCTCGGCGAGCAGGCGCGCGTGCAGCGCTGCGATGTCCGCCGATCGCGGCAATGGCGCTTTCAGCGAAGGCATTCGGCAATCCTCACGGTGCCACGACGGGCGACCACCACATTTCCTATCCCCATTGTAGGCGATGAGGGCGGTGGCGGGTCGCGGGCGAAGCCATTTGCCGCGTCAGCGATGCGCGGGAGCGAGATGGCGCGATGGCGGGAGCCATGCCGCGTGCATCGGCCGGGCGGTCGTCAGCGGGCTATTTGTAAACGGTCCCGCGCGCCGTCCGTGCTATTTCTGTGCCAGCCGCCGCCGGTTGGCGCGTACCTTGCCGCGATAAAAGCCGATCGCCTTGCGCGTCGCGCGCGCGGGGGCGGCGCCGAGCCTGCCGGACATCGCCGCTGCGTGCAGCTCGAGCGACGCCGCCATCTTCTCGGTAAACATCAGCTGGAATTCGTCGAGCGCAGCCGACCCGCCCATGGCGATCCGCGCGGTGCGCAGCGCCATCACGGTCGAGGCCTCGGTGCCGAGCGCCCAGGCATCGACGCCTGCGCCGAACCATTCGGCAAAGGGCCATCTGTTCATCGTGAAACTCCTGGCCACCCGATCGCGCCGGACTTCCCAACGGATGAGTGCAGGTATCGGACCCGTGCCGCGATTCGTCCAGCAGCGATGCGGCGCGCGGTCGACGCGCGCCCCGGTCGGTCAGGAAAGCCTGACCCATTTGATGAGCTCGAAGGCGGTAACGAGAATCATTAACCACAAGGCCAATGCGATCGGCAGCGTGGCGAGAATGCCGAGCGACTGGCTCGATGTCACAGGCTCGCCGTGGCGAAGCGTGCTGTTCGAAAGTCCGTCCTTGACGCGCTGCATGTCATGCTCCCTCGGAGGCTTAGTGGCCCGAGCGGCGCGGGGCAGAAAGCGGGGAATTCTACCTTGGGAATTCTACGTAAAGCGGATTGCCTTCGGGCGCACCGCAAGATGGACCCGTTCGTCATGCCGGCGCGTTGGCGTGGAAACAGGCCGGGAGCGAAACAATGCCGAACCACCCATGGGCGCGCCGCGCGCTCCTTTTCGTGACGTTATCGGCGTCGCTTTCCGCCTGCGGCCATGAGGGTGACAAGGCGGCGGCGGAGGGCAATGCGCACGGGTTCGTGCCGCCGGCGCCGGTTGCGGTGAAGGCGTTGCCGGGACAGGCGTCGCTCACGCCGCTCGACGCCTATATTGGCCGGCTGCCGCGCGACGCGGTCGACGGCGTGATGTTCTACGATCGCACCGATGTCGCGACCGCGCTGGTCGCCGCGGTCAAGGACGAGAAGGTGCGCCATGAATTTCGCGAGGGCAGCGGCCCGCCGCGGCCGATCTTCGAGCGCGGCAACAGCGTCGCGATCTGGGCGTGCGCGGCGCAGGATTGTGACGGCCGGCAATGGACGTTCCTGCTCGACCGCGACACCGGCAAGGGCGAGGCATGTTATCATGACGCCACCACGATGGGCGCGACCAGCCACTGGTATGTCGGCCGCTACAAGCCCGATGTGCGGCCCGGCGCCTGCCCCTCGGCCTGAGACAAGCGAGCCATTGCCGCTACCCCGCGCGGGGACTATTCTCGCCGCAAATCGCAGGAGGGAAGATGATGAAGCGCATCGTGACGGGATTCGCCCTGGGGCTCGTGCTGGCGGGGAGCGCCGTCGCGGCGCGACAGGACAGCGGCAAGGCGCTCGCCGCCGCGCTCGCCGATCCGGGGCGGCCGAGCGAGGACAGCAGCCGCGACGCGGCGCGCCACCCGGCCGAACTGCTCGCCTTTGCCGGCGTTAAGCCGGGCGACCGCGCGCTCGATTTCATCATGGGCGGGGGATATTTCACCCGTATCCTCGCCAAGGCGGTCGGGCCCAAGGGCCATGTCTGGGCCTATACGCCCGACGAGTTCATCAAGTTCAAGGCGGCCTATGGCGAGGACCAGAAGAAGGTCGCCGGCGCCTATACCAACGTTACGGCGCTCAATGGCGGGCTGGGCTCGGTCAAGCTGCCGGGGTCGCTCGACGTCGCGATCACGGTGCAGAATTATCATGACATGCATCTGGGCGGATTCCCGGCCGACACCGCGAGCAAGGCCAATGCCGCGCTGTTCAAGGCGTTGAAGCATGGCGGCACGCTGCTGGTCGTCGATCATGTCGCGGCGGCGGGATCGGGCCTGGCGGCCGCCGACAAGCTCCACCGGATCGACCCCGAAATCATCAAGGACGAGCTCGTCGCGGCGGGCTTCCGCTTTGACGGCGAACTCGCGGTGCTGCGCAATAGCGGCGACGACCACAGCAAGCTGGTGTTCGATCCGGCGATCCGCGGGCATACCGATCAGGTGGTGTACCGCTTCCGCAAGCCCTGACGTTCAGGGTTTCGTCGCCGCGCGCGGGGAGGGAGCATGGGCTGGAACAAGGGGCGCGGGCTGCTCGGGCCGCTCAAGCCGTTGATCGGCGACTGGGCAACGCTCCACGGCGCGGGCGACGGCCCGGCGGCAGCGATGCGCTGCGCCCGCCGCTTTACGCCATTTGGCAAGGACTGGATCGAGCTCGACGCGCGTTGGCAGGTCGGCCCGGACCGCGAATATCGCGAGATCGCGTTGTTCGGGAAGGGTGACGATGGCGCGCTCGGCTGCTTCTCCTTCACCAATGACGGCAAACGCTCGGTCGGGCGGCTCAGCGACGGCAGTGACGTCGATTCGGCAGCGATCGCGTTCGAGGCGCAGATGCCGGCCGGGCTGGCGCGGATGATCTATTGGCCGCGCGCGGACGATGCGCCGGGGTTTCGCTTCGCGGTCGAGAGCCGGACCAAGAAAGGCTGGAATCGCTTTCTGCTGCAGGAATTCGGCCCGGCCTAGACTAGCGCGGTGCGACTTACCTTAACCCGTTCGTTTCGAGCGCAGTCGAGAAACCTGGCGAAGCGCCTGTTGCCGTTTCTCGACTTCGCTCGAAACGAACGGACAGGGGATAATTCCGACCGATGTCATGCCGCTCTAGCTGGGACACTTCGCGCCGCTGTCGACCCATGCCTGGGTGAGCTTGCCGAACGCGGCCTGCGTGCCCGGCGCGGGGGTACGGCCGGCGCCCGGGTTCCAGCCCCAGCCGACCAGCGGGTCGGTGCCGTTATGTTTGACGAGCTGGGCGAGCGTCATACCGCCATTGCGCGCCGGATCGCGGATCTGTTCGCAGATCTCGCGCAGCGACTTGCCCTGCCACGCCAGCGCAAGCGGCGCGAGCGCCCATTTGGGGTTGCCCGGCATGGTGCCCGGGCCGCCGGCAAAAGTGGCGTTGCGCGGGCCGTGACAGGTGGCGCATTCCATGCCGGCCGCGCCGTGCCCGTCGGGGCCGCGCGTGACGGGCGGATTGTGCAGCGCCATCGCGTCGCCTTGGGTCGGGCTGTCGGTGCGCGGATGGCAATTGAGGCAGCGCGGGCTCTGGATCACCTTGCCCATCTCGACGAACAAGGCGGCCGAGCGCGCATCGGCGGTCGCCGGTGCCGCCTCGGGCCTGGCGCCGGCCAGCACCGCGACCGGGACGATCGCCAGCGCCGCGACGGCCAGCAGGGCGAAGGTAGGGGTGCGCGCGTTCATGCCTTGGCTCCCATATTCTCGGCGTGCGCGAAGGGCAGGCGGTACACCGCCTTGCCGGTCAGCTTGCGCCACGCATTGGCGACCGCCGGGGCGAGCGGCGGCAGGCCGGGTTCGCCGATGCCGGTCGGATTGGCGCCCGACTTGATGATCGCGACCTCGACCGCCGGCATCTCGGCGATGCGCAGCGAGCGGTAGCGGTCGAAATTGCTCTGCTCGACCATGCCGCCATCGGCGAGCGTGATCTCGCTGTAGAGCGCATGGCCGAGGCCGAAGCCGATCCCGCCCTCGATCTGCGCGCGGATGATATTGGGGTTGATCGCGACGCCGACATCGGCCGCGGCCCACACCTTGTGGACCTTCGGAATGCCGTCCGGCCCGGCCGAGACCTCGGCGACCTGCGCGACGTACGAACCGAAGCTCTTGTGGAAGGCGACGCCGCGCGCACGGCCGGCCGGCGCGTCGAGCCCGCCGGCGATTTCGGCGACGCGCTTGAGCACGGCCTTGGCGCGGTCGTCCTTCATCAGCGCGAGGCGACCGGCGACATGGTCCTGCCCGCCCAGTTCGAGCAGCTGGTCGAGGAATGTCTCCATCGCATAGGCGGTGTGGGTGTTGCCGACCGAGCGCCACCACAAGGTCGGCACGCCGTTGGTCATGACATGCACGCCGACATGGATATTGGGGAAGCCATAGGCGCTTTCGGTGATGCCCTCGGTCATGGCATCGTCGAAACCCTTGGCCGGGTTGTAGAACATCGTGCCGATCATGAAGGACTGGCCGGCGATGACCGAATCGAGCGCGACGATCTTGCCCGCCGCATCGACGCCGCCGCGCATGCGGTTGACCATCAGCGGGCGATAGCGACCGCCAAGGATATCGGTCTCGCGCGTCCACATATGCTTGACCGGGGTCTTGCCGCCGAGCGCCTTGACCGCCGATGCCGCCTCGATCGGGAAGGCCATGTCGGGGGTCGCGCGGCGGCCGAAACTGCCGCCGGCATATTGCTCGTGCAGCGTCATGCCGGTGAAGGGCACGCCGAGGACCTTGGCCACCGCCGCCGTTTCGCCGACCTGGAACTGGCTGCCCATATAGAGATCGGCGCCACCGTCCTTGGGCACGATCACCGCGTCGAGCGGCTCCATCGGGGCATGCGCGAGATAGGGGAAAACGAAGGTCGCCTCGACCGTTTTCGCCGCGCCGGCCAGCGCTGCGGCGGCATCGCCCTCGCTTTCGGCCTTCGTGCCCGGCATATCGGTGGCGGCCTTGTAATCGGCGATCATCGCTTCGCTGGAGCGCGTCTCGGCCTTGGACAGATCCCAGTTTACCTTGAGCGCCTTGCGACCCTGCAGCGCGGCATAGGTGTCCTTGCCATAGACGACCACGCCCTGCGGGATCGTCTTGACCGCGACGACGCCGGGGACCGCCAGCGCCGCCGCATCGTCGACCGCAGCGACGGTGCCGCCGAATGCCGGGGGATGCTGGATGACGCTGACCACCATGCCCGGCGGCGCGATGTCGAGGGTGAACTGCGCGGTGCCGTTCGACTTGATCAGGCTATCGACGCGCGGCACGTCGGTGCCGATCAGTGTCCATTGCTCAGGCGTCTTGAGCACGGGTTTCTCGGGGACGGGCAGGCGGGCGGCGTCGGCAGCGAGATCGCCGAAGCTGGCGCGGTGCGCGCCGTGGCTGACCACGCCCTTCGCCACCTTGACCTCGGCGACGGGGACCTTCCAGCGATCGGCAGCGGCCTGCGCCAGCATCGCGCGCGCGGCGGCGCCGGCGTTGCGCAGCTGCATCCAGCTATTGGCCATCGCGGTCGAGCCGCCGGTGCCCATCGTGCCGAAATTGAGATTCTTGTAGAGCGGGTCGTTGGCGGGCGCGAAAGCGATGCGCATCTGGCCCCAGTCGGCGTCGAGCTCATCGGCGACGATCGTCGTCAGGCCGGTGGCCGGGCCCTGGCCGAATTCGACATGCTTGATGATGACGGTGACGGTGTCGTCGGGCGCGATGCGCACAAAGGCGTTGGGCGCGAAGGGTGCGGCGGGCGCCGCGCCGGCGGCTTTCGCGGCGGCCTTGCCGGCGGGCAGCGCGAGCCCGATCATCAGCCCCGAGGTGGCGAGGAAGTCGCGGCGCGAGGGGATGTGGTTCATGCGCTTTTCTCCGCCATCGCCGCGGCGTCGTGGATCGCCTGGCGGATGCGGACATAGGAGGCGCAGCGACAGATATTGCCGGCCATGCCGTGGTCGATATCCTCGTCGCTCGGCTTGGGCTTTTTGGCGAGCAGGCCGATCGCGCTCATTACCTGGCCCGACTGGCAGAAGCCGCATTGCGGCACGTCGATCGCGACCCAGGCGGCCTTGACCGCTTCCGCCGTCTTGCCGGTGGCGCCCTCGATCGTGGTGACGTGGCGTCCGGCGACGGTGCCGACCGGCGTGACGCACGACCGGCGATTGTGGCCGTCGAGATGGACGGTGCAGGCGCCGCACTGCGCGATGCCGCAGCCATATTTCGTGCCGGTCAGCTTGAGATGATCGCGCAGCACCCACAGCAAGGGCGTGTCGGGGTCGCCCTCGAACCGCGTCGGCTTGCCGTTGAGCTGGAAGATGGTCGCCATGGCGCGCCCTTTCGGTGAAATGCCCGTGATATGCAGATAGAATGAGGCAGCGGGACGAGCAACGGCGGATCGCCGCTTCCCGCGATTCACTTAGGTGAAATTCGTTACCGTTGAGAGGATTGCCGCCTCAGCGCGCAGGTCGCGCCACCGGCGAACCGGTAGAGCCGACATCCTCGCGTGCGGTCGTCCGTTCGAAATCGCGGACGATTTCTGCGAGGGTCGAGAGCGCGAGGACCTGCGGGTCGCGCGATGAGGGGATGAGGCCGATCGGGGCGCGGAGGCGGGCGATATCCTCCGGCGATACGCCCGCAGCGACGAGCGACGCCGCGCGATGGGCCTGCGCGGCGCGGCTGCCCATCGCGCCGACATAAAAGGCGTGGCCGGCGAGCGCGCGGGCGATCAACGCGGTCTCCCAGTCATGGTCGTGGAACAGGAAGGCGATCGCGGTCCATGGATCGGCGGTGAGATTGACCGCTTCGCGCGGTGTGTTGAGCAGATGGACCTGGATGCCGGCTGTCGTCAGCCGTTCGGCGATGGCGCGGTCGGGGGTCATCGTCGAGACGCGGGCGTCGGCGGTGACCGCCAGTGCGGCGAGCACCTCGACGCCGGCGCCATGGCCGATCACCGTCAGCGCCAAAGGTGGCAAATGCGCGACGGTGAAATGCGTTGTATCGCGGCATGTGCGCCACGGCGCGTCGCCGGCCATTACCGCAATGGGCCCGTAGCCGAGCGGTAGCGCGAGCAGGGCAGGGGTGCGCTCCGCGAGCATCGTCGCGACCCGGGCGATCGGCGCGGGATCGGTAACCGGATTGATCAACACGTCGACCCAGCCGCCGCAGGGCAGGCGGATGTCGAGATAGGGCGAGCCGGTGCCGAAGCGGATCGCGCGCGATGTGCCGGTGGCGATCGCATCGATCGCGTCGGTGACGACCGCTGCCTCGATACAGCCGCCCGACAGTGAGCCACGCCAACTGCCATCGGCCGCGACGGCGAGATGCGCGCCGGGGTTGCGCACCGAACTGCCCGAGACGCCGGTGATGGTGACCAGCGCAGTGCGCACGCCGACAGCGGCTTTTTGCATAAGGAAGGGGAAAATGCCGCTATCGTCCATCGCACGAGCTTAACGCGCGAAAGGGCGGGACTGGCAAGATGGCGATTGCGGCGGAGCGCGTGACATTGGTGTTGCTGGCGGCGGGGCGCAGCACGCGTTTCGGCGGCGACAAGCTTGCAGCGCCGTTTCGTGGCCGGCCGCTCGGGACGCATGCCGCCGCGATGCTGGCCGCGATCCCGTTCGCGGCGCATATCGCGGTGACGGGGCCGAGCGGAGTCGATCTTGCCGCGCTGGGGTTCGACTGCCGTCGCGCGCCACCGGATGCGCCGATGAGCCTGTCCTTGAAGATCGGCATCGCGGCGGCGGAAGCGACCGGGTGCGATGCCTGCCTGATAGCCTTGGCCGATATGCCGCTGGTGCCCGCCGCGCATATCCTCGCGCTACTGGCGACGCATGAGGGGGCGCTGACCGCGACATTGTCGGACGGCGTGCGGATGGTGCCGGCGGTGATGGCACGCGGCGCCTTCCCGCTGGTCGCGACGCTCAGCGGCGATCAGGGCGCGCGGGCGCTGCTGCGCGAGGCGCCGGGTGTTGCCGTGCCGCCCGAATGGCTGGTCGATATCGACACACCCGGCGACGCCGCGCGCAACAATGTCCAGCCCGGCGGAAGATAGTCGAGCGACATGTAGAAATAGAAGGCGCAGCTGCCATCGGGCCGGTAGCTGCCGCCCTTGACCATGCCGAAGGCGGTGCCGCCGAGAAACACCGGCGCGCCGCTGTCGCCGCCCTGGCATTTCGGCCCGGCGACGGCGACCCAGGTCGGCAGGCACGCCCCGCCGCACAGATCGCCGGCCGGGGCGAAATCGGTCAGCTGGACGAGCGAGCAGCTATAGCCGGTGCGCTCGCCGCGATGGCAGACGAAATCGCCGGCGCGCGTCGCCGCGCGGCTGCGCTGCGCGAGGACCGGGCGCTCGAAGGTCTTGGCGGTGTCGTCGTACAGCGTCGGCGTGGCCGGCGCGGCGCTGAGGCCGATCTGCACGTCCTGATAACCCCAGCCCCATTGGCCGAGAAAGGTGAGCGGCACGGTGCCGCCGCGCGGATCCATATAGGTCATCGCGTCGGCGCAGTGCGCGGCGGTGGTCAGGCCCTGGCGCGTGCCGTCGCTGACCGCGAAGCCGGTGGTGCAGCGATAACGCTTGCCGTCGCCCGGCTCGACGCCTTCGATGCGCGCGCCGCCGGCGAGATCCAGATCACGGTCGATACGCTCGATCACGCTGATCCGCACCGGGACATGGGCGATGGCGACGATCCGGTCGCGCAGCGCGTCGGCGCCGCCGGCTGCGGCGGCATCGGCCGCGCCGAGCGTGACGACCAGTTCGCCGGTGCGGGGGTCGAGGCCCATGCCGGGCGGTCGCGGCAGCAGCGCGCGGATCGCGGCCTGGTGCCAGGTCATCGCCCAGACCACCTGTTCACGGGTTGCGCCGGCGCCCGTGCGGAAGATCACCGGCACGGTCAGCCCGCCTGCGACGATGGTGCGGTCGGCGACCGGAGCGCTGCCGGCGAGGACGACGACGATGCGCCATGCCGGACGATGCTCGATGACGATGCCGGTCAGCCGGTCGCGAAACTCCTCGGCCAGTGCGTCGGTTGCCAAGACGCTGTCCTCCTGCGCGACAAGACGGCGCTGCGCTTCGTCGCGCGGGACGGCGAACTGGCGGGCATATTCGTCGGCGTCGCGGGTCAGCGCGTCGGCAGGTGCTTCGAGCGTGACGAGCGGTGGTGCCGGTGCCGGGGACGTCGCTATGACGGGGGGTGGGGCAAGTTGCGCCGTGGCCGGCGCGGCGAACGCTGTGCCGAGCAGCGCGATCGGGAGAAGCAGGTAACGCATCGCGGCGCCCTTACCATTGCCGACCAGGGCGCGAGATCCTTTCGTAAGGCGGGGCATCGCTTCGTTCATCCCTGCTGAGCGTCCTGACAGCGTCGATGATTTTTCCCCTATCAATTTAATAGGAATTGAGCCAGAGGGGAGTTTGGTTACGGGTAGGGGAAGAGTAGCGATCGGGCTGCTCTTGGGGTCTGCCCGGTCGACCAAGGAGAATGTACATGAAGAAGATCGTTATCGCCTCGATGATCGCCGCCGCCTCGCTCGGCCTCGCCGCTTGCAAGAAGGACGCGCCGATCGACAATGCGACCGCCAATGAACTGACCGTCGCCAACGAGGCGGACACCGTCACCAATCTGGGCGACGCCCCGGTCGATGCCAATGCGACTGCGAATGTCGCGGCACCCGAGGCCGCCGGCAACGTGACCGGCAACACCATGTAATTGCCTGGCGCGGGTTTCCCCGCGCCGCGCGACTGCAGACGAACAGGGCCGCGCAATCCGTGAACGGGTTGCGCGGCCTTTTCGTGTCCGGCGGATATTGCATGGCGACGGATCGGCGATAGTCTTGTCGACATGGTGGCAGACGATCGACCCCGGATGAGTGCACTGGCGGTTCGGGCCGTCGCCGCGAGCGACGCGACGGCGATCGCGGCGATCTACGGGCATCATGTGCTGCATGGCACCGCGACCTTCGACACCGACCCGCCCGATGCCGCCTTCTGGCGCGACAAGATCGCGGCGCTGGCCGGGCGCGGCTGGCCGTTCGTGGTAGCCGAGGCCGAGGGCACGGTGATCGGCTATGCCTATGCCACGCAATTCCGCGACCGCCCGGCCTATCGCGAGGCGTGCGAGGACAGCATCTACGTCGCGCCCGACGCGATCGGCCGCGGGGTGGGGCGGGCCTTGCTGGCGGTGCTGCTCGAGCGCGCGGCCGCTTCGGGCTTTCGCGAGGTGCTGGCAGTGATCGGCGGCGCCGAAACCGCCTCGGTCGCGCTGCACGCCAGGCTCGGCTTTGTCGAGACAGGGCGGATGCGCAATGTCGGGATCAAGTTCGGGCGGCGGCTCGATACGCTGTATATGCAGCGGTCGCTGGCGGGGTGAGTGGCACCGTGCGCGGCGGCACGCAGCCGCGTCAGCAGGTGACGCGGTGCGTGCCGTCGGGCTGTTCCGCGATCACCGGCTTGCGATCGAGGAACAACGTTATGATGTCGCTCGCCGTGCGCAGATGGTCGCTCGGCTTGACCGTGGTGAACACGCCGCCGTCGGCCAGCGCGAACGGCAGGACGAGCTGGTCGGCGAGATATGGCCCGGCAAAGGCGCTGCTCGCGAGATAGCCGTTCATCCGCCCCGCCGCGCGCTTGGCGAGTTGTTCGGCGGGCACGCCGAGCCGGCCGAAACCGCTGACGATTTCGGTGACATGTTCGAACGCCGCCTCGACCAGCAGGATGTTGCCGGGGCCGCGATCCTCGGGCAGCTGGCGCACGACAAAGGCGTCTTCGGGCCAGCCGTCGAGCAGCTTGCGCGTGGTCTTCAACTCACGCTCGGCAATGTCGAACGGCAGGCCGGCGAACAGCGCGGTCACCGAACGGCCGGTGAGCGCGCCGCGCACGACGCAGTCGATCGGCCGCAGCGGCGCCGGGGTCACGTCGATCTCGATCCGGCCGCCGCCGCTGGGGTAGAAACCGTGGCGGACGAGGCGCGCGGTGACGACCGGCCCGAGCCGGTTGACGATCGGCAGGAAGCACTTGTCGATGAACTCGAACGGCGGCGCGCGCATGTTGTGCGTGCCGCCCTCAAGCACGAGCCGGGACGGCCCGCCGGCGAGCAGGAGCGGCATCAGGATCGTCTGGAGCACCAGCCCCGTGCTCCCCGCCGTGCCGATCGCGAATGTATAGTCGCCGGGCACGACGGTGCCGGGGGTGAAGCGCATCTCGCGCGCGCCGACCGCGACGCCCTCGCAGGTGCCGTTGCCGATCGCGCAGGCGGCCTCGATCGCCGTGACGTGCTGGCGCATCAATCCGGGCTTTTCGCGCCCGCCGCGGATGTCGGTGATGCGGAACGGCTGGCCGGTGACGAGCGACAGCGCGCACGCATTGCGCACGATCTGTCCGCCGCCTTCGCCGTGTGAGCCGTTGATGGTGATCATTGTTCTAATCCATTGGTGGTCCACTCCGTCGCTTCCTGCAGAGGGACAAAGACGTTCATCGTCCAGCAGTCGCTTAGCCGCGTGCCGATCTCGGCACCGCAAACGCAAAGTTGGTTCGGCCCGTCACAGCCGTCCAGGCCGCAACAACCGTTGAGCCTCGACGCCAAATTGGAGTTCCGGACCGTTTTAAGCAGGTCGTTCGGGTTCATCCACGCCTGGGGCGTTACCGAAAGCGGATGAGGATCTCCGACGATGACAGTCCTGATCGGCTCTTCTCTGACGATCAGGGCGATGCCTTCCGCAAAGGGTGGCACCTGATCCTCGATCGTCGGCGTCGGCGCTTTTGGATCGTCCTCTTCGAGGAGATTTACCGGGCGAGACAATTGCCGTCCGCAGGATCGGCATATCAGCATTTGCAGCATGTCCTTATCCTTTCGAAATGCAGGCAGTTGTTCAACCTATCGGCCTGCCCTCACCCTTCCGGCGCTTCGCGCCTCCCTCCCTCTCCCAATGGGAGAGGGAAAGAGCGGCGAAGCCGCGAAAGGGTGAGGGCCGGGCGCGGTGCACGTTGGGGCGCTAGCCTTTGACGCACACCACCTGCTTCAGCGTGTGGACGATCTCGACCAGGTCGGCCTGCGCCGCCATGACGGCCTCGATCGGCTTGTACGCGCGTGGGCTTTCGTCGATCACACCTTCGTCCTTGCGGCAGGCGACGCCCGCCGTGTCGGCGATGTGATCGGCGAGGCTGACCTGCTTCTTCGCCTCGGTGCGCGACATCACGCGCCCCGCGCCGTGGCTGCAGCTGTCGAACGATTCCGGGTTGCCGAGGCCGCGGACGATGAACGACTTGGCGCCCATCGACCCCGGGATGATCCCCAGCACACCCTTCGCCGCGCGCATCGCTCCCTTGCGGGTGATCAGCACATTCTCGCCAAAGTGATTTTCCCGCGTCACATAATTGTGATGGCAGTTGATCGCTTCGAGCTCGGCATCGAACGGCTTGGCGATCTGCGTGCGGAGCGCGCGGATCACGTTGGCCACCATCATGCGGCGGTTGAGCGCCGCAAAATCCTGCGCCCAGCCGACCGCCTCGACATAGTCGTCGAAATGGTCGGTCCCTTCCGGGAAATAGGCGAGGTCCTGGTCGGGCAGGTTGATGTGCCATTTGCGCATGTCCTGCTTGGCCAATTCGATGAAGAAGCTGCCGATCGCATTGCCCACCCCGCGCGAGCCCGAGTGCAGCATGAGCCACACGCGGTTCTCGGTATCGAGGCACACTTCGATGAAGTGGTTGCCGTTGCCGAGCGTGCCGAGATGGACGAGGTTGTTGGTCTTCGCCAGCCGCGGATATTTCGCCACGATACGATCGAAGCGCTCGGCCAGCGTCGCCCAGGCGGCGACGATCTCGGCCGGCGGGTCGCCCCACGAGCCGGTGTCGCGGTTGCCGCGACCGACCGAGCGGCCGACCGGCACCGCGCGCTCGATCGCCGCGCGCACGCCCTCGAGATTGTCGGGCAGGTCGCTGGCGTCGAGCGAGGTGCGCGCCGCCATCATGCCGCATCCGATATCGACCCCGACGGCCGCCGGGATGACCGCGCCGCGCGTCGGGATGACCGAGCCGACCGTCGCGCCGATGCCGACATGGACGTCGGGCATCGCCGCCACGTGCTTGAACACGAACGGCATGCGCGCCGCGCGCGACAGCTGGTCGCGCGCCTTGTCGTCGACGGGCACGCCGCGCGTCCACATCTTGATCGGCACGCCGCCCTCGACATGCCGGTAATCGAAATTCGCTTCGGTCATGACGACCTCCTGTTGCTTCTTTCCATATTATCGTCGTGTCGGCGACGAGGTTATGACGAGACAGAAGCCTGTGTCCTACTCGCTAGACGACGGTCCATCCGCTCGCGCGAAGCAGACCGGCCGGAGTCGAACCGACGTTTCAGGCGTGATGTAGTCCCGCCGGCATTCGCCGGTGTGTTCGGTGCTGGCGACGAGGGATGGTGAGACGTATTTACTGAGCTACCCGGTTGCCCGGAGGTGGAATCGAACCACCGACTGACCGCCCGAGGGCGGCTGCTCTACCTGTAGTCCCACCAGCATTCGCCAGCTTGAATTGGTTCACGGCGACGAGGTTTTGACCAGACATGTTCCCGCTCTAACCAACTGAGCTACGAGCCGATAAAGACGGCCCGGCGGGACTCGAACCCGCGACCTGGGGTTGTGAAGACCATGTAGTCCGGTCGGCATTCGCCGTGATGACAAGGTCGACCGTGGCGACGAGGATCGGTGAGACGCGGTCCTTAAGCTACCTCTGACAGGCGGGATTCGAACCCGCATCTCCCGTCCTCCGTTGCCGGCCTCGGGGCGCTTTACTCGTCGGACCATCGTGGCAGGATGTAGTCCCACCGGCATTCGCCACGGTCTATTCTTATACCTCCGTCTGGTTGACGATGCCGACCCAGTCGCTTGCCTCACCATTGGCGAAGCGTGCGATCGTATCGAACACCGCGTCGGAGAAACCCCCGACATTGAGAATGTCCGGCCGGCCCTGTGCCTGGGTCGTGCCGTAAGGCTGGATGTCGATGCAGACGAGCTTGGCACCCGGGTTGCGCTTCTTGAGCTTCACCCATTCCTGCATCGTCGTCGTCGCGCCGCGCCGGCCGGCATCGACCCAGGACTCATTGTCCGAGACGATCACGACCAGATCGACCGCCGCGCCTTCCGCGTTGAGCTGGGCGAGCGGTGCCGAGACGCAGGTTCCCCCGCCCCCGACCGCCGCCAGCTTCGCCGCGTTGACCGCGAGCCGCGCCCGGGCGTCGAGCGCCAGGGGAACGACCCGCTGCTCGAACGGCAGCACGCGTGCGTCGCGGTTGGTACGCAACATCGCCGCCGCGACCAGGGCCGCGACATCGATGCACCGCACCTTGGACGAGGCGCCCTTGCGGTAGCCCGTCGCCGGCGAACCCATCGACCCCGACACGTCGGGGCAGACGACCACCCGACCCGCGACCTTCGGCACGTTCGAGACCGCGATCTCGAGCGCTTCCTCCAGCGCGGCCTGCACCGCGAGCGGCACGCCATCCCCGGCCGAGCCCAATGCCACCATCAACTGATAGGGCAGGACCCGCGCCTTCGCGACGGCCGCCGGATCCGACAAGCGGGCGACGACCTTTGCCGTGACCCCCGCCACGTCGAACGCACCGGAGCGCGCCAACGTGTTGAGGTTCATCCGCAACGCCTGCCAGCCGATCGTTCCGGCGAGCGACGCCCACTGCTCCGCCGACAGCGGATAGGCGGTGAGCCACTCGAATGGCACTGGCGGCAGGGCGCCCTTGGGCGCCCGCTTCCATGCCTCGAACGCGGCAATCTCCACCGGCAGCGCGGCGACGTCGTACGGCTTGCCGATCAACCAGCCATAAAAGGCGCGCCGTGCGGCATCGGCTGGCTTGGGGTGAACCATGCGGACGATGTCGGCGAGCGACGGATCGTTACCCGTCGCGGCCGCCATCAGATCGCGCATGCTCGCCCGCTCCAGCCACTCGCGCACCAGCCGCTTCGGCCGCGTGCCGAGCGACGTGCGCCCGACCTGGCCCGACCGCATGATCTGCACGAAGTTGCGCAACATCCGGCCATTGTCGATCGCGCGGCCGAAGACGCGCACCGCGAGATCCGGATTGGCCACCGTGAGGTAGGCCGTGAGCAACGCGGGCATGTCCTTCATCTTGCCTGCCTGCCGCGCATAGACGGCAGCCCTGGCAACGAAGAGCGGATCGACGGCGCGCGCCGCCTCCAGCGCCTCGGCGAGATGATCGCCGGCGACGCCGTAGAAGCTGTCCGACAAGGTGCCGGTCGCGGCGAGCTGCGCGAGCTTCGCCTCGGGGCCATAGCCATAGGCCGGCGCACCTTCGCGGTTCACGCTGTCCGCTGCCGGAAGCAGCCGGGCGATCGCCGAGGCGAAGAGTCCCTTGTTTGCCATCGTCCTTCCTCCTTCTTCCCTGGTCAGGGCGGCAGGACTCGAACCTGCGACCCCCGGTTCCCAAGACCGGTGCTCTGCGCAGACTGAGCTACGCCCTGTGAAACTCATCCGCGGGTGTCGGGGGCGGCCGGCCGATTCCGACCGCCCCGCGTTCCGCGCCGTCCCGCTGGCTGTTCGACTTGCCGTCGGGACGTGATGGGCATTGCAGCGGGCGTGCCAGTTGCGCACAAGGCAAGGCGGAAAAATCATAAGTACATGATATAGAAGTATAAACAGCGAATTCTCGAAAATAGTCATAAATGATGAGCTTCGTGTTGGTCAGGGAAAATCTATCGACACAGCTCGTATCTTATCCTACAGGATAAGAATGCCTTCGACCCACCAATCTCGCTGTGCCGATCCCGGCTTCCATCTGCAGGCCCTGTCAGGTGTGATCTGGGTGCAATGTCCCAAATGCGATGGTCTCGCGAAGGTGACAGCGCGCGGCGCCTTGGGGTCACGCCTCGTTTGTACGCGATGCAGTCATGCGATCGAGAGCTCGCCGACGCGTGCGGCGAGATTGCGAGAGGTTCATCTCGCAAGCTGGAATCCGCGCTGCGAGCGCTGCGGTTCGCCGTTGCCGCGTCAGATTCGATTGGCTGCCTTTGCTCGACATGGCCAACTCATGGCGCGGGTACGCTGTGCGCTGTGCGGCCACAGCGGGGCATATCCGGCTTCCGTCATGCCGCTGACGCCGGCGCAGCACGAGGGCATCGATCCATATTTCGGCCTGCCCCTGTTTCTGACGGAGGTCGTCGGGAGCGAGCAGTTGTGGGCATATAATCCGGTGCATCTCGTGTTTCTGGAAGCTTATCTCAACGCGTCGTTGCGCGAACGCGCGGCCGGCCAGAGAAGCATGACGATGATGGCGAGATTGCCGCGATGGATGAAGACGGCTGGCGCGCGACCCAAATTGCGGAGGGCGTTTGCCCATTTGCATGACAAGGCCAAGCGGGCGGGGCTCTCGTGAAGCCGCTCGTCGTCATCGGTTTCCTCGGTTCCACGCTCGACGCGAGCAAGTTCGGGCCGACGCGCTGGGGCAAGTGGCGGCCGAGCGTAGCACTCGCGATGCATGAGGACCTGCGGGTCGATCGCTTCGTGATGATCCATGCCGATATGCACACGCGGCTGGCCGATTTCGTGGCGGCGGACATCGCCAGCGTCTCGCCCGAGACGACGGTCGACAAGCGCATCATCAACTTTGCCGATCCGTGGGATTTCGAGGAGGTGTACGGCAAGCTGCTCGACTTTGCGCGCGATTATCCGTTCGATCCCGAGGCCGAGGATTATCTCGTCCACATCACCACCGGCACGCACGTCGCGCAGATCTGCCTGTTTCTGCTGACCGAGGCGCATTATTTGCCCGGGCGGCTGCTGCAGAGCCAGCCGGCGCGGATGGTCAATGGCAATGCGCCGGGCACCTGGAACATCATCGATCTCGACCTGTCGCGCTATGACAGCATCGCGACGCGCTTTGCTGCGGCGAGCGCGGAGAGCACTTCGTTCCTCAAATCGGGCATCGACACGAAGAATGCCGCGTTCAACCGGCTGATCGACGAGATCGAGCAGGTCGCGGTGCGATCGACCGCGCCGGTGCTGCTGATCGGGCCGACCGGCGCCGGCAAGAGCCAGCTGGCGCGCCGGATCTACGAGCTGAAGCGGCTGAAGCACCAGCTGGGCGGGCCGTTCGTCGAGGTCAATTGCGCGACGCTGAGGGGCGATGGCGCGATGTCGGCGCTGTTCGGGCACAAAAAGGGATCGTTCACCGGCGCGGCGGCGGACCGGCCGGGGCTGTTGCGCGCCGCCGACAAGGGCATGCTGTTCCTCGACGAGATCGGCGAGCTCGGTCTCGACGAGCAGGCGATGATCCTGCGCGCGATAGAGGACAAGCGTTTCCTGCCGGTCGGCGCCGACAGCGAGACATCGTCGGCATTTCAGTTGATCGCCGGGACCAATCGCGATCTCGGTCGCGCGGTGGCGGAGGGGCGGTTTCGCGACGATCTGTTCGCGCGGCTCAACCTGTGGACCTTCGCGCTGCCCGGGTTGGCCGAGCGGCGCGAGGATATCGAGCCCAACCTCGATTACGAGCTCGACCGCTTTGCCGAGCGCGAGGGCCAGCGCGTGACCTTCAACCGCGAGGCGCGCGCGCGTTACCTCGCCTTCGCGACCGCACCGGGCGCGGCGTGGCAGGGCAATTTCCGCGACCTGGCGGCGAGCGTGACGCGGATGGCGACGCTGTCGCCCAAGGGCCGCATCGACGGCGAAGCGGTCGCCGCCGAGATAGCGCGCCTCGCCTCGCTATGGTCGCCGGGCGACGGCGGCGACGATGGCCTGATACGGCTGCTGAGCGATGCCGCGCTCGCCGAGATCGACCCGTTCGACCGTGTGCAACTCGCGGCGGTGGTGGCGACCTGCCGCCGCAGCCGCTCGCTGTCGGAAGCGGGACGCGCGCTGTTCAGCGCGTCGCGGGGCCGGCGCAGCTCGGCCAATGATGCCGACCGGCTGCGCAAATATCTCGCGCGCTTTGGGTTGGAGTGGGGTAATCTTCAGGCGTAGCGGACGATCTCGAATTCGCTGCCGTCTGCGGCGCGGCGTAGCGAACTATGGCGATGCCATCCCGAAGAACGCATTGCCGACATGTAGGGAGGCGCCTGTAGCTCTTGCGACCGGACATCGTACGAGATCGCGCGGCTTCGCCTGTTTTTGTTTTGATCCGTATTTGATCAAATTTCGTTTTACAACATGATGAGAATTGCGTTAAAATTAATGCGCTAGTTGAGTGTGGCCCTTCAAATGCTTGCCCAGTCTCAAGGAGGCGGATGATGTGTTCGAACACGCGGCTGCGTTGGCAACAGACGCTCCCCGCGCACGCCCTCTCCAAATCCGGCCGATACAACCGCACATCGCGATTCAACGTCACGGCGACTCGGCATAAAACTTCATCCATGTGCTCGCCTCAACTCAAATCGCCGCTCGCTGCTCGGGAGAGCGCGCTGACGCTCGAACCGACCAGCCCAGTTGGCAACGCCACCGCCACGGGACCGGGTGATTTCTTGCGTCGCCGGGCCATGGCCGTTACTCCATTGGCCGAGTTCTCGCAGCGATCCGGAACAACGACACCGGGTCGAGCTATATCCCCCCTCACACCGCCCACCTCCCCAACGAGCGTCGGGCTGCCTTCGTCAAAGTTTGCGGCTGATGTGGGCAAAGGCAGTGGTTCACCGCAGGGTAGTCCCGCCACCGAGGATGAGTTGTCGCGCGCGCAATCGATCTATGGTGAGACCGCGAGCTTATATCCTCAGCTCAAGTCACCTACCCAGACTCTTTATGATCGAGCGAATTGGCAGGACGCATCATGGTCCGCGTTGTGGGACGCTCGTGCATTGATCGGTGTCATATCACGTAGAAACAGCAGCACCCGACGCGATGATCAGAGCAGAAACACGAACCCATTGGTCCAGCGTCAATGGAACCAGGCCGTTTGGCCCGCGCAATCATCATCGAATCTACGGGTGCCGGCGAATGTGCAGTTCTTCTACCTCCGAGATGCTAATGTCGCGCCGAGGCCCTCAACCAGTTTTCCCGGGAAGCTCTATGTGCGGACCAGCGTTTACAAATCCTATGGGCCATTCGTGAACAATGGCGGCGACAGTTTTGGCCATTCGGACAAGGTTTATATCGACTTCTACCAGAATGACGGTCCAGCCAAGGGGCCGCGATGAAAGCCATCGCAGCCTTGGCGGTGATCTTGCCGAGCTGCCTCGTGCCGTCGGCAGCGATCGCCAGCCAAGGTAACCTCGCGGCAGTCGTGCGCGCGCTTGGCGCGGGCAGCACGCGCGCGGATTACGCGCTGTTGGAACGGCATCGCTGCAGCGCCCCTGCGCAATTGGTCGATCAACTCGAGGAGGTCCCGCCACAGACCATCATGTCCGCCGACCAGGCTCGCCAGCCTCGCACGATGCATGTCATCGAAGTTCTGGCGGCACTTAGATTTCTCACCGGGAACGATTTTTTCGGCCCGATCGATCCCGAATATGTCAGTGACGGCGGGCAATTCCTGACGGCCGATCTGCCGCCGCAAAGATCGCGATTTTATGCGATCTGGATGTCGCGGCAGACGATCTACGTTGCTCCTGTGCGCACGCAGCGATCAATCATCAAACAGTGGCGGATCTTCGTCGCGAAGCAGTGGAATTGTCGGAAGCCTGCTAGTTTATGGCGCAAGGACGATCGCTTCTTTCGCTACGGCGACAAACTGCGATGAATTCGACGATGTGGCACTTGGCTGATCCGACCGGCCGCGCAAATATCTCGCGCGCTTCGTTCGAATGGGGCGATCTCAGGCGTAGCTGACGATCTCGAATTCGGTGCCGTCGGGGTCGAGGAAATAGAAGCGACGGCCGGGTTCGTAATCGGCATGGTTGAACGGCACGAGGCCCGCCGCCACGACGCGACGCTCGATCGCGTCGAGATCGTCGACGACGATGCCGACATGGTTGAGCGGATTTCCCTTGGCAAAGGTGCTGGCCGGCGTGGCGGTGCCGGCATGCGTATATAGCGCAAGGTAGAAGCGATCGTCGCCGACATGGATGGTGCGCCCGCCCAGCAGCGAGGGGCCGCGCCAGCGCTCGTGCCAGTCGAACAGGCGGGCGAACAATGCGGCGCTGGCATCGGGATCGCGGACGGTGATGTTGACGTGTTCGATGAACGGTGCGGCCATGAAAATGCTCCTTCGGCGCGACGATCGCGCGGCATTTGCGAGTCGTACAACCTCAGCCTAAGTTGAGGTCAAGCGGGTTGCGACGGAGGACGAAGTGACGGGCAAGGGCGATATGCTGCTGACGATCGGCGAGCTGGCGGGGCGCACCGGGCTGTCGGTGTCGGCGATCCGTTTCTGGGAGGAGAAGGGGCTGGTCGAGGCGCTGCGCACGCGCGGTGGGCAACGTCGTTTCCTGCGTTCCGACATTCGCCGCCTGTCCTTTGCGCTGATCGCGCAAGAACTCGGCTTTTCGCTGGAGGCGATTCGCGTCGAACTGGCCGGCTTGCCGCAGGGCCGCACCCCGACCCAGGCCGACTGGAACCGGATCAGCCGCGGTTTCCGCCGCCAGCTCGATACTCGGATCGCTGCAATGGAGCGGATGCGCGATCGGCTCGACAAGTGTATCGGCTGCGGCTGCCTGTCGCTGCGCAAATGCGCGTTGTACAATCCCGAAGACCGGCTCGGCGCGGAAGGGCCGGGGCCGCGCTATCTGGTGGTGGGCGGGACGTAGCAGCGACGCGTTTGCGTTGCGGGAGCGGGCGAGACACGCGTCGTACTTTGATCGCTCGGCGATCCCGCTCTGACGTGGCGGTAGCGCTGGCGGTGAAAGTAATGCGGGTCCGGTTCGTCACCGATAGCTGGCGAGGCGCCCGTCGGCAGGCACGGACGCTATCGAACGGCGCAAAATCGCAAAGACGCCTAATGCGCAGGGCTCGATCCAGGAGCGAAGCATGAGGCGATCCGGTGATTCAACTCGTCTATAGATCGCGGCAGAAGGCCGCGCATGTGTACACCGCAACTCAAAGCGCAGACCGCCACCCTCCAAGGGGCGGCCAGTTCCAACTCCTCCGCCGCAGGTGGCGCGCCGCCTGTGATCGACCCTATGCGACGACGGATATTGGCCCTGGCGCCAATCGTCGGGCCGCAAGGCCTCGCGGCGGCGGCGGCTCCTGCGATCGGAATCGGCGCCAACCCGCCTCAGGCTGCCGGACCAGCGATGGGTTCGATTGGCGAAACGCCGAGCGCTATCGACGTCGCTGATCATGGGGTGACGAATGTCGCGTCAGCGCAAGAAAACGTCACGAAAAATCCATTCGCACTTTCCGACGGAGGCCGGCACGCTGAGGGCGGATACACCAAGATTACACAGGATTGGGGTACGCCCAGGGGGATAACAGATCCGCTGACCCGTCTGCCCGTCCGGGATGCGAGAGGTGAAATTCTGCGATGGCCGAGCGGCATCAATCCGATAGAAGTGTATAATTCCGGGTTGAACAGCAAATCATCCGAAGCGTTGGCAGCAGGACCTGTTTTGTTTTCTCAAAACGCATATTGGGATTTTCAACGCGGCGGCAGTCAAGATGGAAAGATAAATCACCCGGAATTCGTTGACGCATCAACGGTTGTGATCGGTCTATATAATGCTGCTGCCGGCGTACCGCTCAGTGTAAGAGCCTGATTCAAAAGTTTCTCAACTGATTGAGACTCTTGCGATTCTGCGGGTGATCATGCGGATGCTGGCGATGGTTGCCCATGCGGTCGAGCTTTCGATGGATCGTTCCCAGTCCTTGGCAAGGCGTCGGCATCGCCCGAGCCAGGCGAAAGTG